>JAITKM010000027.1 GCA_031278395.1 Deltaproteobacteria bacterium | reverse complement strand
TAAAACGTTAGATTATAAAAGTTATATTTGATTTTATTTATCAAGTAAAATCAATATATTATAAAAAACGGATTGAAAGTTACTTTTATTTCTGGCTTTATTTTGCGCCTAGCGGTTAAGACTGGCGCTAGTCCGCGGACGTATAGCGCTAGAGAGAGTAGGCTCTGATAACTCACGACGCTATCCCAGAGATTATTGCCAGAAATGTGCCCATCCCCCTGATGAGTATAGAGAATATAATTTTTGCAGTGTTGCTATATATTTTTTTAACAAGTTTTTTATTTTTTTACATCTTTAACGATAGCCGTTGATTTAAAGAACCACGCACAAGAGGAAAACCAAATCAGGATTCATCGCATTTATTTGTATTACATAGGTATTAAAAACAAGGCGGTATTTACTTTATGTCAATATAAAATAAATAGTACCGCGGGCAAAGGAGAGCCTGCTATGCGGGATGGTTATAGTAAGCCATCCAGTAAACTATTTGTGCTTCATAGGAATGAGCAAATCGTCAAAATTTTCTTCTTTTTTCCCAACTAGTGCTCTATACATATTAATTATGTCTTTAGAATCTCTACCCACCATCGCGTCAGATAATATATCCATTGCTGACTTCCCTTGAGAGTCACGTGAAAAATATGGATCCGCACCATTACTTGCCAACAATCTAACTATATCTACCCTCCATAAGGAAATAGCGCGCATCAGCGGCGTGTCACCATTATTATCAGCAACATTTACATTAGCACCACTATCGAGCAAAAACTTAACAACCTCTGCATCTCCATTCTCAGCAGCGAACATCAGCGGCGTTTCACCATCTTTACTCATAGCATCTACATCAACAATATAGTTATCGAGCAAAAACTTAACAAGCTCTGCATGTCCATTATTAGCAGCGAACATCAGCGGCGTGTAACCATCATTATTCTTAGCATTTACATCAGCACCATATTTATCGAGCAAAAGCTTAACAACCTCTACATGTCCATTCCAAGCAGCGCACATCAGCGGCGTGTAACCATAATTATCCCTAGCATTTACATCAGCACCATAGTTATCGATCAAAAGCTTAACAAACTCTACATTTCCATTCTCAGCAGCGCACATCAGCGGCGTTTTACCATCTTTACTCATAGCATTTACATCAGCACCATAGTTATCAATCAAAAGCTTAACAAGCTCTGCATGTCCATTATTAGCAGCGCACATCAGCGGCGTGTAACCATAATTATCCCTAGCATTTACATCAGCACCATAGTTATCAATCAAAAGCTTAACAACCTCTGCATGTCCATTCTTAGCAGCGCACATCAGCGGCGTGTAATCATATTTATTCTTAGCATTTACATCAGCACCACAGTTATCGATCAAAAGCTTAACAAGCTCTGCATTTCCCTTCTCAGCAGCGTACATCAGCGGCGTGTTACCATAATTATCCCTAGTATTTTCATCAGCACCCTTATAAATCAAAAGCTTAACAAGCTCTGCATTTCCATTCTTAGCAGCGCACATCAGCGGCGTTTCACCATAATTATTCTTAGCATTTACATCAGCACCATAGTGATCGATTAAAAGATTAACAACCTCTGTATTTCCCCTCCTAGCAGCGGACATCAGCAGCGTGTTACCACCATTATTCCTAGTATCTACATCAGCACCCTTATCGATCAAAAGCTTAACAAGCTCTGCATTTCCATTCTCAGCAGCGCACATCAGCGGCGTGTTACCACCCTTATTCCTAGTATCTACATCAGCACCCTTATCGATCAAAAGCTTAACAAGCTCTGCATGGTTATACTCAGCAGCGAGCATCAGCGGCGTGTTATCATAATTCTCCCTAGTATTTACATCAGCACCCTTATTGATCAAAAGCTTAACAATCTTTACATTTCCCTTCCAAGCAGCGAACATCAGCGGCGTGTAACCACAATTGTCACTAACATTTACATCAGCACCCTTATCGATCAAAAGCTTAACAAGCTCTGCATTTCCATTCTCAGCAGCGCACATCAGCGGCGTGTAACCATTATTATCCCTAGCATTTACATCAGCACCATATTTATTAATCAAAAGCTTAACAACCTCTGCATTTCCATTCTTAGCAGCGCACATCAGCGGCGTGTAACCATTATTATCCCTAGCATTTACATCAGCACCATATTTATCAATCAAAAGCTTAACAATCTCTACATTTCCATTCTTAGCAGCGAGCAGCAGCAGCGTATCCCTAGTATCTACATCAGCACCATATCTATCGATCAAAAGCTTAACAACCTCTGCATTTCTATTCTCAGCAATGAGCATCAGCGGCGTGTCAACATTATTATTCATAGCAGCGAGTATCAGCGGCGTGTCACCATTATTATTCATAGCATTTACATCAGCACCATATTTATCAATCAAAAGCTTAACAATCTCTACATTTCCATTCTTAGCAGCGAGCATCAGCGGCGTGTTACCTTTATCATCCCTAGTATCTACATCAGCACCATTATCGATCATGCTCTCAACACTATTTTTATTATTCATAGCAGCAGCAGATAACAACATTTTATTGAGTAGGTCTTGCTCAGGATGGATTAGCTTTTCTTCGATTGGTGACAGCTTTTCTTCGATTGGTGGCAGAGTAGCATCTTTAAGTTTATCTTGTTGGTTCTGCTTAGTAGGGTCATTAGTTTTGTTATTCGGAGCTGGTTTTGTTACTATATCTGTCATACACAATATTCCATTTTTATTTTGAATAATTAATATAATGTTTTTTAAAAGAAAAAATAATCATTGCAAACTTTACGGTAGCTCTGCAAAATTAAATTTTTACCGTAGGGACAATCCTATATTTTGCAAATATATAGTTTACGACACAACTACGGCAGGTATTGAGAATTCCTTTAGTAGAAAAAATAAATAAGATATTTCTTGATACATGACAGGGCTGCACCAGAATGAAAATAACACCAGAAATTACCAGATTACTTTATAATTAGATAATTTTACTATGAAAACATTTTATGCAGCGCACGATAGGGCTGGCGGATTCAAATAGCCCAAATAAAGCAAAATTATAAAAGACCAAAAACTGTAACAAAAAAATAAAACCAAAACTATGAAAGGCTTTTCATTAATTGAACTTTTAATCAGCATTGCAATTTTTGGGATTCTATTAATTGGCGGACTAGGACAATTTAACAACGTAACTGCTCAAAATATTCTTAGTTTCTGCCAAAACTTTAATTCCTTTTTAGATACTATCTATCTCGAAAGTCGCTTAAAACAACAAGAGATTGAAATAAATTTTGACACAAACAAAAACTTAATACTTATCAGCAAACCCCCTAACAATCAGCCAAGAACCTATAACTTGCCACCCAAAATAAAAATAAGCTCCGCCAAATTTTCTGGAATCAATAACAAAAAACAATCCATTGTTTTTAAAAATTCTACTTCTAATACAACCACAGCTAATAATGGTACAGTTATTTTTAGTAATACCCAAGGTAAAAGCTGCTCCATTATTCAATCTCTCTACGGAGCAAGACGTTATGAATAAACTAAACCAACGCGGCGCAACACTTATTGAAACCCTATTTGCTACCCTAATTCTAACAGTCACCCTCACTATCGGCACTTACAAAATTGCTGAACTACAAAAACTCTTCATAATTCGCCAAACCAAAATTGAACAAATACATCTCTTAGACCAAGCTAAAAACCTAATAACTTGGTCTAACTCGGATAGCGAAATAATAAAATATTTAAACCCATCCCTTAAAAATAACACAACCTTAACAACTCAGTGTCAATTAGAAGCTAATACAACTTGCACAATTGAAATCAAAACCGTTGAAAAACAAAAAGTATATTCATATGTCATCAAACCCTTTCTCGATAATTTATAAATATGCAAAAATTTTATCTTTCAAATTCCGGTTTCACAATCATTGAGCTACTCTTCTCAATTGCTTTACTAGCACTAATTGCCATCCTTAGCCTGCCTAGTATCAAAGAATATAAAAACGCCTATTTCCAAATAAAAACCTTACAAACCACCCAACAAAAAAATCTTCTACTACTTGCCGAAATAGAAAAAGGCTTAGCGCAAACTGGCGCAATCTTCGGAATAAATTCGATCAAAATTCACCAAGACCCTATCAACCCAGCTAACACTCCCAGCTACTTAAATGCTAGTTTAAAAAATAATCCTCAAAAGGCAAACTCCTCCGCATTTTCCTTTATCTTTCTTGATCCACTCCAAAGCTTAGTCGTGCTACAGCAGTCTGGAGATATTAATCAGCTCCTTTTAAAAACCTGCCTAAGCTATGAATTAATCAAAGACAAAACTAGCGAAACTTATCAAAAGTTATCGTACTGGCTACTAGTAAGCCTCGATGGAGTGTGGGAGTTCTCTGGGACATTCTTGGAAACCAACGAAACGTGTGACTGGGGCAAAATTTTTTTATTATCGGCTCAACTTGAGGCGCATTCTATGTTTGAAACAAACAATACGCTTAATACTATTGCCGACTTAAAAGCTACTCCCTACACCCCATCTTTTACGGCAATTTTACCTATACTTCAAGGCTATACACTCTATGTGGACAAGAATAATACATTAAGACGCATAGATCATAATTTAGCTTCCAGTAATCCAGTAGCTTATAATTCTAATTATTGGACAACCGAAATTCTAGCTCAGTCCGCCTGCGGCAAAATTATGCAAGTTAATCTTGTAGCTGAGAAAAATCCAAACTTAGCGTCAAGCCAGAGCCTTAATAAAAAAATCTTGATTATTGGTAAAAAACAAAATTGTGAATATTTAAATTTATTTTTTTAATTATGAAACAAGTAGTCTTAAATAAGTGTAGTGAATCTGGCAGCGCATTAATTTTCGCCATTGCAATTTCTGCATTGACAGCTACAATTTTATTTTTGTTAACTACAGTCCTCAATCATCAAATTACGGTTGCCTCAGCTTTAAATTATAAACTAAACACAGAAATTGAAACTCAAAAGCAGCTGACGACTTTAGCTAACTCTCTTACTACAGAAACATCTGTTTCAGCGCCAGCCATAGCTAACCATTTGCTAGCAACTAAAATATTTAAATTTCAAGTTCAAAATTCACAGCTAACAAAAGTAAAAAGAGAAAATAACCTTTTTCTTTTGCCAGATTGGAGTAGCCTCAAGCTGCTGCCTAATATAATTTGTCCCTTACACAACCCCACCCCTCAGAACAAAAA
Source organism: Deltaproteobacteria bacterium (assembly GCA_031278395.1). GTDB lineage: Bacteria > Bdellovibrionota_C > UBA2361 > SZUA-149 > JAITKM01 > JAITKM01. The sequence continues at coordinate 23,729 of JAITKM010000027.1, read as the reverse complement.
TCAATCTATTAGAACCTGTTTATTTCACGAAACAGAAATTACTTATAGTTCATATTTTAATGGCAACCTACAAGCTAATAGCTTAAGCCTCAGCCAATTATCTGAGCAAAAAATTATTATTGTCAGTCTAGGAGAAATTGAAATTGAGTCTTTAAAGTTAAAAAATTTGGAAAATATAACTTTAGAGTTCATTGCTGTTGGAAAAATTAGCATCCACTCAATTTTGGCTAGCAATTCAAAAAACATCGCATTGTTTGCCACCTCAAGCAACGGAGATATCTCAATTGCCACACACGACATTATAAACTTCTACCCCTACCAAACTTCTACCGAATATTTTGGCAAAAACCTGACAATTGGACGCAGCTCGTAGATAAATTTATTTATCCGTTCTTTTCTCTGTGAAATACAGAAGTTTGTGAAAATTTTATACACCTCTCTTCGCCAGCTGACTTTAGCAACTAACTCTTCCCTCAAAGAGAAAAGAGGGAGGTTATACAAAGTAAATATACAAAGTAACCCCATACCAGAAAAAATATAAAAACATTATGTAGTTAATATTATTTTGCCATTAGGTTTTCATTATGTTATAAGCCGCGCCCTGTTTGACTGGATTTAATAAGTATAATTTTTGGAGGGATGTCCGAGTGGTTTAAGGTGCACGCTTGGAAAGCGTGTGTGCTGTAAAAAGCACCGTGAGTTCGAATCTCTCTCCCTCCGTTTTTAACCTACATATTCCGGAGATCGAAGAATGTCACATTTTAAAATTAAAGGCGGTATCCCACTAAAAGGAGAAATTACTCCATCAGGTAACAAAAACGAAGCGCTACCTGCCCTAGCAGCATGCGTTTTAACAGACGACGTTGTAATCTTAAAAAGAGTTCCACGAATTGTTGATGTGCTAATCCAATGTGAAGTATTAACTAATCTAGGCGCAAAACTAGTCTGGCTCGACGAAGAAACAATTCAAGTCGATTGCAGCTCTCTTAATAGTTACATCCCAGACAAATCTCTTTGCTCAAAAGCACGTGGAACAATTCTTTTACTCGGCTCGCTATTATCACGCTTTTCTAAAGTGAAACTGCCTTTGCCTGGCGGCGATATCATTGGCGCTAGACGTTTAGATACTCATTTCGAAGGGATAACCTTGCTCGGCGCAAATTTAAAATTTTCAACTATTATAGATGGTGACATAACTGAACTCATTGGCACAGATATCTTTTTAGATGAACCCTCTGTTACAGGAACAGAAAATTTACTGCTCCTCTCTGTTAAAGCTAAAGGCAAAACCGTAATCTACAACGCCGCCTGCGAACCTCACGTTGTTGGACTTTGTAAAATGCTCAATAGCATGGGAGCAAAAATTAGTGGTCTTGGCTCAAATCGATTAGAAATTGAAGGCGTCAATTCTTTACACGGAACAACCCACACCATTGGCGTTGACTTTATGGAAGTTGGAAGTTTCATCTGTTTAGGCGCAATTGGTAGCAATAATATTACAATTAAAAATGTTAATCTCGATGACTTTAAGTTTATTCTTAAAACATTTAGTAAAATCGGAATTAACGTTGAATACCAAAACAATTCGTTTATAATAGACGGCTCAGCTAATCCTCTAAAAATAAAAACTGATATTAGCGGACAAGTCGCTACAATTTATAGTCAACCCTGGCCAGCCTTTCCTTCAGATTTAATGTCTGTCGCCATTGTTGCAGCAACCCAAGCGCAAGGCACTTTAATTTTCTTTGAGAAAATGTATGAAAGCCGCATGTTTTTTACTGACAAATTAATCGCCATGGGAGCAACAATTATTCTCTGCGACCCACATCGCGTTGTTGTCAATGGTCCTTGCAAACTTAAAGGAGGTTATATCAGCTCTCCAGATATCAGGGCAGGTATGGCTTTATTAATTGCCGCTTTAGTTGCTAAAGAAGAAACTGAAATTGCTGATATTTACCAGATTGAACGAGGATACTATCAAATTGATAAAAAACTCCGAGCCTTAGGAGCTGATATTACAAAGATTTAAAACCGTTCATCCCCTACCCTGAGTTTTTTTAGTTTATCTTTTTTAGTTTTTTATCAAAGCTTTCAGATTAATATAAGAAATAAGCGTAACGCCAGCAGATAAAAAACACCGAGATTTTATAAACGCTTTAACAAATCTTGGTTGAACCTTTTCATAACAAGTTATAATTGCAGTTAATTATAGCATTTTTTTATGGTTGAGTTTTATTTCTATCTATGCTAGGGAGCCGTCCTTAATTAAACGCGCCTTTTTAATTCTTGGTGGGTAGCAATACTCAAATGCTTAATGCAGATTAAAAAGGATAGGATTAACCAAGAGTTATATAATAGGAAAAAACATCATGGAAGTTAAAGACAAAAATGAAGGTCTGAAAAACCTGAAAAAAATCGTTATCAATCAATCTAAAAAAATAGAAGAAAAAAATCCAGCCGAAGAGCTTCCGGCTCGTGAGTCGGTTGAAATAAATCTGCAAACTTTATTACAAGCCGGCGTCCATTTCGGACACCAAACCAGCCGCTGGAATCCCAAAATGGCGCCCTTCATCCATTCTGTGCGCAATGGAGTGCACATTATAAGTTTGCCTCGTTCCCTCGTTTGTTGGGAAATTGCTCGCAAAGCTGTAGTTGAAATTGCAGCTAACGGTGGCAATATTTTATTTGTTGGTACCAAAAAACAAGCCCAAGATATTGTCGAACTAGAGGCTAAGCGTTGCGGTGTGCATTACGTCAATCATCGCTGGCTGGGCGGCATGATTACCAATTTTAAAACTATTCGTAAAAGTATTGACCAAATGAAAAAGCTAGAAACAATTTTAGCTGACGAAAACGCTTCATATGCTGGCATGAAATACACTAAAAAAGAACGCCTCATGATGGAAAGAGATAAAGAAAAACTTGAGTCTGGTTTAGGCGGTATAAAAAAAATGTATCGGGCTCCAGATTTGATTTTTGTTATCGATATTAAACGTGAGAATCTAGCTATTGCTGAGGCTAAAAAGCTAGATATTCCAATTGTAGCTTTAGCTGATACAAACTGCGATCCTAATACTGTTGAGTATCCAATCCCAGCTAATGACGACGGCGCTAGGTCAATTGCTATCTTTACTGCAGCGGTTAGCGATGCTGTTTCTGAAGGGCGAGCTATTATGAAAGAACGTGGCTTAGCTGTGAACGACAAAGCTGAAGAAGTCGAAGATATTCAAGTTAAAGGCGGTGACAGTGAAGACGCTACTAAAAAATTCAGTAAAGGCAAGCGCGGAAAAAAAGCTACTAATAATGATGCAGAGGAGGCAAAATAAAATGGCAGAAATTACAGCTCAAATGGTCAAAGAATTACGTGATCAAACTGGCGCAGGTATGATGGATTGTAAGGCAGCGCTAGCAGATTCAAATGGAGATGCAGATAAAGCTATTGAATTTTTGCGCAAAAAGGGCTTGAAAAATGTTACCAAACGTGCAGGCAAGGTCGCCTCTGAGGGAATTGTTTATTCTTATATTCACGCTGGTAGTAAAATTGGGGTCATGTTGGAATTAAATTCAGAGACAGATTTTGTGGCTAAAGGCGAAGATTTTACCGGCTTAGCTCGTGCGATTGCTATGCACATTGCTTGGGCAAATCCCAAATATTTGTCACGTGAGGACGTGCCAAATCAGGTTATTGAAAAAGAAAAAGAAATCGCTTTGTCACAGCTCAATCCACAACAGCAAAAAATGGCAGATAAGATTTTGCCGGGTAAGTTGGAAAAATTCTATGGTGATGTTTGTTTGTTAGAACAACTAGAGGCTATTAACCCTGAGGCTAAAAAAACAATTAAAGATTTAATTAACGATTTAAGCGCTAAGGTTGGCGAAAAGATTGTCTTAAAACGTTTTCTGCGTTTTGAAGTTGGCGAAGGTATTGAAAAGCAAACCACTGATTTTGCGGCTGAAGTTCAGGCAGCTATCAAATAATCCGTAATGTTATGGATAGTAACAACATAATAAATCAACATCATAATGCTTGTGAAAAAGTATTGGCAGCGTTTAAAAAAGAGCTGCATGGCATTAGAACCGGGCGAGCCTCGACAGGGTTAGTCGAAAATATTATGGTAGATTACTACGGAGCTAAAACGCCAATTAGTCATTTAGGGCAGTTGTCAACGCCTGAAGCGCGTGTAATTTTAATCCAAACCTATGATCCAGCAGCCACTCCAACCATTGAAAAAGCAATTCAGATGTCAAATCTGGGAATTAATCCAGCGCGCGACGGAAATTCTATCCGCTTGATTGTGCCGCCGCTGACAGAACAAAGCCGTAAAGAGTTGGTGAAAATGGTGGCTAGATTAGCCGAAGAGATGAAGGTTTCAACGCGCAATCATCGTCGTGATGCTAATGAGGAAATTAAAAAGTTGGAAAAAGAAGGAACGCTCACAAAAGATGAGCTTAAAAAAGCCCAAGATAAAATTCAGAAGCAGACTGATATAACCATCGAGGAAATAGAGCGAATATTTAAAGCCAAAGAGGCGGAATGTCTGGAAGTGTAGCGCCCAAACATGTGGCAATTATCATGGATGGTAATGGGCGATGGGCAAAAGCTAGAGGTCTGGAGCGCACAGAGGGACATAAGGCTGGGGCGGAAAGTGTTAAAAAAATAGTTGAGGCTTGTATTAAAAATGGCGTGCAGTATTTAACACTATTTAGTTTTTCCACTGAGAATTGGAAACGAGATAAGCATGAGGTTTCAACTTTAATGAAACTTTTACAAGAAGCTCTGGATTCTGAGCTAGACAATTTAATGAAGAATAGTATTCGCTTAAAAGCTATTGGAGATCTTGAAAGATTGCCTTTGCCTGTCCGGATTGGGTTGCAAAAAAATATTTCAGCTACAGCGCAGAATAATAAGTTAGAGGTAGTTTTAGCTTTAAGTTATGGTGGTAGAGATGAAATAGTTAAGGCAGTTCAGAAAATTGCAGCGCAGGTTAAAAATAAAGAAATAGATATTGCAGATATTAATCAAGAACTTTTTTCAAAAGTGCTTTGGACCGCCGATATGCCAGACCCTGATTTGCTGATCCGCACTAGTGGTGAAATGCGAATTTCAAACTTTTTGCTTTGGCAATTGGCATATACGGAAATCGTAGTTTGCCCAGAGTATTGGCCAGATTTTAGTGAGGAAGTTTTTGAGCGTTGCTTAGCTGAATTTACCAAACGTGAACGCCGCTTCGGCAATGCGTGAAAAATTATAGGACATTTCTAGTATAATATTAATACAGTTTCAAAATTTCATAATCAATAAATATGGAGACACAACTTAAACAACGTATTTGTACAGCTGGTGTATTGCTGGCAATTTTAGCCGGAGCTTTGTATCTGGGATATTGGGGAATATCAGTGTTAAGTGTAGCAGCGTATTTGTGTATAAGTTGGGAATTTTACTCAATGAAAAAAGACTGTACATTAACTGCTAAAATAGTTCCTATTATTATTTCGATTGTTTTCCTTGTTAGTTTCGGTTCAAACCTATTCTTTCCTGAATTTTCTATGCCAGTAATATTAGCAATAATGTTAATATCATTACCTTCTATTCTGCTAGTTCCTTTGTTTTTTACCTTATTTGCAATTTATTGTTGTTGGCAAGTCAATAAAGTTGGGCTTAATGCAAAAGTAGTTAAGAGGTTATCAGATCATACATGGTTGGGTATTTTCTATATTTGGATTTTAGGTTCAATAACATTCTTATCACCGCTATTGTTCCTTACAGCTCATATATCTAATGTTCACATGATTGGTATATTAATTGTTATCTTTTCAGATACTTTTGCTTATTTTGGTGGTAAAAAATTTGGAAAATCTCTTTGTTCCCCAAATATCAGCCCGAAAAAAACATGGGCTGGTGTTTATTTTGGTTTATTAGGATCAATAGTGGCACTATCATTGTATCTACATATTCAGTCGTATTTTTTTGACTATCACAACAGTATTCGGGTTGCTATAATAGAAGAATATATCTTTGGTCGTGGTAGTTATTACGCGTCTTTCCCTATAATAGAAGGACTTATCTTGGGTATTGTGGCACAATTCGGGGATTTATTTGAATCTTTAATTAAAAGAATTAATGGTGTTAAAGACTCTGGTAATCTGTTACCTGGTCATGGTGGGGTTCTGGATAGATTAGATGCGCTATTATTTGTAGTTCCATTTATTATAGCCTCAATGATGGTAATAGGAATTGTTGCAATAATAAATGCAATGCCGTTTGGTACTTTATTATAAACAACATTCGTTATTCGTAGTCAGCGAGTAATGAATTATAAATTGTGAGTTATTATGTTATTTCTTTGGCAAGCTTTTATTTTTATCATTGTAATTGGTGTCTTGGTTTTTGTTCACGAGTTTGGACATTTTATTGTAGCAAAGTGTTGCGGTGTAGGCGTGCTTAAATTTTCCTTGGGCTTTGGTAAGGCAATTTACAAATTCACCTTTAAAGAAACCGTATATCAAATCTCTTGGATTCCTCTCGGCGGGTATGTGCGCATGGTCGGCGATATGCCAGATCCAATTACAACTAACAACGCTACCGACAACCTAGTTCGCAAATCCGCTAACCCTAAAAAAACAGCCAAACAACTCGCTAAAGAACAAAAAGCTAAAGAAGTTGAAGAATCCGAAATGAATGACTTAGCTCGTGCCATGGTTAAAGACCCGTCTTGCTGGTTTTTAAACCAAAATTTTTCTAAAAAATTTGCAATTGTCGCTGCCGGACCAATCTTTAATTTTATTTTAGCAATTATTCTCTTTGGCTTTATGGGAGCTGTCTGGGGTATTAAAGAACCTGAATCATCTGCAATTGTTGGCAAAGTTCAGGAAGGGTCGCCAGCTTTTGTTGCTGGCTTACAAGAGCAAGATAAAATTATCACTATCAATGACCGACCAGTTAACAAATGGGAAGACGCTGTTAAGATGATTCGTAGCACAGCAGGCGCCCCTGCAAGACTAAAAGTAGAAAGAAGCAACGCTTTGCTAGACTTCGTAATTACGCCACAAAAGAAAACTATCAAAGACATCTTTGATAAGCCAAGCGATTTTTATTTAATCGGCATAGAAGTTGCGATGAATAAAAAGGTTGTTCCCTTCTGGAAAGCCCCAGAAATTGGGGTCAAACGAACTTATCTTATTACCAAGCTAACTTTAGTTGGACTTCAGAAAATGATTACTGGCGAGCTTTCCACGGATAAGTTATCAGGACCAATTTTTATTTTTAAACGTGCTGCTGAGGAAGCCAAGCAGGGCTTAGAAAATATTTTAGGTTTCATGGCTATACTAAGTGTCAGTTTGGCAGTACTAAATCTTCTCCCTATTCCAGTCTTAGATGGCGGGCATTTAATGTTTTTTATTCTGGAAAAATTAAAAGGTGGCGAGTTACCATTACAATTTAAAGAAGGCACACAAATGATTGGCTTTTTCCTGTTAATGGTGCTGATGAGTTACGTAATCTTTAACGATATTCGACACCGCAATCGAGACCTTGATAAAGAGCAACAAATCGAGTGGAATGCAGAATAATGAATTGCTTGGGTATTGATACAACAGACTTTTCTATTGATTTGGCGTTAGTCAGAGATGGGAAATTAATTCTCGAAAGACAAAACAAAGGCTTAAGCGTGGCTGAATATTTGATACCCCGTATTGAAGAATTACTTGCAGAGTCTGGACTTACTTTAAAAGAGTTAGATAAAATTGGCATTATTAATGGTCCTGGAAGTTATACAGGAATCAGAAGTGGTCTAGCTACAGTTTTAGGAATGAAACTTGCTAATTTTTCTGAAAACTTTCAGGTTGTTGGTCTATCTAAGTTAAAAGCACAAGCGTTATGGGCGTTGTCAGCTCCAGAACCAATAATAATTTTTTCATTACTGACAGCTAATGAAAAAGAATTTTATGCAACTGCTTATTTGGGCTTGCTTAAAAATTCTGAAAGTGCTAAAGCGGCAATGCTTTACGAACTAACTCCTCCTGTAAATATTATCAAGGAAGAAGTTTCAGAATTTGAGCAAAGTATTTTTATTAATTTAAAAAATTTTTCTGCCGCTCAAATTAAAGAATACAACCTAACTAATAAATTTGTTGAAGTTTTGGATAGTCAGATAAATTATGCCACACTTGCGGCAAATTGGGCTTGGCAAACTACAACAGATACTCAAAATGAAATTTATAGTTTAAAACCTTTGTATATAAAATCAGTAAATGCCAAAACTATTGAAGAAAGAAAAATTGTGGAATCCTAATAATTCTCACGTTTATTAACTCAAACCTAAGAGGAACAATGAATTTAACCGAACTAAAAAGAAAAAGTATTACTGAATTAACAGAAATTGCAGACAAACTTAATATTGAAGGCGCCAGCACTCTTAGAAAACAAGACTTAATCTTTACGATCCTGACCACCCAATCCGAGACCAATGGGCAAATTTACGGCGATGGAGTTTTAGAAACTCTCCCGGATGGCTTTGGCTTTTTAAGAGCTCCTGATTATAATTATCTTCCAGGTCCTGATGATATTTATGTTTCCCCAGCGCAAATCAGACGCTTTAACTTAAGAACTGGCGATACTGTTTCGGGACAGATTCGTCCACCTAAGGAAGGCGAAAGATATTTTGCTTTACTTAAAGTTGGAGATATTAACGGCGAAACAGTAGAAGCTCAGAAAAATAAAATTTTATTTGATAACTTAACGCCATTATATCCAACTCGTAAATTGTATTTGGAATGCGGTGCTGAGAGTTATTCAATGCGGGTAATTGACATGTTAGATCCAATTGGTATGGGACAGCGAGCTTTAATTGTCGCTCCGCCACGCACAGGTAAAACTATTTTGCTACAACAAATTGCCAATTCAATCACGACTAACCATCCAGATGTAGTATTAATGGTGTTGTTAATTGATGAGCGCCCCGAAGAAGTTACGGACATGCAACGTAGTATTAAGGGTGAAGTTATTAGCTCCACTTTTGATGAGCAAGCCGTGCGACATGTGCAGGTTGCGGAAATGGTAATTGAAAAAGCTAAAAGATTAGTAGAGCATAAAAAGGACGTTGTAATTCTTTTGGATTCGATTACACGTTTGGCACGAGCGTATAATACAGTTGTGCCAGCCAGCGGTAAGGTATTATCTGGCGGCGTGGATTCAAACGCCCTCCACAAACCTAAAAAGTTTTTCGGTGCAGCTAGAAATATTGAAGAAGGCGGAAGTCTAACAATTGTCGGTACAGCTTTGATTGAAACAGGTTCAAGAATGGATGAAGTAATTTTTGAAGAATTTAAAGGCACTGGTAATATGGAGCTGTGCTTAGATAGAAAACTAGCCGAACAAAGATTATTCCCAGCTATAGATATTAATAAGTCTGGCACTAGAAAAGAAGAGATGTTGATAGCAGAAGAAGATTTGCAAAGAATTTGGTTACTCAGGAAAGTTTTGGCTCCACTGAGTCCACTTGACGCAATGAAGTGGTTGCTGGACAAAATGAATGGAACTAAAAATAACCGTGAATTTTTAGATAAAATGAAGGGGTAAATAATTGAATTATTTTGTGATTTTTTTTTATAAAAACTATTGAAAAATTAGCATAACAATAGTAGGATATTTCCTATGTTTTTGATGTCCTTTGATAATATGGTTCTTTGAGTTTTTCTTAAAGGGGGTTTGACAAAATGACGATGTTCAACCCATAAGCCATCGTAAGTAATATTAAAATATCCAAGCGAAATATATCATGAAAGCTTTTATTAATTTCATTTTTTTAGTTTTATTTTTCTCTATATTCTCAGTTATAAAAGTTGAGGCAGCGGAGGCAGAGAGTTATTTTTATACTGCTCCAGAAAATATATTTCAGAGGCGTGGTTTAGAAGACCGTATTAATTTTTGGAAGGGTATTTTTACTAAGTATGGTGAGAAACAAGATGTTTTTCATTACCGTGATTATCCGTGGATTGTTTATTCTGTTGTTGATTATGAAAAGAAAAGTCAGATTCTTGAAGATTTTCAATTAAGAGATTTCCGTAAAAAAAATAATCAAGCTGAAATTAAAAAAATCAGAAAAGCTCTAACTAGACTTGCCGAAGGCAAGAAACCAAGCAATGAACTTGAAAGCCGAATTGAAAGGCTTTTTAGTAAATTTTCAACTCCACGCAAGTATTACAAATTAGCTTTAGAAGATGGGCAGATTCGATATCAGACTGGAATTCGCGAACGTTTTATGGATGGTATTCGTAGGTCTGGTCGCTATTTATATATTATTGAAGATGAGTTAGCAAAATCTGGTGTACCGGTTGAGCTTTCCAGATTACCATTAGTTGAATCTTCTTTTAATTATGAGGCTTATAGTAGTGTTGGGGCGGCTGGTATTTGGCAGTTTATGCGTAGCACAGGTAAAATTTATAACATGACTATCAATAATCAGATTGACGAACGTCGTGACCCAATAGAAAGCACACAAGCTGCCGCAAGATATTTAAAAAATTCTTATAACAATCTTGGCGTCTGGTCGGTTGCTATTACCTCTTATAACCATGGGCTAGCTGGAATGCAGAGAGCTGTCAAAGATACTGGTAGTAAAAATATGGCAACTATTATTAACCAGTATAATGGTAAAACTTTTGGATTTGCGTCTAAAAATTTCTATACTGAGTTTATCGCTGCGCTTGAGGTTGAAAAAAATTATAAGCATTATTTCCCAGAACTTGAAAAAGAAGCACCTTGGTACGTCGATAAGATTAAATTAAACTCTTCATATACTTTTAAACAATTAGTTAGCACTTCAGAAATGAGTCAAGATCAATTTTTATGGTATAATCGGGCGATTATGTCGCCAGTTATTAAGGGGCGAGCAAAAGTTCCAGCTGGTTATGTGTTAAAAGTTCCAGAAGGTAAAGGTAAAATTGTCGTAGCTAAATTAAAAATTGGTGGCAATATGCTTAGTGAAAAAACAACTGTTGTAGCTAAAGCAAAAACAAAAAATAATAATGTTATAGTAGCAAAAGCAAAACGTAGTAAGAACACAAAGCTTGCCAGTAATAAATCAGTTAGCAAGAAAAAAGGCTCTAATATGATTGCCTATAAAGTTAGAAGGGGCGATACAGTTGCTTCAATAGCTAAAAAGTTTTCTATGTCTAAAAAGGAAGTTATTGCCTACAACAACATTAAAAATCCATCGAAATTAAGAGCCGGACAAACACTAAAAGTCTCCAAAGAGAACGTGTAATCATTTGTAACTTTCAGCAAAGAAACAGCCTTAATAAAAATCAAAAATATTTCAAAACCAGAAAAATAGATCAAAAATCATAAGTTACAAAGGAGTAATAATTGAAGAGAGTTTGGGTGACAAAAGTATTTTGTCAGAGTTAAATATAATTTCTACTGAAGTGGAAAAAGTTGAAGACGGACACCAAACACCATGGATTTCTAAGTAGACAATGGACACGGTTGAAATACCAGAAAATCGGATTGATAGAATTGCCGACAAAATCAGTAAGTCGCTTGATCAAGAGCACGGCGCAAGTTGGTATGCGGATTTTAGAAATAATAACTCTCATTATATAATTTTCTTAAATAAAGTTTTCAAGTTAGATCGTAGCAAAAAATCAGATTACGAAACAATGCGACAATATGGCGCATCAATCGGTATTCCAACTTACCAATTACCAAGTTATTACGGTTTTGATATTCAAGAATTACATAAATTTTTAGTGGAAGCTAAAAAGCAAACTTACGCCAATGAAAATATCAAAAAAGTTGTCTCGCTCCGTCCTAACTCTGAAGATTACCATTATGAGAATGGCGACTGGGACTATCACAATACTTATTTTGGCGGCAAGAAGTTCTTGGGCAAGGAAGTAGTTTATCATGATGGCGGGTCTCGTCCCCAATGGGGTATGAATTATTATGGATTTATGCTCAATGACGACTTGACCGAAGACGTTGTTGATAAAGCCCTGCGTCCTGCATTAATGCAAATCGGAGAAGATAAAGATATTTTGCCTGTGCGAGGTCCAAAAGAGTTTGTTAACGGTGAGTGGAAATATACTTTTGTAGCTGACGGTGATTTATCAAACTTTACTGGTTTGGAAGAAATATCAAAAGATAGCGAAGTGGTTTATCGCCTACATTGCCACGGTGGATTTATCAAGTAAATAAAGAATTATAAAGATTGGAGATATCTTATTAGATAATTACTTGCAAGTAATCCATTACCAGAATTTAAAAGAATTTAGACATATAAATTTAAAAAAGTGTAAAAAATACTAAGTGAGTTCTTATTTTGTGATTTACAAAGAAATGCAAAAGGCAAAATAAGAACTCACTTAGCGAAAAATTTTTCACGAAAACGCTAATTTATGTTTCCAAGTTTACAATCAAAATTGTCAAAACGATTGGATTTAAAGTTAACGTTTTCTTCATCAACACCTCACTATCACCGAATGTGTAGTGATCTGGGTCGTTGGAATAAATCTTATAACCATGCTTTTCATAAAAAACGATTATGCTTTTAAACTTTCCGTGAGTACTAATTTTTACTTTCGACCCACCGAAAGCAAGGATTAGCTTTTCGACTTCTTCAAGGAGTGAGCTTCCAAAGCCTTTGCCTTGGTAATGATTTTCTATTGATAAAAAATTTAATTCATAGAAAAACTCGCTCGCCGGATCCTTAAAGAAATCAATATAACCTATTGGCACATTCACTCCTCTTGGAAGAATTGCAATAAGAGAATACCACTTGAATCTTTCACAAGTATTTGGATTGTTATTATCTTCTGCATTCCCAACAGCATTCTCGACTTTCTGGGAAGTAAATCTTCCAGCACTCTCCACAATCTTTCTTACCGAGAAAATGTCGCTCTGAAGAAGATTGAGAGACATTCGAAAAATTAGTTCATTCATCGGTCTCTCTTTGCGCGCTAACGCAAAAAAAAGGATTGAAAAATAAAAAAGTAAAACCATTTTATTTTTCTGGCATTTATTTTTCTGGTATGGGGTTACTTTTCTTATTTTTTTAGTGTTTTAATATTTATAACATATCTAATTTATTTGGTATTTTTTTAGGTATCTAAAAGTAAAAGTAACCCCATACCAGAAAAAAGCCAGAAACAGGTGTTATGCCAGAAATACGAGAGGCTTGCCCCAAAGTTAGCGGCTGGACACGATTTAACTTTTCACGCACCTCAATACTAAGAGCTTTTAGCCCAGAATAGTCAAAATTTTTCTATTTTTCTGGTTTTTCTGGTATGGGGTTACTTTTCTTATTACTTTTCTTATCTTTTTAGTGTTTTAAATATTTATAACATATCTAATTTATTTGTTATTTTTTTTAGGTATCTAAAAGTAAAAGTAACCCCATACCAGAAAAAAGCCAGAAAAAAGCCAAAAGACCAGAAAAAAGAAAAAGCCACGAATTTTTGTAAAAATTTCTAATAAAATCACGCTCTTCTTAAATACATTGCAATGGCAGAAATTGCCGCAGGTGTTATGCCAGAAATACGAGAGGCTTGCCCCAAAGTTAGCGGCTGGACACGATTTAGCTTTTCACGCACCTCAATACTAAGGGCTTTTAGCCCAGAATAGTCAAAATTTTGCGGAAGCTTTACCTCCTCCATTTTTTTTACACGATCAATATCCTGTTGCTGCTTAGCCAAATAACCTTCAAATTTTATTTCTGTCTCTAACCTCTCAATTTCACGTTCAGAAAGAATTTTATCCTGCATTACATCAGCATATCTAAGCTCAGGACGCTTTAATAAATTATACAAACTAATCGAATCAAAAATTTCAGCACTCCCCTTGCCAGATAACCAAGCATTATTTTCCACACACGGCTTCAAAACAGTTTCCTTTAATCTTTGTTTTTCTTTTTCAAAAAGTTCTCGTCTTGCACAAAACTTACGCCACGCATCATCCGAGACTAACCCAAACTCACGCGCATAATGCGTAAGCCGCAAATCAGCATTGTCCTCTCGAATATGTAAGCGATACTCAGCCCGCGAAGTGAACATCCTATAAGGTTCATCAACTCCCAAAGTTGTTAAATCATCAACCATAACTCCTAAGTACGCTTCCTCACGCCCTAAAATCAGTGGCTTTTGTTCTAAAACATAATTGCCAGCATTCAAGCCAGCCAAAATTCCTTGTGCCGCCGCTTCCTCATAACCAGACGTTCCATTAATCTGTCCTGCCAAATATAACCCTTGCACAGATTTGACCTGTAAGGACCTATCTAACTCACGTGGGTCAACATAATCATACTCAACCGCATAACCATATCTCAAAAACTTCACTTGCTCTAAACCCGGTATACTCAGCATAAATTTTTCCTGCACATCAATGGGTAAACTGGTTGAAATCCCGTTTGGATAAATAGAATCCGAGTTGCGCCCTTCTGGCTCTAAAAAAATATGATGTGTTAATTTATCCTGAAACCTAAAAACTTTATCCTCAATCGACGGACAATAACGCGGACCACCAGATTTAATTTGCCCATTAAATAGCGGCGAACGCTCACGGTTAGCCCTAATAATTTCATGCGTTGCTTCAGTTGTATGAGTTATCCAACACGGAATTTGCTCCCGCACAATTGCAGGCGTTCTAAAAGAAAACGGACGAATTGGTTCGTCGCCAGGCTGTTTTTGTAACTTAGAAAAATCAATGGATGCAGCGCTAAGTCTAGCTGGCGTACCAGTTTTGAGCCGACCAATTTTTAATCCCAGATCGCACAAAGAGTTGCTTAAATACAAAGCAGCTTTGTCTTGATAGCGTCCACCCTTGCTTTGTTTTTCGCCCATGTGCATTAAACCGTTTAGAAAAGTTCCTGTCGTTAGGACAACAGCTTGACATTCTAGCAGAGTATCCTCAATATAAATCCCAATGACCCGAGATCCTTGCAGCACAATTTTTTTTCCTTCACCACAAATTAAACTTAGATTTGGACAAGTCTTAATAACTCGCAGCATATACTTGCTGTATTCATCTTTATCAGCTTGGGCTCGCGAAGAATGAACGGCGGGACCTTTTGAAGAGTTAAGTGTCCGATATTGAATTCCTGTAGCATCAATAGCAAGCGCCATTTCACCAAATAACGCGTCTATTTCTTTAACTAATTGTCCTTTACCTAATCCTCCAATGGCTGGATTACAAGACATAGCACCAATAGTTTCTTGAGAAAAAGTAACCAATGCAGTTTGCAAGCCACGTCTAGCGCAAACTAGACTAGCCTCAATTCCGGCATGCCCACCACCGACGATAACAACTTGAAATTTCATATACCTTTCTTGATGTGTTCTACCATCTCGGAAAATTTTTTATCTTCTTTAAGTTTTTTTTCGATGGTTTTGCAGGCGTGAATGACCGTTGAATGATCACGTCCGCCAAAAGATGAGCCAATTTCTGGAAAGGACTTAGCAATTAAAGCACGACATAAATACATAGCAGTTTGTCTAGCTAAAGCTACATTACTAGTTCGTCTTTTACCTAACAAATCTTGAATGCCAACTCTAAAATACTGTGCTGTTGCCTCTTGAATACCAAGCACTGTCGTAATTTTGTGGCGATTATTTAAAATTTGTCCCAAAGAGTTGGTCGCGAGCTTTAAGTCAATTGGTGCAGCATTTAGCGAACTCATGGCTTTGAGACGATTTAAAGCGCCCTCCAATTCACGCACGTTAGTATCGATTTGTTCCGCTAAATATTGAGCGACTTCTGATGGCAAAATCAAACCTTCTTCTTCGGCTTTTTCCATCAAAATTGCCACCCGTGTTTCAAAATCTGGTCTTTGTAAATCTACAGATAGCCCGCAGCTAAAACGTGTTTTTAAGCGATCTTCAAGCCCGGTTAGCTCCTGCGGTAAGCGATCAGCCGTAATGATAATTTGTTTATTACGTTGATATAGCTCGTTAAAGGTATGAAACATTTCTTCTTGCACCATCTCTTTACCGCAGAAAAATTGGACATCATCAATAATTAAAAAATCTAAGGAACGAAATTTATTTTTAAACTCTGAAGTGGCTTTTGAACGAATGGCATAATACAATTCATTTAAAAAATATTCCGCCGAAATAAATAAACCTCTTTTGCCACGACGAATGGCAGTATTACCAATAGCATTGACTAAGTGAGTTTTGCCTAAACCTACACCACCATATAAAAATAACGGATTATACATAGTTCCCATATTTTCAGCGACTTTCATGCTGACTGCATATGCAAACTGATTACAGGCGCCAACCACAAAGTTAGAAAAGTTATAACTTTGGTTTAGATTTGATTCAGGATAGTATTTTTTAAGGGTTTTATCAATTTTCGATTGAACTACTAATTTTAAATTTTTAGATGGTCCAGAGTTTGTAAGTGGTTCTAAGACAGAAGTCCCACGCACAACATTCTCATTCATTTTAAAATTTAAGGAAAAATTCTGTTCACCTATGACATCGGCTAAAACTGAATTGATAACATCAGCATAATTTTTTTTAATATGGTCGCGACTAAATTTATTGGGAGCAACTAATTCAAAAACTTTTTTAGCATTAGTTGCTTCTGCGGCACTATTGCTAGCAACAATGTTGAAGTTTAGGGGTTTAATCCAAGCGGCGTAAATTTGAGGATCAAGTTTACTTTTTAATACTTCAGTACTTTTTTGCCAGAGGACAGCAGGTGAAAAATCTACTGTATCTTTACTTAACTCTATTGCAACATTTATCATTATCCAACCCCCAGTATTTAAAATTCATAACTCATGCAGTGAATATACTTTGCAAAATTTCGGTGCATGAATACACAATTCTTTACATCAAGATCAATACCAATCACTGCTTAGAAGTGAATTTTTGTCCAAACTCAAATTACTTCATGCAAAAGGTTGAAAGCTGTTAGACTAAATGAAAAAAAAATTCAAACCTTAAAAATTATTTGAGGTAACTTAAAGTTGTTATTTAACAAATTCAAGTAACTGTGCTTAAATTTTAAGCATTTTTAGTTAAATACATTTTTTATCAAAAAAATATCTGTTGAATAAAAATAACTTGCAGGAAAGTTTGTTTTAATATTTATTGTCGCCTGTCTTATCACCTAGTGCGAGTAATTTTAATTAAAAACTCCATTATTTTTTATTTTATGTCTCACGGTTACACCTTTATCGAACAGTTTTTTCCTCAAGGGAACCAGACTTTGCTGACAGCGATTTTTGTGGCTGTGTTGCTGGCTGTCGTTTTTAGTTCTGTTGCTTATCTAATCCGCAGAAATCCGAATAATTATGTTGTGCCAGATGATAAATTTTCTTTACCCTACGTAGCTGATGCGCTTTGTAGTTTTTTATTATCCTTAAGCGATGATGTTATGGGCAGAGAAAATCGAAAATATTTGCCCTTTATTGCCACAATTTTTGTTTATATTTTATGTTTAAATCTACTAAGTTTAGTGCCTGGATTTATAGCTGCAACTGGTGGAGTGTGGCCTGATAATGTGGTGTTTAATTTTGGCATCGCAATTATTTCATTTATTTTTTATAATGTGGTTGGTTTTGCTAAGAACGGTTTTTGGGGATATCTGAAACACTTTTTTGGTGGACCAGAATTAATGAAGCCAGCTTTGCTTTTAATTGGTTTAATGGTTGCAATGATTGAAATAGTTAGTAACCTTGTGCGACCGTTGACTTTAAGCATTCGTCTTTATGGTAATATGACGGGTGATCATTTAACTTTAAATATTGCCAATGATTTGGCTGGAAAATTTTTAATTCCGATTGCCTTTTATGCGCTAGGGACTTTTGTTTGTATTATACAGGCTTTTGTTTTTTCTCTGCTTTCTATGGTCTATATAAAATTAGTAGTTGAAGGGCATGACAGTCACAAAGAGCATGAGCAGATGTAGTTTTATTAAATACCTTTATTAAAGGAGATATAATTCCATGAAAAGAATGTTAGTATTTGGTTTTGCATTGTTTAATTTATTGTTGCTGAGTGGTGTTAGTTTTGCGTTCGCACAATCAGATCCAGCTTTAGGTGAGTATTTAACAGATATTAGAGCTTTAGCCGCTGCAATTGGTATTGGTGTAGCTGCTGGGCTTGGAGCTTTGGGTCAAGGTCGAGCTGGAGCAGCGGCTTTAGAAAGTATTGGCAGAAATCCTGAGTCCTTGAAATCTTTGTTTACTCCTATGATTCTGATTTTAGCACTGATTGAGTCTTTAGTAATCTTTGCGTTGGTCGTTTCATTGAAATTAGCAATGTTCTTTTAAAACTAATCTTCAATTTGGAATTTGGCAGGCAGATTAGTTCTGTTATTCTGATATGGTCAGAATAACAGATTCCGTTGCGATATATTTTATCCCGTTAGTAGCTTGAAAAACAGTTCCCACTGGTAGCAAAGAAACCAGCATTACCAGTAATTATAATCTTGCCAAATGTAAACGACGCCATTTTGCGCGTTATCCCCTAGACATAACCCCAGCGATTTAAATATAACCTCTCAACCGTCCTTAAATCGTCGCCTGTTTGCAAGTCAACCCCCTGCATTGCAAGATTAAACTCAAGCCCGTCCTGTGGTATAATTAAAGTTAAATCTCCCACTCATGGAGCCTTTAGCGTCGGTTATTTCGCCACTGCCTGTGATATTAGATATTACCACAATGCCCGCAACTATCAAAAATAGAGGATTAACTAGCAATGACGCGGCAAATCCCCATGCAGCTTTTGTAGCCATAACAAGCCCGCTAAACAACTTTCCTGTAAGTATAGCAGATTGTGCCCAGATACCTTTTGCAAAACTTAAAAGGTATGCTGTAGTTTTAATTATAACACTTAATATGCTGCTACTAAGAATATAACCATGTTTTAATAACCCGCCGGATAATTTTAGCAGGGTCTTGAACGCCACGAATTGCCTTAATCATTAAGTCAAAAGCCTCTTCGTTACCTTTTGCAGCTTTTAATTGTCGGACTAAATTAGGAGAAACTTTTTTAATGTTAGACAACATGTTTCCAGTGCCAGCTGATAGCTGCGCCATACCTTTATTTAAGTGTTGTAATGCACCAGTAAAACCTTCGGCGATGCACCGTTTTTTTGAGCGGCATACTGCCAGAGTTGAAAATTTTCAACACCAAAATTAACTTGCCTTGCTGTTTTATTGATACCAGCGCCGAGCTCTGCTGTTTGAAGAGTAAGATTTTTGAAATTTCTTATACCTGTATAAATAACTGCACCGCCGAGTAATCCAGTCAGCGGCGGAAATATACTTCTAATACCACTATTAACTAAAAGAATATTTTTATGTATTTGTGAAAATTGTTTTGATAATGGAGCAATGGTCTTTGTTACCTTATTAAAGGTTCCGCTTAAGTTATCTTGACATGACAAAATAGTCTGTAAATTAAAAGTGTTTGCCATTTTTATTGTATTAAAATCAAATTTTATATATTAAGCCGATATTATCTAAAAAACTTAAAACATTTCTATGGAACAACAAAACTCTAAAAAACAAACAGATTTCACAATTTCTGATTTGATTTGTAAACTAGTGTCAGTTGCTGTAGCTATTTGGATAGTTTATTATATTATATTTCCATTATGGTTTATCTGGAATATATGGTGGACTGGTCCTCTCCTTTTACTGTGGTATAGCAATTAATATTTCTTTAATTGTTTTTTTTGTTCCTCTACTATCCTATTACCTTGCTTTACCCACCAAACCAAGTCGTCTAAAGACATATCCATAACTTCCGTAGCAGAGAAATGAAAAAAGTAAGCCACGTCAGCAGCTAACTGTTCACGAAGTAAAATCACTTTGCCATTATTTAGCCCGCTGTAATCGTAATAAGTTATTTCACATTCAGAATAATCTGAATTAGCCCTAATCACAGCACCCGCATCAGCTGGCACTGTAACAATTGAAATTTCGAGCGGCGTCCAACTAACTGCTGTTAACGTGCGAACACCATCTACTAAAGTTTCAATATATTTTTCTACTGAATATCCGACTGAAAAGAACCTCAAAAATCCTTGCCGAATTTTATTCCACACCTTATCAGCAACTTCATCATCTTTTAAAAATCTTGCTGTAATAATTCCTTTTCCATTTTCTATTCTGCCGGAATCTTGAACTATTGCTCCCAGTAAAGCATCAACTCCGCTTGACTGGTGGCTATCTAAAATAGCAGCACCAGCATTTAATCTTTCAAAGTTAATCGCTTTATTAGAAACCTCTAATTTTTCATTATAGCTCTCACCACTCCACGAGTATCGTTTAATCGTCGCACCTGTTGTGAAAATAACATCAACAGTGCGATCTACCTCATTAATACTTTCAGGTATCACATTTAAATTTCTAGTCTGAATTGGTAGTTTTTCTTTCCTTGTTTTCATAGTGATTATATTTTACAACATTTTTTAACTAACCCTGCTGAATTTTTTTAGGAAAGGGTTGTCCTACTTATAGCAAGACAGATTATTTCAGTGGCTGGAAGTTGTTCTTGAATTAAGAGTTTAGCGCCATTAATCGTATTACCATGGGTAATAATGTCGTCAATTAAGATAATAATCGCTTTATTATTTATACATATAGAGTTATTTATTTTCATAGAAGCCTTATGCTGCTGCGCTGTTATACTTTTATCTTTTGTTTTAACTCTTGTAACTCTTCTTATTAGCTCTATATCTGTTAGAGACGGAAACTTTTTTGAAAGAGCGTTTTTAAGCATCTGACAAAATATTATATTACGATTATCTCGGTTACGAGGATCGCCTTTTTTTCTTGGGTTATTATTATACTCTGGTTTGTTCCATACAATAGATGTTGGAATAGGAACTAGAAAAATAGGCTCATTATTAGTAAAGGGCGTTAGGTTTAACACTTCCTTTATTAATATAGAAAAAGGTTCTACAAAAAATTTAATATCGTTATCTTCACCTTCTTTATAATTCAAGATCTCAGGAGACCATGTATTATGTCTCCATGTTTTTGCCCTTAAACTACCATATGGAAAATATTCACACAGATAACCTGTTTTTCTTTTTTTGTCGTAAGAAGACTTAAAACTTAATTTATACCCCTCTAGTTTTATGTCAAAATTCATTTTAATAACTCTTTTAGGTCTTTTGGTGTATCTATTACGTGCGCTCCATTTTTAATAAAACTATTAGCCCATGTAACTTTATCTACTAACGATTTTAAAAAAATAATTATTTTTCCTTGCCTTTGGCACTCAGCAGCTTGATGTATTACTCCTGATGTCTCACCTGCTTCTATAATTATAGTAGCTATTGAAAGTCTTGCCATTAATTTGTTTCTTCGAGGAAAAAGGTGCTTACCAAAGGTTTCGTCAGGTAAGGATGGAGATAATAATAATCCTGTTTTAGATATATTATCTGCAAGCTTTTTATTTTTAGCCGGATATATTTTAGTTAGTGGAGTTCCTAGGACTGCTATAGTTTTACCGTTTTGTCTTAGCGTAGTTTCATGGGCGACAGTGTCTATCCCTTTAGCTAATCCTGACATAACAATATATCCCTCGGAAACTAAAGTTGCAGCTACTCTAGTAGTTTTTTCGATTCCTTTCATGGACGGATTTCTTGTCCCCACAACAGAAACAATTGACTTACTAAGTAAATCTACATCCCCCTTATAAAATAAGTAAGGATATTCTTTTGCATAACCATTAAGTAGTTTATACGCTAATTCAGAGGGGATACATCCTATACCTGCTATATCGAACTCTGATAAATCTGGAGGATTTCTTTTAATAATTGGACGGTAACCTAATTTATTACTATTAAATAACATTGGCTCCATTTTTTTTGTTTTTCGTTCTGGTAAAAATTAATATCCTTAAAACCTAAGTGAGATACATTATCCCAGAAAAAATCACAAACAAAAACATTCTTAGTCAATTTTATTAAGTTTTTTAGGTGGTAACTAATTATAGCCACCTAAATT
The DNA here is from genome assembly GCA_031278395.1 of Deltaproteobacteria bacterium. Taxonomy (GTDB): domain Bacteria; phylum Bdellovibrionota_C; class UBA2361; order SZUA-149; family JAITKM01; genus JAITKM01. Next base: position 1,758 of record JAITKM010000027.1, on the reverse strand, counting down.
AACGCGATGTTTCATTAATATATACACCCTTTGGTTATAGCCTTAACCTCTTTTGCGCGAGGTTTCTTAGCAAACTTTTGGCTAGTTTACAGAGTATTAAAAAATCCTCCTTATATAAACAAAGAAATCAAAAATTAAAGCAGTTATTAGTTTTTGAGGAGGAAATTTAAGGATAAATATTTATGATACAACAATATAACAACAATAATCGAGGAGTATTATTTAAAAACGAACGCAAGCAACAAGCTAATCATTCAGACTATACCGGTAATTGCATAATTAATAATATTAACTAAAGAGTCGTGCGTCAGATTCGTGCTGTTGGCTCCGATAGTTATAATAAAATCAAATGGTTATAAAGTCTATCTAAATAACAGACTAAATTTATTAGTTATTTAAAAAATCTAAATGTGAAAGTTGTGAAAGTAACCCCATACCAGAAAAATTATATAAAAATCAAAATATTACATTACCATAGTATAAAAAATTGTCTTTTTAATATAGAATTGCCGACTTTCAAAATACGAATCATGTAAAATATGTTACGTGCCGATAATATCTTATGCAGCGTTACTAAAAACTAGATGGGTTTTATAGTTGTTGTTTTTTAAAATTTTAGGAACAAAGAATGAGTAGTTACTACTATACTAATCGCATTGATAACTTTGACGAGAACAAGAATAAGAAAAAAAAGAAGTCAACTCTTAATTCTTACGTTACTGATATCTTTAGTGGAAACAATTTCAAAGTACTTTTTATTGTGCCAGCTGCCGCATTTATGATTTCTGCTGCTATGGCTACACACTCTAGCTCTTCACAAAATAAAACTCAACCTAAAGGTTTTAGCACTATAGATTTGTTAGCTCAAAATGCCCCGATGTTAACGCCAGAGCAATTGGCTAAAATTAACTTAAATATTTCAATTCAATCCACCCCAGTGGTAGAAGAAGCAGAACCAGTATTTAAAAAGAGGCCTTCTATTTTGTCTAGTGATGTTTTGGAACAAAGAAGACAAATCCAAGTAGCGCTTTTAAAAAATCAAACCTTAATTGGCACTAAAAATCAAAACACTATTTCTCAAGCTGAAATTGTTAAAGATCAGCAAGGACAAATAAAATTTATCTCAGGTATGATCGCGGCACTACGCCCAAAACTTGAAAACAGTGGTGAAATCGCTAAACATATTGTCGAGCTATCCCACGAAAAAAAGATAGATCCGCTTTTTGTAGCAGCTGTAATTTCAGTAGAAAGTATGTTTAAAGCTGATGCTAAGTCGCATGTCGGAGCTATGGGGCTCATGCAACTAATGCCAGAGACAGCCAAAGATATTGCTAAATCCAACAATATTAACCTCAATCATCCACGCACTAACATTTCTTATGGAATTGATTATCTAAAATGGTTAGAGAAAAAATATAAAGGCAATCGAACTTATATGCTTGCCGCTTATAACTGGGGACCAGGTAATGTTGACAAAGTCCTACAAGGTAAATACCGAACCCCGTCAGCAGTTAGCGACTATGCCTCAACGATTATTACCAGAGCCACTCACTGGAAACGCCACTATGAAACTGCTAATACTGAAACCAACATCATTGGCGCCAAGTTAAGCAAAAAAGATTCTTAATCTTTAATCTAGTTAATCTAGAACAGTCCTCTTATTACGATTATCCCTGTATGAAATTAATTGATAAATTAGACGATATATTCAACTTATCATTAAATTTTTTTTGGAGAATGTTTGGAGAATGTAGCATC
>JAITKM010000022.1 GCA_031278395.1 Deltaproteobacteria bacterium | reverse complement strand
GAGACGTTGATGTTGCTGCTGAAGCTGCTGAAATGACGCGCTTAAACATCTTACAGCAAGCTGGCGCTTCTGTTTTAGCTCAAGCTAATCAACAGCCTTCTTTAGCTGTTAGTTTGTTGAGATAGGCGACGTTTACTAGTAGATTAACAATCTACTAGCCTGTATTTTTCTTTAGCTTTGCAAAGACAAATACTTCCCCCTTATTTCTAGGAGGGGAAGTATTTTTGCTTAGCAAGCCAAAGTGTTAGGTAGTAGATAATTTTGAAACTAAACGATTTCCTTAAAACGAGGATAAGATACTAAGAAGTTTTTTATCCTTAACTATTCCTGAAATTGCAGCGGTCATAGCAATATTTAAAGTATTCTGAAGATCTTTGTTTTCTACAGCCACTTTTTCAAAATGTCCTGTTCCTAAATAAATTCCAGAATAAATTCGCTTGTTATCTGGACCAATTATTTCAATCCACAAGGTTGCTTTAGAATCTAACTTAATCGGAAAATTACTTTTTATATCAACAACCCACTGCCGAATTTCTCCTTTAATAATTACAGGAGCAGCGCTATTAACTAAAAAGCCAGCGTTCACTAAAGTTCTGCGCAGGACATCTTCAACCTCAAAACTTACAGAATTAGACGGCTGAACCAAGGTTTCATAATGCTTAACCACATAATTTCCAGGTCGGACATCTTTAAAAAAACCGATAGTAACTGAAGGTTGCCTAGTAAACTCTGGCGGCTCTACGCTAGGTTCCGGAACAGTTGTAATTTGAATTTGCGATCCTAGGGTCGGACCACAAGCTAGAACTATAAAAACTAATAATACGCAAAAAACAATACTCAATATTTTTTTCATAAATCACCTTTAAAGTATCTTTAATAATTCACAAGAACCTCTAAAATACTCCAGACACTCCAACTAATCCCTTAAAAACTTGATACTTCTCGCTGTTTGCCAACGACATTTTTAAATCATAATACGCTAGACCAGCTTGAAATTTTAAAAACTCCCCTACTAAATAATAATTATAAACCAATGAATACTCAAAACCTGCTTTCTGACTAAAACCTTTATCAAAATCTATTCCCGAAAACCTAATTGCTAGCTCCTGTAACTGTGGCACGATAAAATACCCGAACTGCGTATAGTAACCAAGGTTTACAGCATCACCATGCCTGCCAGCATTAGCATAATTTATTAATCCCTCACTTTGCCACGAAAATCCTCGATACTTAAGACCAAAATCTAGGGCGCCGTTTAACACATCAACAGTTCGTCTTTCAAGATTTAACCTTGTTACGGTTGCACTAATCCCAGCAGTCCAAGCTAAGGCTTGAGAATATTGACGATCTCCTTCTACTGTTCTGTCGTAATCGTTACTGACTAGATTTACCCCTAATAGTCCTAAAACATTTGTGTTAGAGTTAGTTCCGGGCTCTTGATTAAAAATCCCCGTAGTCCAACTAATTAAAAGATTTTTGTAAGGCGTCACGCTTTGCCCCATAATACCTGTGTTTTTATCCTCTAAGGTAATAATTTTATTTTTTTCATTTAGATTAGTATCAAAAACACCAAACATGACTTGGTTACTCAGGGCTGGAGTTACAAATTGTAGCTCCGTGTCTTGCATAGCTCTTTGCAATCCTAAAGGAATTTTTTGCTTACCAACTCGCAATTTAGCATAATTGTTTGGGGCATTCCATTGTCCCCAGGTTTCTGACAACTTACCGCTGTGTTCTGGGTCAGCAGAGTTAAACAAATCGCCATAAATACCCAAATTGGTTTTAATCGCTTCATATTTAATAAAGTAACTAAAACGCTTATCAGCAACATTACCAGCGGTTATTATATTAGCTCGCTGAATATCAAAAGAGTTTTTAGAATCAGGTTGTATGGAATTTGTAGTTCTAGTTTTAAAGGCTGAATAATTGGTAAATGAATAATAACTAGCGAGTTCGGTGCGTAGTTTTAGCTCAAAACCAGCGCTGGGAATTGCGAGCTTAGCCCCGCGTTGATAATAAATATTTGGCTCCTCAGCTCGTAAGCCGTTGGGGTATAAAAAACAAGTCAAATTAACAAAAAACAAACCTACAAAACAAATAAACAGCTTAGTAATTATTTTTTTCATAAACTCCCTCCCTCTTTGAGGGGGACAATACATGCCCCTCAAAAAGAAGGGGGATGTCAGTGCGAAGTGCTGACAAGATGGATGCCCGCAACTGCGCTATATTTATAAAAAAAGCCCTGCGGAAATTTTCATCTCCACAGGGCTTTTAATTATAATAACAAACTTAAATTTGTCATTATTCTATTTTTGTTACAGATAGACTTAGAAGTTTCCAACAAAACCAGTAAATGCTTTGTATTGGTTACCGGAGTCTCTATCTTTTATTGGATTACTATCTATTTGGAGGTCATGATGACCGCTTAATCTGTAATAAGAAAATCCAGTTTGCCATTTAAGAGCAGGTCCAGCTAAATAAACATTAGCTACAATAGATCCTTCGTGGTTAAACTTATTATTGACGTAGTCTTGGTATATGCTTCTATCATAGTAGAATCCGGCATAACGTAAGCCTAACTCAACTTTTTCTGGAATAACAAAGAAACTAGTCTGTAAGTAGTAACCTAAATATTGGTCAATTGGTTCAGCTTGTTGCGCATGCCAAGTAACTTCAGATTGAATTGAGAAACCAGACTTCTTGGCGCCAAAATCTAAGCCAATTTCGTAAGCTTCTTCACCATAATATGGATTTTCTAACTTGCCATATGAACCACTTAAACCTAAGGTCCAAGCCAAATTTCTAGTTTGATAGTAGTCGCCTTCATATGAACGATCATAACCATTACCAATATAGTTAACAGCTAAATGACCAATAACGTCAGTGCTTTTTTCAAACGGATCATTAACCGCATAGGTATTACCATAACCGTTAAATACTCCGCCAACTAAAGTTAAGGCATCACATTCACCACTCTTAAAAGAAGTAGACGCTACAATACCGTCGTCACGGGTTGGATAGTGGTTTACTGAAAATGGCAAAGCACGAGTTGCAAACAAGTAACCATTTTCGTCCATAGCGTTTTGTAAGCCAAACTGAAAGTTCTGACGTCCCAAACGAACATATGTGTTTTCACTAGCATTCCACTGAACCCAGGCTTCTTTTAAAAAAGAGGAATTACTATACGGTTCAACTCTTAATTCTTCCAAAATCGGCGAAATAGCATTAAGATTTTCACTCTCGTTGAAAGCATATCTTAAGTTATAAGTAAAAGCTTTGTTAGCCACATTACCTGTAGCGACAAAATCAGCTCTGTTAACATCAAAAGAATTCTTTTCAAGATATCCTTTGTTACCTGCAGAATAGGAATAATAAGTAGCGATTTCAGTATTTAACCTCAAATCAAAACCAGCGCTAGGGATTTCAATTTTAGTTCCTTTATCATAAGTCACTCTAGCGCCATCAGTAGCGCTAGCGATTACAGGAGCCAGGAACAAAGCTCCTAAAGTTAATCCTAATTTGTTTTTCATATATATCTTAACTCCTTAAAGTTAATATCTAGAAAACCTTAAAAAGGTTTCCAGTTTTAATTAATATTAATAATTATAATTAATAATACATGTACAAAATTAGACCTTCTGCTTAATAAATCCATCCGCATAGGGACGCATTACAATGCGTCGTCTCTAAACTGCATAAATTAATAAATTAGCTGGTGGGCGATTCGCAAACCGCGCTACGCTTAATAATTTACTTAGCAGAAGGTCCATCTCTTTATATTTATTTTAGCTAAACTAAAAATAAATAAAAAAGACAATCGTACATCACGACTGCGGGCAACTGCCTATCATAAAAATTTTTATCTTTGCAAGAATCTTTTTGGAATTTTTATTAATACAGAATAATAGTGTACCAAAGTATACCAACCTTCCTTTCGGCGCTACCCGCCATTTCCTTCTCTTTAAGGAGGCTACGGCTTAAACAACATATCATTTTTATCCATCTCTGAAATATCTTTAATTATTGCATGTTCTGGATAGTTTATTTTGAATAATTTATTACCATACTTTTTTAAAGGCGCATTTATTTCATACTTATTAGCAATGATAATTAAACCATCAGCAGAAACTTCATGTATTTTGAACTTTATTTCTGCTGGAACCATTTCATCATCATTATATCCATAAACTGTGTAAAACAAAGTTTTCTCATTTGAACGTGCTAAAATCTCAATCTCTCTAATTCTAAAATTCGGATAATCGCACTCCGCCTTTGCCCCGTCTAGCAGTATTCTCGCTTTTCTGCCGTCATGCATATCGTAAAGCAGATACATTCGTCCTGGCAATAAGCTAGAACGTTTAACTTCAAGCAACTGATAATTTTCTTTAATTAACAAACGCCCTACAAACCAACTCATTAATTCTTCTTCAGTCAGCGGAATACCAAATAGTCGATAGATGCTAGTATAATTGGCTTTGCCTTGAAACACAGTCTGATTACTGGTCGAATAAGCTGTAACATTATCATCGCTAATCGTCATTATACTTTCGATTTGTTGTAGCCCAGGTTTTAAAAATTCTAATCTTGCTCTGTCTGGTCGTTCAAAAACGATCACGCTATCAAAACTTAAGTTTTTGCTGGCGTGCGAAATTGTAATCTTAGCTTTAGTTCTGAAGCTATCAATCGCTGGCACGCCGATTTCTTCTCTTAAAAAGCCATCGGCACAATCTTGCATTTTATCTCCTACACTTCTATAATCTCCCACTTGCTCTAAAATCGCCGATTTTTGAAATATGCCACAAGCCCCTAACAAAAATGTTAATGTTAAGAGACAACAAAAATTAACCACCTTTCTCATTCTTAAACCTCCACCTTTTAATTTATTATTTTTTGATCTTTTTTAAATCTTTTGCCAACTTATTTAAGCGCTCGCGCACGTCAGTATCATCTGATGCTGTCTCATATTCCAAAGCTTTGAGCGCGATATTTAACGCCTCATCCGTTTTACCATTCTTGAATAAAGCCCAAGCATAATGTTCTAAAATTACCGCATCGGCAGGCACTAACTCCACCGCCTTCTTTAATTCTTCCAGTGCTAAATTATACTTTTTTTGTTGATAGTAAGCCCAACCCAAGCTGTCTAAATAGTAAGCATTGTCTGCTTCAAGCTCTAAAGCTTGTTTAACTAGCTTAATTGCTTCTTCTAAATTTTCTCCTTTTTCAATATACAAATATCCTAAATAATTTAAGGCTGTGGCATTAGTAGGGTTTAGTTCAATGGCTTTTTTTAAAGCCGTGATACACTTACTACGTTTTCCATACTTATCGTAATAAACTCCTAAACTAAAATAATATGTATCATCTTCTGGGCTAAGCTCAATTGTTTTTTCTAATAAACGAATAGCAGACTTATAATCTTTTCTTTCATAATCAATGCTAGACTTTAAAATTAGCAGTTTTATATTATTTTCATCTTTGGCTAGCATTTCTTTTAAGACCTGTGAAGCTTCATTTAAGTTGTTATCTTGCTGCAATAAATAAAGTTGCAGAATTTTGGCTTGAAGATAAATTTCAGAAGATTCTGGCACTGTTTTTAATTCCAGAATTGCTTGTTTGGAGTTTTTTAGTCCAATTTGCGCCAGCGCCATGTAATAGGCGATAAATTTATTATCCGGCTCTTTTTCTTGGATACTACGCAAATCAACCACGGCTTCTTCAAACATTTGTTTTTCAATCTTAATTGCAACAATTTTAAGCCGGATATCGCTAGGGTCTTGAGTTAAAATACTTATTTCTTCTAGTACAGCTAAGGCCTCATCGTAATTAGCTTGAGCGATTAAGATTTGAGCTTTTAATTTTTTAGCTTGTAAGCCTACATTTTCATCTTCAGCTAGTCTTTGGCAAATTTTGATAGCTTCCTTAAATTTTTTATTATTGGCTAAAAACCTAGCGTAATCTAATTCAATACCTTCATTATCTTCAACCGAAAGCGCCAGACGATATTGTCCATTTGCCAAAACGATATCATTTAGACCTTCATAAAATTTAGCCAAATAATAATGTCCTAGAACTGAATCATTTTTCGCGGACAACAAAGCTTCTAAGGTTTTAATACCTTCGTTGGCTTTACCTTCTCTAGCATAGAGGCTAGCCATGATAATTGAAATTTCCTCAATCTTATCTTCGTTAGATTCTAAGAGTTTTTGATAGATTGCGATTGACTCATCACTTTTGCCCTGATTAGCTAGAATTCCAGCTTTTAGCTGCAAAAGCTCAGCTGACTCTGGTGTTGATTGTAGGCCTTTTTCTACCTCAATTAGGGCTTTTTCTAAGTTGCCAGCTTGAATATATAATTGTACAAGGCGAGCTTCTAAAAGCGGATTTGAATTATTGGCAAACTCTACTGATTTTTCATAATAATCCAAAGCATTCGGATCCCCGTCTTTATTAAGTAATTCTGCTACTAAAAAGTAATACTGTGATTTAGTAGTAGCATTTGCAGAAGTCGAAGACTTATACGGATCGCTTGGTAGGTTACTTGTTAGCACGCAACTATTTAGTAATCCTAAAATTAAAAATGTAATAAAAAAAAATTGTTTCACAAAAAAAATCCTTATAAAAAATTTTCAACGGAAGTGAATCCCTAAGAGGTAGAGGGATTTAACTTGTGGCTTTGCTTTGGTCAAGAATTTATTTAATCCCCACCTTTTTCAAAAGGGAGGCGATTTCTGATTTCAGGTCGGATCTGTTGTTCTAAGATTTCCGCTTGTAGTTCTTCGCGGGTCATCCTGTGTTTATAGCGAAAATAAACTCGAACAAAAATGCTAGAGATAAGAGCACAAGTTAAGGCGTAAAAAAGACAGATTGCACTGATAGCTAAAGCCAACTCCTTAAAGTTCAACAGTAAATCTAAGGCAGGCAGGACAAAGGCTTTATCTGTTAAAACAAAATCTTTATATAATTTATTCCAATCCTGAAAATTATTAAAATAAGATAGAGTATAGATATATATAATATAAATTAAACCTAGGGCTTTTGTCGCGCCAGCTAGAAATTTAAAAACCCGCTCGATTAGCCTGTTTTCTTTATTAATCAGTTCCTGATTTTGAGAAAAGCCGCATATACCTTTAGTTTGGGCGAGTGCGCTAAGCGCTGCTAAAACAAGCAGTGGAGCTAGAAATATAATTAAAACACTTAATAACGTTGCAAAAAAGTTAAATTTTTCAGGGTCAGCCATAACAGCGCTGAGTTTATGATAAATTTCAGTCTGTCCTATAAATACAATTAAAAAAAGTGTGAGCAGGATAATAAAAGTAGTCAAATCTTTAGAGATCGGCGCTATTTTGCTTTGGCGTAGTTCATTTAATCTCTTTTCGGTAGGGGGAAAGGTGGTTGTCATACTATAGCCCTATAAAAATTTGTTTTAATTTTTCGTGATACAATACCAGTCCTGCTTCGATTATGGCTTTTTCGTAGGTGTAGTAAAGCAGTAAAAAGAAAGTCATAATTAACATGGGTAGCCTAGCTAAAGTGGTCAGTTCAACTTTCGGTAAAAAACGGCGCAACAAAAATAAAACAGCTGTCCAGAGAAAAGAAACTAAGAGTAGGGGAAAAATTAAAGCCACGCTACAGAAAAAAATTAATCGTCCAAAAGTATCGAGTAGTTTAAAACCTAGTTCTGCTAAATTCTGTTCTGCTAGATTTAAAAATAAAAAGTTGTGGACGATAAAAATTAGTTGATCAATTCCGATGATATTAAGGGCGAGATCAATGGTGAGCATTGCACAGATGATAAAAAAGACATTTGGTTCTGATTTATGTGCTAATAATAGATTTTGCTTTAATTTAGGAAAAATTTGGGCTTGGATTAGCTGACTTGAAATTAAAACAATATAAAATATGAAATAAAAGACTAAAGCTAAAAGAACGCCATAGGTAACCTCATAAATGATTTGCCCTAAGCTGGCTTGGCTTAAATCAGCGCTCAAAGAGTTTAAAGCAGAAAATAGTGAAGTTGTTTGAGTAGCATAAATATGCGAGCTAAAAATCAAGCTTAAACTGACCCCCAAGGCGAGTCGCACTATCAATGGAGCAATTTTCAAGGGTATAAAACCCAGGATTAGAGAAAAGGTTAAAATTCTAATAAAAACCAGCTCCATAACTTATTTATTTAAAAATTTAAGACTGTTCGGTTCATCTTTTTTTATTTTTCCAGCTGAGTAGACTTTGTTTTTATCTTTGGCATCACATTCTGCAAATTCAACTTTAACATTTTTACTTTTCTGCGATGGCATTTACTAGTAACTGAAAAGTTGTAAAGGTCGTGGAGTCAGCTCCTTTAATTACTTTATTATCCACGTAGACGTGTTCTTTATTTTTAGAATATTTTTCAATATTATCAAAAATAACTACCTGCTTACAATCCTGCTCATTTTGAGCAGTGGCTGAGTTTAGCGCTAAACCCACTAATAAGTAACATATTAACATTATTTTAAAATTCATCGTGTCCTCTTTGTATCTTTTTATAAAACCAATTTTAAAAAATATCTTAAAATTAAGATGTGATAAAATTGGTTTTTTATCACTAGGTAAAAAAAGTCACAAGTTTTTTTACCTAGTAACTATAAAATCTACTATCTAAATTCTTTAGAGGCAAATAAAATAATGCTCCTTTTCTTTCTGTCTAAACGGATTAAAAATGCGCTAGATTACTACGCAGGAAAGAAGATTTTAATTGTTGTACCAACTCCTAAGGCACTTTGAATTTCAAGCTTGCCACCGTTGCTTTCGACATATGATTTAACAATCGCCAGACCTAACCCACTCCCATTAGTCCCTAAATTCGTCACACTATCCAGACTCTTGGTAGTAAAAAATGGATTAACACATTGCTCCAAAACTTTTTGCGACATGCCAACACCATTATCTTTAACTGTTAAAACTCCATATTTTCCAGCTGCCAAACCTAAATTTTGAGCGTCATCGGACATTAATTTTTCAGTTTTAATTTCAATGGTGCCACCATTAGGCATAGCAAAAACCGCGTTATTGATTAATTGCGTTAAAATTTCTTGCAATTGCTCAAGATTAATTTTAATAAAAATTTTCTCCGCTGCTAAGTTAAAACTTAAGCTATGACCCCGCGAAACTAATTTTTTTAACCGCCCCTTTAACCTATTAATTACCGAAGTCAGATTTAAACTTTCCACGCCTTTTTGAGGTTTATTGGGCAATTTACCCAACTCCTTAATTAAACCTGCCCCCTTCTCTGTAGCTTGCTTGATTTGTAAAAGCGCCTTTGAAATTGTTTCATCCGTCGTATATTGCACTCGCAACAGGGAAATTTCTCCCAAAATTCCTTGTAGTAAATTATTAAAATTGTGCGCCACGCCTGCAACTAATAAATTCAAATTAGAACTCAGCTCATACTCTTTGGCTAATTTAGCTCGACTGACCGCTGGCAAAAATAGCCCTGCTAACTCGTTAGCAACTTTTTCAAACAACTCAACTCGCTTATCACTTGGCGAGTCCGCTTTTAAAACTGATAACACGCCCACAATTTTATTTTGCTCCGTAATAATCGGAAAACATAAAACGTCTGCGCTAGCGGTATAAGGCTTTAGACTTTGCTCAACTTCTTCAGCAAACAGCCCTTGAAAAGATTTAACTTCCAAGATGCAGTTCTGCTGCAAAAGCAGTGTCAGTGGATTTTTTAGTTCTTTTAATTCCTGTTCCTGCTCGACAACAATTAGCTCCTCAGTAGCTTGCAAGCTAATTTGCCGAACTAATCTATCTTGCTGATCCGAAAATATACCTAACCAGAGCCAGCGCAGTTTAAACTCTTGGTTTAAACAATAAAACACGTCTTTTAAAGCAGTGCTAAGGTTTTCAGCTTGTAAAATACTTTTGCTAATTTTGTTTAAAATAGAAAGATTAATAACCTGCTCTTTTAAAATTTCAAAATTTTTAGCGAGCCTTAAAGCCAAAGCAATTTGCGTTATAGCGCTAGCACAATTTTGAATATCTGCTAAAGTAAAAACTTCGGCACAGGAGCGCAACAAGCCAATAGCGCCAATAACTTCATCTTCACTAATTAAAGGTAAAACTAAAACAGACTTTAGCGCCGCATTGAAGCGATAAAATTCACTCAAACGTTTTTCAGTTGCCAACTCCGGAATAATCACTGCCTTGTTATATTCAAGGGCATAATTAAACAGTTGTTTTAAACCAGTATCAGACTGAATTTGCTTAAAGTTTTCGTCGTTCAAGCCCGAACAAACTATAAACTGCCCAGCTTGCTCGTCAGACTTTAAATAACCCAGTGTGGCTTTAGCGTTTAAGATATTAGCTAGTTCCAGCAAAGATTTTCTTAAAATTGCACGAGGGTGAACAACTCCATTTAAGGCGCCAGCTATACTTAGCAAAGTCTTATAACGTTCAGATTGCGCAGAAAATAATTGCAATCTTTCATAATTTGCAGAATTATTAATGCCAATAATTTCCCACCCCTTAACTTGGCTTTTATAAACGTCAAAAATGGGCAAGCAATTAAATAAAACCCAACTCGCCCAGCGATTTTGCACATTCACTAAACATTCGGTTTTAGCTTGGCGCGAGCGATTCAATTCAACCATAAATTCCGCTTTAGTTTGCTCTGAAAGCAGTTCTGGTAAAACCTGTTTTTGATTAGCTTGTAGCTCAAAAAATTCCTGAGCTTTAAGATTATAACTTTTAACTGCAAAATCTTGGTCGAGAGTTAATAACAGCGCCCCAGCAAAATCAGAATTAGCTTGTAATTTTGGTAGAAGAAAATCCACTGGATTAGTTAGTTTTGAAGGGGTGGGAATTTCAATTAAAATAGTTTGCACCCCGATTAGTTTAGGGTGAACATGCCGAACCATTATTTCTTCATTAGTTCTACCACGCGCCAAACGTCTACTGCTAGCCGTTAACTTTGTATCTTGATTAGTTGCTAAAAACTCAGGTTGGCGCTGATAGGAGTTCTCTGGATATCGATAAATAGGAAAAATAATTGTTTGTACCCAAACTAGATCATTCGTACCTAATTTTTTGAAACGATATTCAAAAGGTTCAACTCTTTCTTGTAGGCTCCAAACTTGTCGATAATTTTGCACCACTTTTAAACGGTCTGGTTCAAACACGTATGTCTCAATAAATTGGTCGCAATTTTGTTGTTTTAGTTCATCGAGGCTTTTGCCAACTAAGGTGGTGAGTTGTTGATTAGTAAAAACAATTTTACCTTGGGGATCAAATTGAATCAGGGCGTCTAAGGAATTATTAGCTGCAGCTGATAAGTGTTCGAGCTGGGAAAGTTTTAACTGGGTATGATATGTTCTAGTTAAGGCTCTAGAAAAAACATTAATCATTTTTTCAAGATGAATAATGGCGACTTTGTTTAGCTCGCGCAGGTGATTAAAATTATAAAACACAAGTAGACCATAGCAATCCGCTGTATTCATAATTTCAAAAGACATCAGTGATTTGATATGTAGCAAGCGCAATTCGTTATGAACTAGCGCAAAATTATTTTCACGACTAGCATCTTTGGCTGCGATTAGCCCGTTACTTTTTTTAGTTTGATGATAAACAAATTTATTAATTTTAAAAATTGCAGTTTCACCAACTGTATCTAGTGCTGCTGCTTTAGACCATTGGCTTTCTAACAAAACATCATTGTTTTTTTTATCTACGATAAAAAGATAAGCGCTAGAAAAATGAATAGTTTTACAGATAAATGAACAACCTAACTGCAGCAGAGCTGAAACTTCAGTTGTAGAAAAAAGTTTCTCTACAAAATTATAATAGCGAAGATAGCCTTTATGATTTCCAAAAAATGAAGACACTGCTTTTACTGCTAAAAGTTAATATACAAACGAGGCAAGAATTAATATAAAAATCAAAAAGATGCAAGGTTAGGCATTTTATTAAGGTTTGTTAGTAATTATTTAGCCTCTAACTATCTATCACCCTGCGTTTTTTTAAGAAGTAGATTATATCAAAAATTATCTCCGTCAAATTTTATGTTTCGCATTTTAATCCAGTGCGTGCAGATGGCAAGGAAACAGATTTTGTCATAATACTTACTTATTAACAATTAAGACTTTAGATTTTCTAATATTTTGTAAAATATTTTGTAAGGCGATTTCGCGTTGCAATTGTTTGCGTAGGCTTATAATTTCCGGATTACCTTCAGTTTCTTTAAATTCTTTTTTGAGCTCTTCTAAATCCATCTGTAGTCGTTTGGTTCTGCGCCGTCTTTCTAAGGCTAAATCCAAAATACCTACTACACCACAGATAAGGATTAAAATTGGCGCCAAAATTTTTAAGCTGTGCTTAAATAAAATAAGTAACCCCATCCAATCATAACCCGGACCCAAATTTGCTAAATAAAAACTAACTATCCAATAACCCACAACCAATAACAGCAACAGCGTTAAACTAATTTTAAAAATATCATATATTATTTTAGCCAAAAAAATATTATGCTCACTGCCTTCCTCATTCAGACTTAAAAGTTTTTTCAAATTTTTAACTGGATTAAATTTAGTTAAATTAGGAACCAGTAGTTTAGTCTGCCAATAAAAACCAACCTGCAAAATTCCAGCTAAAACTGCAGTCGCCACAATAATTCCAAACAAAGGTAAAACCAACTCTAAACCTAAGGTAAGCCCCCGATTTAAAAAACTAAAAAGCTCTTGAGATACATTGGAATCAGTAGTAATGCCTGAAATTAAAGTTAAACTTTCAACAGTTAAATCTCCCAAGCGGGAAAGCTTAGCGGAACTACAGAATAAATATATTATTCCAACTGCAAAAATAATCGCTTTGCTAAAATCAGCGCTTTTGACTAAATCCCCATCTTCTCTAGCTTTCTTCAATTTTCTGGCTGACGGCGGAAAAGGTTTGTTCACAAATACCCCCGCGACGCTATTACTAACACTCCTAAACCCAAGATTAATTTGATAAGCGTTATTTCCATCATAAGATTGAGCTTTTCAAACATTCTGCTCGCTACTGCACCTAAAATATCAACTAGCCAACATAAAATCACTACTGGCAAAGCCAGGCATATTCCATATTCAATTGCCCGACTAGAGGTTTTAATAATTTGTAAAATATCAAAGACTGCTGCCTGCTTTAGGTTACCCAGCTCTAAAATAGTAAGCGAATCAATTAAATTAAGAATCAAGAACTGATACCCGCCACTTGCAAAAACCAGCACAAAACCTGCTAATAAAAAAGCATTTTCGCAAACCGACATACGCACCAGCGAGCCGGGAAATAACTGCTCTGCCAGTTGCGCCCCACGACTAACATCAACCATTCTACCAGTGAGTGCAAAACTTTCTAAGGCTAAGGCTAGTGGTAAAGCTTGCAAAATGCCAATCCAGATTTCGCGCAGGGTTAAAAAGACTAATTCAGGATTAGACAAGCCCGCACTAGATACTTGGCTAAAATCTATCAAAGATAAGCAAAAAAAACTTAACCCCAAAGCCAGCGCTAAAATGCCCGATATTTTAAGATACGTTCTGAGAATAGAAAATATAATTAAGGCGCTAAAAAATCGCACAAATAATAGAAAAAATATAACTACCATGACCTGTCTCGACTACTAAAACTTAGCACAAAAAAATCAACCAATTGTTCACCCATCCAAGCCCCAAAAATCAAGAACACCATAACTATTGCAACCCATTTGGCAATTAAAGAAATAGTTTGCTCCTGAATTTGCGTCGCAGTTTGTAAAATACTAGAAATCACGCCTACAATAAAAGCTGTGCCTAGCGGAAGACTAGACAGCACGATCACCAACACTAAACCGTCAAATAAAATAGCGATTAATTCATAATTCATAACTCCTCCACGCCCTCCCTCCATTAAGAGGGAGACTTTCTTTGTGGTTATAAAAATTAACGCTTAGTTTCCTAAGACTAAACTCTTACATAATAAATACCAAGCATCGGATAAAACAAATAACAAAATTTTAAGCGGCGCTGACACGACTTGTGGGCTAAGCATGGTCATATTTAGAGCTAAGAGAATATTACTAACTATTAAATCCACCACTAAAAATGGCACTGACAACATAAACCCAATAATAAAAGCTAGGCGCAGTTCAGAAACCAAAAATGCGGGCAACATTGAGAAAAGATTTTCACCTGCTATTTCACAATCGTGGGTAGCTGCCTGACAAGTAATAACATCCTGAACAGTTAATTTATCTTTATGTCTTTGATCTTTTAGAGTAGCAAAAAAAACTCTTTCTTTAAGGCGGCTATTTTCTGCCAGAAAGGTTTGGAGGGGTTGTGACGCTTGAGTAGCTATTTGTAAGAGGGCTTCTAAATCTAGGTTTAAATTTTTTGTTTTTTTATTTGTTGTAATTTTTTCTTGTAAAACCGGCATGATTGTAGTTTTAATTTCGCTAGCCACAGGCGCAAAAATATAAATAGCTAGCACAAACGACATAATAAAAACAATCGAAGCAGAAGGGATTTGCCCGACCCCCAAGGCGTTGCGCAAAATGTTAAAAACTACATTTAATTTAATAAACGAGGTAAAACACAACAAGAAAAGCGGAATGCAAGCCAGCACAAAAAATACGCCAATGCTGGTTAGCGGGCTATCTAAAGGAATTGGAAAATTATTTAAATCAAAATTCATGATTGGTTGCGCTTTTAAATGCAAGTTTATCTTCTAAGTCTGCAGAGTCGTTGTTTTCGCAAATTAGTTTTTGCAGACGCTTAATTTGTTTTATTTTATTTAAAAGAACTTCTCGTTTTCGCTGCGATAACTGACTATTCTTTAATAAAGCAGCTATTTTGGCTTGATGTGTTTTAATCGGCTCAGCTAACTGCTCTGAAAGCAGAGTAACTTTATTCTTTAAAACTTCACAAAACAGTGCAAATTCGCGCTCCTGCTTGAGTGAATTTATCGACGATTTAAAGGTAGGCTGCGGCTTAGAGTTAAGTAATTTGGTATAACCTCTATAAATTTTTTGGGTTTGAGCTAGATTGTAGAGTTCCGCTTTAACTAAATTGACAAGCTTTAAATTATGGCTAATCTCTAATTCATGCCTCTTCGCTACAAATTCAAAATGTTTAGGATTTAAATTGTTCATAATGTTTTTAAATTAAAATATTCAGCTTGAGCTTGTCTGCCTCCGCCCTTATCGGTTAAAAGAAAAATAAGTTTCATACTAAACAAATGTCGATATTCCTGAATTTATCTTTTGGCTTTTTTCTGGTATGGGGTTTTTGGCTTTTTTCTGGTATGGGGTTACTTTAAGCTTATTTTTAACTTTAAGTTTTTGTTATGATTTTCTGATTGAAAAAAAATGCTCCAAATTTTACTTTATCGTTTTTAATTTTTTAAAGTTTCCACCGAAATTTATG
>JAITKM010000015.1 GCA_031278395.1 Deltaproteobacteria bacterium | reverse complement strand
TACTCAAACAAAGATTTTTTATTGCAAAATCATCTCCTTTCTCCTATATAAGCTACCATTTTGTGCGCTAAAAACTAGAAAAAACTAACTTCAAAGGGATCATTGGGTTGTTTATTTTTTCCTAGACTCTAGACGGGGGACAAAAGCGGAAAGCCCGCTAATTCTACTGTCTAAACGGTACGGATTTGAAAAATTAGCTGCTTTTCACTTAAAAAAATATACAAATGGCAAAATTTGTTGGAAATATTGAGTTGGATGAAACTAACGTAGAATTTAATGCCGCAGTAGATATTATCAATAACGGCACACAACAAATTACCTACCTAACAGGAAAAGCAGGAACAGGGAAAACGACATTTCTAAAATACATCAAGGAAACAACGACAAAAAATACGGTTATCCTCGCACCTACCGGCGTTGCGGCACTCAATGCAGGCGGGCAAACCATACATTCACTTTTTAAAATTGCACCCAGTATTTTTGTCCCTGACGATGATAGGCTACAAATACCGGAAATATTTGATTATCTTCAATACGGAGAAGATAGGGTACAACTGATAAATAAAATGGAGTTATTGGTCATTGATGAAATTTCAATGGTTCGCTGCGATATACTTGATGTGATAGATAGGATTTTACGTGTATATAGAAAAAGAGAAAACGAACCGTTTGGTGGCGTACAGGTATTATTGATAGGCGATGTATTCCAACTTCCGCCCATTGCGAAAAAAGATGAATGGGAAATTTTAAGTTTGTTTTATGATAGCATCTTTTTTTTCAGTGCAAATGTTATTCGGAAAAATGAATTTTGTTATATCGAATTAAAGAAAATATACCGGCAACACGAAAAGGAATTTATAGAGTTGTTAAATAAAGTACGAATAAACCAAGTAACAGATGCTGATTTAATATTTTTAAATTCAAGGTATGACCCTGTATTTTGCCCGATGGAAAAAGATAACTACATAATTCTTTCCACACATAACTACATGGTTAGAAATACGAATATATCAAAATTACACAAACTATCAACCGACATGGAATGCTTTGACGCTATCATCAAGGGGGAATTTCCTGATAGTATAATGCCGACAGAAAAGAGTTTAGAATTAAAAATTGGCGCACAAATAATGTTCATTAAAAACGATAGTTCGCCAATAAAGCGGTATTATAATGGAACAATTACGAAAGTAAAAAAAATTGAACGAAGAACGGAACTATTACTGGAAGGAGTAGAAATTGATACAAGTATGATTATTGTGGATGATGCAATGGGCAATGAAATTAAAGTTGGGCAGGAAGAATGGAAAAATATAAAATATACATGGGATGCAAAAAAGCATAAGATAACAGAAGAAGTGATAGGTGTATTTTGCCAATTCCCGTTTAAATTGGCATGGGCAGTAACAGTACACAAAAGTCAAGGATTTACCTTTGAAAAAGTTATTGCCGACATCGGCTCGTCCTTTTCTGCCGGACAGGTTTATGTGGCATTAAGCAGATGCACTAATTTAGGTGGGCTGGTCATTAAAACCCCCGTACCGCGCGAAGCAATCAAGGTCGATTCAACAGTTTTAGAGTTTGCAATAAATGAAAACAAATGCGCGAAAAAAAGCAATTAAATGACTAATAATCCCCTCAATCAAAAATTAAAAAATGCAATCAAAGGCTAAAAAATTGACGTTGATTTTCAGTTGATTAAAAAATATTTGGGTGGAACAATAGCCTATCCACAACTTCTTATGTTCACCCAAATGTTGTTTAATATACTGTAAATTATTGCGTTCCTAAGCACTTTGATTGTAGTTCAATCATTTGTTCAATTAAATTTTTACTACAATAACAAAGAAAAATTACAGTGTTCCCAAACTTTATCCAACCGACAGGGATATGAGTAAAGTTTGGTTTGTTTCATTCCGTTTCCTCAATCCCGAAACTGGGAAATACAAGCAATTCCAATACAGGGGAAATCTACAAGTTCTGGAATTTCTGGTACAGGGTTCTTTTATGATAATTCCAATATAAAACGAATTTTTACCTGCTTGTTTTTGGTGTAGAGTATTTTTTTAAGATAACTATTTAGTATTACTATCTAAAATTATTCTATTTTTCATAGGTTTTTATATACAAAAAGCTACAAAAAATAAAAAAGAACCCTACACCAGAAAAAACAATTGAAATATTTTTTAACTGCTTGCTTATTTTTTTTTTTTTTGATACTGGCGGTCGGAAATGTTTTCAAGAAAAACATCCTGCGGCAGAAACATAACTTTTGTATTTATCGTAGAAAGTGTTTTTCTTAAAGGTTTTTACATAAACACTTTCATTTCTCTAACCAAGAAAGGAAAAACTAAATATGGGTAGAAGATTGTTTCGAAGGCTGCGTGCACCAATTAGCATGCAAATCGAAGTGACGTCAGCTTGCAATTGCAAGTGTGTGCATTGCTACAACTACTGGCGAGATAAAAGTGAGCTTGCATTAGTTGGCGATTTACCGCCTGCAAACATGACGATGGATACTGCAAAGCGCGTGCTTGAGCAGTGTGTGAAAAACGAACTCTTTGATGTTGTTCTGACTGGCGGTGAACCGTTTCTCAATTTTCCAATTGTAAAATGGCTTGCTGAAGAGTTTATTAAAAATAAAATCAAGGTGTCGATTAACTCAAATCTGTCACTTATCACAGATAAACAAGCGGATTGGTTAGTTGCCTCAGGAGTTCGTGGAGTTCTTACTTCAGTGCTTGGACCAAATGCCGAAGTTCATGATGCTATTACAACAGCACATGGTTCATTTGATGCGACAATGCGTGGTATAAGAAAGCTTATTGAAAGAGGCTTTTTTCCTCCAGTTAATTGTGTCGTAACAAAGAAAAATATTACTTATACCGAACGAACATTTAAGATGTTAGCTAAGCTAGGAGTAAAATTTATTGCTTTTACCCCAGCGATTTGTCCGAGTTATTGTAATGATTTTTCTGCATTAGCGATACAAAGAGAAGAATTAGTAAAATGTTTCAATACAGCTCTTCATTTAAGTAAAGAGTTAAATGTCGTAGTGGATGCATTAAGCTCTCTCCCTCTTTGCTCGCTTGAAGGGGTTGAAAATATTTTGCATTTTTCAAAACGTCATTGTGGCATAGGAAGAACTCAAATTGTTTGTACATCTGAAGGGCTAACTAGAGCATGTCCAAATTTTGATAGGATTGAAGGTGATTTAAAATTGGAAAATCTTTCTGAAATTTGGGTGTCTTACAAAAAGTGGAATGAAGAAGAAAATGTCCCTAAAATTTGTCGAAATTGCAATTTACTTGGATTATGCACTGGAGGTTGTAGAATGGCTGCAAAAACGGCAAATGGCGACTATTGTTCTCCAGATTCAAGAGTTAATAGCGACAGTATTGCTCAAGTAGAAAAGCAGATACGTGAGCAAATGGTTTCAAAACACATAGAAATAACTGGTAGTTTTTTAATTAAAGACTATCGATTAAGAAATGAAGATTTTGGAGCTGTTATCGGATCTGGTTTTGATTATAATAGTGTAAGTTTTATTTCCAAAGAAGCTGTTGATGTTCTTAGCCATTTTAAAATTGGAAGAATATACCATACTCAAGAAGTAATGTTGAAATTTTCTCAAAAGGACAAAGAGGCATTTTTTAGGAGTATGGTAAATCATGGTGTGGTTCAGTTTGTTTAACCTTTTACCTTGAAAGGGGGTGATGTTTATGCAGGAAACAATCCGTTGGTTCTTAGGCGATGTTTTGGAAGAAGGTAATAACTTCGACCAATATTTGCTACAAGATTACAACTGTGATCATAGTTGTAACGCTTGTTACAATTGTGATAATTGTAATGACGGTGGGTCTGGTTGTGATAAGTGGGGATGATATTACATTATCTGCTACGAAAATAACCATTGAAACAATTAACCTATAGTGATTCTAAAGGTTTTGCCTTTTTGTGGATTTTTGGCTTATAAAATCCACGCCTTTTTCTAGTTTTTATTAGTATGTGTATAACTGATCTTTATATTTGAGGATAAAATATGGAACATAAGAAGATAATACCAAGTGAAAAAAATACAAGAATTTTGCCAGAGTCAATGAATTTAATAACTACTTCTGGAAATTTGATTATTACTCATTCCAGTTCTCTAAAAGAGCAAACGCTAGATGCAATAATTGACTATGTTTTTCTAAGATATGAAAAAATTCGTTTTTTTTTTGAAACCCCGCCTGTAAAAATTCATATATATATATTCCCTCATCAATCATTGTTTCATTTATTTTATCTGGGGAGGGAAGGCGAGGATTGGCTTGTAGGTGCAACAGGAAACGGATTAGTGCAAATAATAGATCCAAACGCTGTTACTAATAATGGGCAAACATTTGAGACAATGCAAAAAGTTGTCGTCCATGAAATTGTTCACTATTTTACATTTTTAAGAGGATATACAAAGAAAAGATACATGTCTGAAGGGATAGCTGCATATTTATCAGAACAACATGATGAGCGGTACATAGGAGTCATAAAGAAAAAATTGCCGTATATTGATGGTATAGCAGAACAGTTATTTAAGGGAAATACAGATGAGGGTAAATTTGCAGAACTTGGAGGATATGCATTAGCTTATACGATAATTGATTATATGTTGCAGTGTTATGGGGAAGAGGCTTTAAAAAAATATTTTATTTCAGAATATTCTCACCCCTTTGGACTTTTAAAAATAGATTTTGATGTATTTATAAATGATTGGAAACAATATCTACGACAAATATATTCCTAAGCAGTGTTTCTTTGGCTTAAAGTTAGTCAGATTAAATTTACTATATAACAAATTTATTCTTCTTCTGGTCTTCTTCTGGTGCGGGGTTACTTTCGCTTTATATAACTTGTTAATTTTTATAGATTTTAAAATTTTTTTAACTGCCTGCTTATTTTTTTTTTTT
>JAITKM010000036.1 GCA_031278395.1 Deltaproteobacteria bacterium | reverse complement strand
GAGGCTTAGCGTTTCAGGCGCCGTATTCTGGCTACTATTACGGCAGTAGCTTCGACAATCAGGGCGACTACGGCAACTATTGGAGTTCTACGGAGTATAGCGGTGTCAGTAACGGCGCGTACTTTCTGTACTTCCTTTATACAGGCGATCTGTATACTAGCAGCTACGACACTAAGACGGCTTACTTAGCTGTTAGGTGCTACCGCTAGCTACCTAGCCTCTGGCTCTTAGCTGCTTACTGTCTTTTGCTGTTCCCCATAGTTTCCCATGGTGAGGGTTACTTTTGTTTGTCTAGAAAAAAAAACAGAAAAAGAAAAAATTCCAGAAAACTAAATTGAGGTTTCGCTGGTATGGGGTTACTTTATTTATTAGTTTTTTCATGCATTAAACAAACGTAACTCTCTAAATTATTTTATAATTTCTAAAAAAGTATAAAAATAAAAGTAACCCTGTACCAGAAAAAAGCCACTAGAAAAACCAGATACAAATGTTATGTTTCTGCTGTAGGAAGTTTTATAGATTTTGGTACAGGGTTCTTTTCCGAATTCATTACAACTTTAGTTTTCTACTTAATTTCTCTGCCTCATCAAGGTAATCCGAAATTACGTTTAATCCCTGTTGCCAAAAATCGTTTTTAGTCGGATCTAACCCAAACGGTTTTAATAATTCTTTGTAATTTTTTATTCCTGTCTCTGAAAGCATATTCAAATATTTATTTTCAAAATTAGAAACCGATTTGTCGCAGTAGACTTTGTAAAGAGAATTAACTATTCCACCTGCAAACGAATAGGAATAGCAATAAAACATAAAATCAAATATGTGGTGCAACGAAATCCACCAATGAGATGGTTCATCTCGTAATTTTACAGCTGATCCATAATATTTTGATTCCTCTTCGTGTAGAATTTCAGCAATTCTCTCTGCTGACAGTTCACCTTTTTTCCGTTCTGCATATGCACGCGATTCAAATAAATGAAAAGCAATTTGCCTTAATGAAATATTAATTTTATTTTGTAATATCTCTAACAACAATGCCAATTTTTCTTTATCATCTTTTACATTTCTCAATATCTCGTCATAAACAAGATGTTCACAAAAAACTGACGCTACTTCTGCTAATATAGGAGGGGTATTGTTGTTTAAAATTGACTGATTGCTATACAACACAAAATGACAAGCGTGACCTAATTCATGCGCTAACTCTCTTAGATCCCAAAATTGAGCATGATAATTAAGCATAACATATGGATGGTGAGAGCTATTAATATCTAACGCCATAGCGCCATTTAATTTACCAGCTCGTACTTCTGCATCAATCCATTTATCTTTAAAAGCAACATTGGCAATCTTAAACAATTTTGGGGAAAATTTATGAAATGCATTTAAAATAATTTTGCGAGCCACTTCAAATGGATAAGTTTGCGTTTTAGCAAATGATACAGGCAACCATACTTCCCAAACAGGAATTTGTTTTTGTTTTTGTAACTTTGCTTTTAATTTAAAAAATCTTTGAGAGATGTTTCTATAATTAGCAACAACCGTATTCGTTAATACCTCTACAGATTTATTATCTATATCGTTCCATAAATTTATACTATCAACTGGATTAGACAAATTTTGAATACCATCATTAATAGCTTTATCTCGCATAAGGACATTATAGATAAAAGCAAACTGTTGAGCATTTTCTTTATATACTCGAACAAATTCATCACTAATACGTTTTCTTGCAGCACCACGCGAATTAGTAAATATTTTTTCTGCCATTCCAAAATTATATTTTCTGCCATTTATTCTATACCAAAGACGTTCAAAACATTCGTGATATAAGCGAACAAAAGCATCTGTAGATGTAGAATTTTTAGCAATTAAAACTTTATTAACTTCATCTGGGACTTGGAATTTTTGAAAACGTCTATAATATTTAATGGCAGGCGCATAACTATGTAACATTCTATCTTTCAACCAGAGATTAATTGTTTTTTCGGACAACAAAAGAATCTCTTGTGGAATGAAATCAAACTTAGCATCTAATTCGGACATTTTATCTACTACGCCTTGATAAAATTTTTGCACTTTAAGATCATTTAAATGCAAAATATAATAAAGATAGGCATAACGGCAAATCTTTCTACCAACTGAATTACGTGCTTCTAATAGTTGAAACATTTTAAACGCTTCTTGTGTTTTTAATTTTGTAAGCTTTCCTCTATATCGTTTGTGAAGTTTAATTGTTAATTTCTGATATAACAAAAAATCATTTTGAACTTTAATATCTGATATACCATAATATAAATCAGACATATCACATATTGAGGCACAATTAGGGTTCTTGACAGATTGTTTCATCGCTATTCTAGCTAATAAATTTTATAAAAATAAAAAGGGAAATGAGAAAACTCATCTCCCCCAAGATTAAAAACCTTTTACAGAACATTTTACAGTAGCTTTGCATTAGTAAAAATACTAATGCCCGCATGGACTACCTACGCCACCACCTGTGCATTGGCACAAATCACACGCCGCCAATCTGTCTTTTATCGGTCGTTCACCAATAAAAAACGAGACTACGGCAGGATTCTCACCAACTTGCAACTCTGGCAACGGCAATAACACTTCTCTGTCTTCTTGCATAATAATCACCCCCTTTCAAGACTTCAAAAGTCGGTTTAAGGTTAGCTTACATTTGCAAATCCACCAATTACGAGGTCGGTAAGAAATTCCTTGTAATTTTCAGAAATATTATTACCTAGCAAATATGATTTACCTGGTACAATATTTCTTAGGAACAATCTTCCACTTTCATTAACAAATTGCTTGGCATTACCATTCCAGATAACTGCGCCAAACTCTTCATTCCGGATGCTAAAATTACTAAAATTAATTTTAGCATCCGGCAAAATATGACATTGAATATCTTGCTGATAAATACCAAACATTTCAAGTGCCTTTTCTACTCCTGCCTTATCCATAAGTGGATCACAACCATTTATTTTACCAGTTGCAGAACTACCAGCAAAACGACAACCACCACCACATTTATACAAAAGTTTGCACTCTTTGCATTCATCAGGAATACGTTCTTCTGTTTGCCAACTTGAAAAATCTTCCCAGATGTCGATTAAAGAAGAATCCCGTATAGACTGCTTATACATCGCAATTTCTTTAGCACAAGCACGGCATTCGCCATTACTACCAATCACAAGATGAGCAGTACCAGCAGAACAACCAGAAGTAAAATACTTGATTTGATCACTTAACTGAGGAATTAAACAATATGGCACTCTAGTAGAATTGCCAATCAACATCCTCGTATTACAATTAACATTATCTATACTTCTTAAGGCTTGAATTTTTTCATTGTGAGATAAATCAAACTCTGAAAAATCATCACAGTTAACCGGACAAGAAGCAGTATCAATATGCATTGATGAACAACCAATACTTTCTAACATCTTTGCCGTTGACAAAATATCAGCAAAGTTTTTTTTATTGACTACCATATTGACATCAATCCATAATGCTGATTGCAAGCAGAGTCTAATCCCAGCAATAGTTTTTTCAAACGATTCAACAACACCTGTAATGACATCGTGAATCTCAGGACAAGAACCAAGCACAGACGTAAATATCCCTGCTAATCCCAACTCCTGTATTTCGTGCAAATTATTTTCGTTAAGTAAAGTTGCATTAGAATTCATTGTTGCATGAATCCCTACCTCTTTACATCGTTCAAGTATTAACTTGATAACCTTATAATTTGTAAGTGGCTCACCTCCAGTTAAACACACGCTAAGAACTTCGGAGGCTATTACTTCATCCATAATCCGATTAGCAAGCGTTTCTGACATATGTTCTGACGCCGAACAATTAAGCTGTTTTCCTAAATCACGCCAATGATTGTAACAATG
>JAITKM010000026.1 GCA_031278395.1 Deltaproteobacteria bacterium | reverse complement strand
GCAGTGGTGATGCTGAAGTTCATACTGTAAATAAAGATGAATCCACAACCAGTAGTAGATCCGTATACAATGCTGAAGCAGAGGCTAATAAAGATAAAGCTGAAATCTCAAGCAGTGGTACTGCTAATAAAACATATAGTCTGAAAGACTATTGGGTGCCACAATCTAATGCAAAATTCGATGTAAACGTACAAGCCAATAAAGAGCAATCAAAATTCAATGCCAGTGGTAATACTAACCATGGTACAAACGTAAGTAGTGTTGATGCAACGATATCAACTAGTGAAAAACAATCCACAGGCGAAGCTAATATTAAGGTTGAATCTGGAGAAGTTATAACTGGAGGTAATATTAAAGCTACCACAGACGGCAAAGACGTGAATGTGAAAACAACAATACTAGATAATAATATTTTAAATATACCAGAAGGAGATCTAGGATTTTATATAAGCAAAGATAAAAAAGGAGTTATGCATATAAGCAAAGATGAAAAAGGAGTTTTGGTTAGAATAACATCAGATAAGAATGAAGTAGAAAAAGGAGAAAAAGCTATTGAAGAAGAACTACGAATTATAAAAGGAAGAGCAAAAGAAGAAGTAAATAAAGAATTATTAAGAAGACGTTTGATTACTCCTATTAATTATTTATTTTTAAACCTAAATGATAATAGTGAGGATTAGTAAGTAATCGAAACTAGGAGAGGTGGGGGACAGCGAAGCAATCTGCTAAGTTGATAATTTGCGAAGCTAGAAAAAACACAGATAGCACAGCCAGGATTGGCTGTGCTACAATCTGGCTGTATTCCGGGAAAACAATGTTATAATGAAGTAATTAGTGGTATAGCCAGGCTGTACCTTGTACCAGAGTCGCCAGAGCCAGAGTCGAGTTTTCTGTTTTTTTGTTCAGGGGTTCATTTATCTACTAATTGAGTCGAAACATAATTCTTCTCCATACGATACAATCAGGAGCTTTAAGCAAAGGAGTTTAAAACTTAACCTTAAGCTTAAATATTAATCGTAATCGTAACTTTTCTCTAATTTTTCTGGTTTTTTTTCTGGTGTAGGGTTCTTTTTTCTTTTCTTTTTTCTTTTGGTAGCTTCTTGTAGATAAAAAACCATTAAAAATTGTATAATTCTAGATAGGAATATTAAATAGTTATCTTTTAAAAAATACCACTATACCAAAAACAAGAAAAAAATTCGTTTCATACGGGGATTATCATAAAAGAGATTATAAAAGAACCCTACACCAGAAAACTCCAGAAACAACCGGCGGAAGAGTTGCAGTAAGAAATGCGTTATATTTAGTCGCGATGAATTGTGCTCGCAGTGATGGCTGTACCAGAAAATAACCAGAAAACATAAAGACGGCTTGCAATTTATTGAAATATACTATAGAAGCCCGACCAAAAACTTTAAAATTAAAGGTTTATTTAATTTTTATAGATTTAACAAAGACGTTGCAAAAATAGCCGCAAATAAAATTAAAATAATTGATGCAAGGACAACTGGAAAATTATTGAAAAAACATAACCACCTAAAATTCTTGTTTTAATTCTCACTTAAAATACTAGGCGATTTTTTATAAAATCATTGATTTTATTCCAGCTTAAGCTTTTAAAAAAATAGAATGCAAAAATTAGAAAAAATATTGGCTACTTTTTATAGAATTATAAGAAGCAAACAAAATGAAATGTGCAAAAAAATCCATTTTGCCAGAATCCCAGTTTGGAAAATCAAATTCTGCACAAATTCAACAATAAATCAAGTGTTGAGAAATAATTTTTCCCCATTTAATGTTGATAATACCGCAATACTTAACAAATTACGTCAGCTCCAGCCTTTTACTTTTATTCCAGACCCGGGAAACTGTGGTGATATGTTGTTATCTTCTGCAACACTGAATTTCTTTGATGCGAATAATTTGCAATATAAGATTTACGACTGGAAATATTTTTCAAAAAATTCAGAAAATATAGTGTATGGTGGTGGCGGAATCTGGATTCCAAATTATAACAGCGTATGGATTAAAGAATTTTTGCCAATTTTTCAGAAAGCAAAAAATGTTGTTATTCTACCTAGCAGTTTTAATAATTGTCCGGAATTAGTGTCCGTGCTTGACTCTCGCTTTATATTATTTTGCCGCGAAAAAAAAAGTTATGATTATTTAATTGCACAAAAAACACCGGCAACAATAATTCTGGACCACGACATGGCGTTTCGTGCAACCGATCAGATTATTTCTGATCATTGCGAAAAAATAAATAAGGAAACGGTAGATAGCTTGCAGAAAACATTTCCCTTGTTGTTCGGGAAAGAAATTAAGTTTATGCGAACTGATTCAGAATCAACTGGAAATTATACAACCGACCTTGATTTATCTAGAGTTTTCGGAAGCAGCCGACCAACAAGGGCACAAGCGATATTCGGTGCAAACCTGATGTTAGTCACAGTAAGTTGTTTTAATATTATTCATACGGACCGGCTGCATGTTGCGATTGCTTCTACGCTAATGGGTAAAACAGTGTATATGCACGATAACTCGTATGGAAAATTATCCGGCGTATATCAACAATCCATGAGTTATCGTAAAAATGTACACTTTATAAAATGAAGGTTAAATTTCTAGAGAAAGTAACCCTGCACCATGGAACTATCCATGGAACCAGAGAACCCTATACTAGGGCTCTAGGGAAACCAAATTTCTAGAAAAAGAACCCTGCTCTAGGGAAACTAGGGGGAAAAAAAGCAGAGGAAAGCCAGAAATTATATAAATCCACCCCCCCATATTATTTTACTAATTTTGTTGTTTTCTCGCTATTTATTGCTCACAGATAAGCAAGGTTTCTCCAATAATATTTCGATCAATTGGTTTGAATATGTGAAATTTATATCCCAAATTCCATGACTTCACGATTTTCTTTATGTTAAAATAATCTAAATCGGTCCAAGAATGATAAATAGATAATAATAAAATCGGTTTGTCTCTTTCTATAATTTTCCGTGCACCTGTTAGGAAATCTTGTTCACCTCCTTCTATATCAACTTTTATTAATCCTGCTTTAATATTGTTTTCATTGCAAAAGGCTTCCAATGTGCTGACTGGTATTGCTTCCTGTCCAACGGTAGTTTTATCTTGAATTGACTGGTTGCAGGAAGACTCTCCAGCAATTGATTGATACAATATTCTATCTTTACTGCTAGATAATGCCAAGCGAACTGGGGTTACCTGATGTTCAAGATTGTTTAGTGTAATTGTTTTTTTCATCAATTCAAAATTGGCAATACTTGGTTCAAAAGAATAAATTTTATTATCCAGATAAGTGCTGAATATCAGCGTTGAATCACCAATATGACCGCCCACATCCAAGATTGCAGAATCGCGTGGAATTTTGGACAAATCAACCGTATCTAGTCCATGTTTATCCAAAAATACCGATACAGAAAATCTTTCCATTGGTAGTAAATACCGACCAAAAGCATAACAGTCGTCAGATATCTTAAAAATACCATTATTTAACTTTGCCATATATTCGTTATGTCTAGCCAATTCATCAGGGGTTAAAAAATCTTCAAGGCGCAGATCTTTTTTGCTGACAGCTGCAAGCGAACGCGTTACTGTCTCAATACTTTTCTCGTCCAGCCCATCACAAAATTCATGCCACACTTCAACCGGATTTTGTAATAATCTGAATCGATCAAGAATTTCAGTATAAGGATTAGGAACTGGCTGAAAAAAGTAACTACGTACTCTACGCCGTGCTTTGCGAAACGGAATAAATAAACAAATAAATTTTACTAGTAGTTTTTTATAATTGAATTGATATTTTAATTTTTTCATAATATTATTTATATTTCTTTGTTTTTATAATAAATGCGACTCCTTATAATCGCGTACCCGAGCCGCGCACTTTCCCAGACATTTTTTGTACCCATTCAATGTTCGACAAATCAATCGGCTCTGGTTTGTTAAAATCAACCAAATAGACGTTTATGCCGTTTTCAATATACTCATTCATTGTCGGAGCGTCCTGCGCAATTACTGCTTTGCCCATGACCATGGTTTCTAAAAATGATATTCCGATACCTTCTAATTTGCGAGGTGCGATATAGATTCCCGCCTGCTTTATTAAATCTGTCATATCAGATTTATTTTCGAACCAATTCGAATAAGTGATATTGTATTTTGTTTCTGTATCTGCGCGTGGTGAAACGAACGAATGATAAGGATCTATCGCTTGATGTAGATGAATAGATAATTTTTTGTCGTTGGGTAGGATTTTGTCGATATCACTATATATAGTGCCCCCCCCCCAGCAGCAACAGTATATAGTATATTATGGTTAAGGGAAGAAACTATTGGCTTTTTATATTTCTTGTTTTGCAATTTCATTTTCTGCGTGTTTGTTTCTCGTTATAATATATAACTAAAAAAATTGGCAGTGTCTCATATTCTAATCTCTAAACATATGCAAGTTTTACATATGATTTTTTTTTACTAGGTTTCAAAAATTAATTTACTTCGTTAATGGCGTCTTAGTTTTTTTATTGGTTCAATGTTTTTATCCGATAAAATTTGCGAGTAAATAATCGCTGCTGAATTCCAATCTAATGAACCATCGCAGAGCTGCGGTTAAATTCTCTGGAAAAAGTTTGTGTTTTTTAGTTGTTTAGAAGCAACAGACAATTTTGAACGATCGCCATTAAGCATTGGAGTTATTTCGCAATGACTCCGATCAAAATATTAATAAAGCCAATCAAGCTTGAGATTTTTAGAGTTTGGATAACTTCAGCCGAATTATCATGTTTTTTAAACAACACTTCTGAAATTTTTAAACCAAAAGCCAGAGGAATAACGTAAATATAAAATGCAGGATGCAATTTGCCCAAAAACGCTAGCGAGATCGGTAGCATACTGCCAATGAAAATCAAAAGCGCATAAAGTCGAAACATATTACTAGGTCGGGTAATTGTTTGATTTTTTTTATTTTGGAAGGATTTCTCCTGACACCAACCAGCTTGTTTAAAAATCACGACATTTTTTAGAACTTGTGCTGCAAATAGAAAGCAAGCTGTAACTATCCCAAAGACTGAGACAATATAATATGTTCCACACTCTTCTTCGCTAAACCTACCAAGTTGCGAAAAAGCTCCTATTAGCGCTAAACAAACTAACTCAATAACTAGCAGCGGTAAACAGGTTAAAATTCTAGTTACAGTTTTTGCTCCTAGCAAAGTTCTGACAAATGCACAAAATAAGGCGCTAATAAAAACAGCAGTCACAAAAATGTTTTCAGTTAATGAAAAGAAAGCAACCACTGTTAAAAGTTGCACAAAGTAAAGAAGAGAATTTTTAAGTGTCGTTTCAGAACTTTTATCATGTTCCTGGTTTTGTAAATTTTGATTACCAAAATAACTTGCCAAAAGAGCAACAAAACAAAGGGTAAACATTTTAAATTCTGTAATACCATTGTGAATAACAAAAGCGCTTGAGATAAATACCATAAAATAAGTAATTCTAGTTAGTGGTTCAAGCTGTAGGACATTAGAAAAAAAACTAGATTGTAGAGGCTTAGCTGTTTTTTCTGTATTCTTCATTGACTTATTATAGATATTATGCTGTTTGTCTCGCTTTGTATTTTCCAAGTATAGATTCTATTTTTTTAATTTTACTAGGTCTAAAATTAAAAAAGGCAAAATGCTATATTATAATTAGTAGACGATTTCAAATAAAAATTATGAAAATCTTACTAATTAATGTAACTCTCAATGCAAAAGGTTAGATTTTATAAAACATGATGAATACTCTAGAGGAAATTAGCGATTTTTTGGGAAAAAATAGAGTTTTTTAAAAATTAGAATTTTATAAAGGTAAAAGTAAATAAGGTCATATGGAATTTTTTGAATATCTTAAAGAACGAGGCTATGTTTATCAAACAACTAACGAAGTAGGCATTAAAAAAGCCCTCAATAGCGACAAGCCAATTACTTTTTTTTTAGGTATTGATCCAACCGCAGATAGTTTGCACATTGGGCATTTTTTTGCCTTAATGATGTTTAGGAATTTACAACGCCATGGACATCGCGGAATTTTGCTAATCGGGGGTGCGACCGCTTTAATTGGTGATCCCAGTGGCAAATCTGATATGCGCAAAATGTTAACTAAGGCAGACGTGGCTAGAAATGTGACGGAATTAAAAAAACTAGCTAGCAAATTTATTAGCTTAGCTGGGGAAAACCCAGCTCTCATCGTAGATAATAGTGAATGGATTAATTCCTATAACTATCTGGATTTTATGCGTGATGTTGGGGTGCATTTTAATGTCAATAAAATGCTTTCCTCCGAAGCATATACTAAAAGGTTAGAAAGCGGTGGCTTAACTTTTTTAGAGATGGGCTACATGTTAATACAGGCTTACGATTTTATTCATTTACACCAAGAATATAATTGCATTTTAGAAATCGGTGGCAGCGACCAGTGGGGAAATATTGTAGCTGGCACAGAATTATATCGTAAGCTTAATTTTCACCTTGAAGGAAAAACTAAAGAAGAATGTCAAGAAATCTATGGACTGACTTGTCCATTACTGATGACTAAGGACGGCAAGAAAATGGGCAAAACCGAAAGCGGCACGCTTTGGGTTGCCAGAGATAAAACTACTGCATATGCGTTTTATCAGTATTTTTATAATACTGATGATGCTGATACAGAGATGCTTTTAAAATTGTTTACAGATATTCCAAGTACCGAAATCGAGATACTTTGTAGACAGGATATTATTGCTGCTAAAAAAAGAATGGCTTACGAAGTTACCAAACTTGTCCATGGGGAGGATGAAGCGCAAAAAGCTGTTGACGCTGCTAACTCTTTATTTGGAGGCGGAACAAACTTAGAGCATGTCCCAAGCGTAGAGTTTGAAAGAGTGCGACTTGAACAAGGTGTAAATATTTTAGATCTGGTGGTTGAGGTTGGATTGTTTGCTTCAAAAGGTGAAGCTCGGCGCATGATAGAACAAGGTGGCTTATCTATAGACGACAATAAAATTAATGCTATTGAGGAAGTCGTAACAGTAACTGATAAAGCAAAAAAAAATTTACTCTTACAAAGAGGGAAAAAGACTTTTCTTAATTTGCGCTTGTAGACTCTGGTAAATTTTTGGTATGGGGTTACTTTTAGTCATAAATTTCAATGGAAATTTTGTAAAATATTTAACGATATATGATTCTCTGGTAGTTTTTAAAACCTAAAAAAAATCGTCCTTAAGAGTAACTATGGTTTTTCTGGTATGGGGTTACTTTCACATTTAGATACCTGAAAAAATATAAAATAAATTAAATATGTTATAAATATTTAAAATACTAAAAAAATAATAAAAAGAACCCCATACCAGAAAACCACCAGAACCCCAGACCAGAGAAAACCAAAAATCTCTTGTGATTTCCGATAAAAACAGGCATGGTCATGCGCCGTATTTTGTTTTTTTTATTGCTTTTGGGGTTGGGTTTATTTCCATAATTGTTAGGATTCTTTTCCATAAGTTTAATAAATAATATGTATAATTTCTAGGAGGTTAAATATGTACCCCATAACTAACGAAGTATCTTTTCCTAAGTTGGAAGAAACAATACTAAAATTCTGGAAAGATAATAATGTCTTTTACAGGTCAATGAGTAAGTTTCAAGCTGATGGCGTAACTTTACGACCAGCTTACTCGTTTTATGATGGTCCGCCATTTGCCACTG
The DNA here is from genome assembly GCA_031278395.1 of Deltaproteobacteria bacterium. GTDB lineage: Bacteria > Bdellovibrionota_C > UBA2361 > SZUA-149 > JAITKM01 > JAITKM01. Next base: position 6,822 of record JAITKM010000026.1, on the reverse strand, counting down.
GATTGCCACACTATGGACATCTTTTAGCTGGTACAATTAAAGACGTTATTGGGCGCTACTTTACCATGAAAGGTTATTACGTAGAGCGTCGTTTTGGTTGGGACTGCCATGGCGTACCAGTTGAAACAATGGTGCAAAATGCACTCAAAATCAACGGCGCCAAAGAAATTCGCGAATTTGGCATAGATAATTTTAATGAAGAGTGCCGCAAAATTGTTCTTAAATATAGTAACGAATGGCACCGTTTTGTTGAACGTTCTGGGCGCTGGGTGGATTTGTCCGACGAATATAAAACAATGGATCCACAGTTTATGGAGACAGTATGGTGGATCTTAAAAAGTTTATGGGATCAAGGACTGATTTATGAAGGCATGAAAAGCGTTCCCTATTCATGGGCAATGAACACACCACTTAGTAATTTTGAAAGTGGACAAAATTATCAACAGACCCAAGATCATTCAATTACCTTAAGGGCAGTTTTACATGGCGACATTTTTAGTTTGTTTGGCATCTCCGAACCTTCGCCAGAAATATATTGTCCGCTAGATATTAAGGAGTTGCCAGTTTGTGTTTATATTTGGACTTCGACACCTTGGACAATTCCAAGTAATATGGCAATTGCTGTTCACAAAGATTTAAAATACTCGCTGGTCCTCAATCTAAAAGATAATGAAATAGCGCTGGTGGTAAGTCCACTGGTTGAAGAAGTTTTTGGAAAAGTCATAGTGTCTGCGCAGCCGCCAGAAAATAGCAAAGATTCATCTCTGCCAGTTGTTTTAGCTGAAGTTGCCGGTGAACAACTAATTGGTCTGCAATATACCCCTTTCTTTTCTTATTTTGAAGATCAGCGCGGTACTAAAGCATTTCGTATTTATCATGGCGACTTTGTTACAGCTGAAGATGGAACAGGACTTGTACACTGTGCTTCTTACGGTGAAGAAGACTTAGAGTTGTTTCTGGAAAAGGGAATACCAATTGTTGATCCGCTTGACGAAAGTGGTAACTTTACTAATCAAGTGCCAGACTATTGCGGGCTTAATATGAAAGCCGCTGAAACAAAAATTATCGCGGACTTAAAAGAAAAAGGTGCCTTAGTTAAGCATACTACTTTTGAACACTCGTATCCATTCTGCTATCGCACTCAAACCCCGTTAATACATAAACCAATTTCAACTTGGTTTGTGCGGGTGGAACAATTGCGTGACGAGCTGGTTGAGAACAACAAACAAATTAATTGGGTGCCAGAGTATGTAAAAGAAGGACGTTTTGGTAACTGGTTGGCAGAGGCAAGAGATTGGGCAATTTCGCGTAATCGTTTTTGGGGAACACCAATTCCAATCTGGCGCTGTGTCTGTGGGCATAAAGTTTGTATCTGTTCTATCAAAGAACTGGAAGAAAAAACTAGACAGACTGTTACAGATTTACATACTCATTTTATTGATAAGCTAACTTTCAAATGTGAAAAGTGTGGCGCGCAAATGCAAAGAATCCCAGAGATTTTAGACTGCTGGTTTGAAAGCGGCTCCATGCCATATGCGCAGAAGCATTATCCCTTCGAGAATAAGGAAGAGTTTTTACAGAATTTTCCAGCTGACTTTATTGCTGAAGGAATTGATCAAACGCGCGGCTGGTTCTATACCTTACTTGTTTTGTCAACGTCATTGTTTAAGTGTCCAGCTTTTAAAAATGTAGTGGTTAATGGAATTTTATTAGCTGAAGACGGGCGCAAAATGTCCAAATCGCTTAGAAACTATACTGCGCCAGATATAATAATGGATACATATGGCGCAGATGCAATGCGTTTGTATTTGCTAAGCTCTGCGGCAACTCGTGCTGAAGATCTACGATTTAGTGATAATGGGGTGAAGAATGTTTTAAGACAAACCTTGCTCCCACTTTGGAATGCTTATAATTTCTTGGTTACATATGCTTTGGTTGATAAGTGGTCACCTGAGCAATTTGTAGAACAGTCTGCGTCGCAGAATTTGCTGGATAGGTGGATTTTATCTAAGACCGCATCGCTGATTGAAGCTGTAGATTATGCACTGTCTAATTATAAACTATATGCCGCAATACCGCCAATCCTGGATTTTGTTGATCAATTGACCAATTGGTATATTCGTTTAAATCGTCGACGTTTTTGGGTTGGGAATAGTCCTGAAGAAATAGCGGATAAATATTGCGCTTACGCTACACTACATCGCGTGTTACTAACTTTTGTGCGGGTTCTTGCGCCGCTTGCGCCATTTACAACTGAAGAGATTTTTAAAAATTTAAGTCAGGGTATGGTTGGTTTAAATTCTGAAAGTGTGCATTTAAATTCATTTCCAACTGTTAAAGAGCTAGGTGGCATTGGGATTGAGCCAGAACTTGAACAGGCAATGGAAATTTTTGAGGAAGTGATTTTGCTTGGACGTACACTGCGAAATCAGCAGGGATTAAAAGTTCGTCAACCTCTGCTTAAACTAACAGTAATTTATCCAGACCACGGTATTCTTGAGCTAGTCAAGATGTTTGATGCCTATCTTAAAGATGAACTTAATATCAAGAATATTGAATGGACGACAGATGAAGTAAAGTATGTATCTTTGAAAGCTCAGCTCAACACAAAATTGTTAGGGGCAGTCTTAGGACCAAAATTCGGCGGAGCTGGTATGCAGGAACTAAAAAAGAATGTTGAAACGCTTTCTTCTGAACAGATTTGGAAGATTGAAAAAGGCGGTAGTGTTGTGTTTGAGGTTGGTTCGTTAACTCAAGAATTGTCGCAAGCTGATTTATTAATCACGCGAACAGTTAATGCTGGAATTAAGGCGGCGGCTTCGTCAGGACGAGTTACAATTTCGTTGGATACAACCTTGAGTAGTGAACTGCGTCTTGAATGTTTAGCACGTGAGTTTGTTAATCGTGTGCAGAAGTTGAGAAAAGCTTCAGGTTTTGAAGTTGCAGACAGAATTATTGTTAAGTATATGACAGCCTGTCCGCAGTTAACCACTGCTTTAGAAAAGCATCGGGATTATGTCGCGGAAGAAATTCTAGCTGTGGATATGTTAGCAGTTTCTTCGGAAAGCGAAATTATGCCGCTAACTGTTTATCCGCCAGTACTTGAACCGCAGGAAATTGATGGTAAGACTGTGATTATTGGTTTATCGAGAATCCAAGCCTAATGGGAATTTTAAATTTTAAAAAATATTGGCATTTGTATTTAACTGTTGTGTTGGTTGTAGCGTTGGATCAACTAACTAAAATTATGGCTGAACGCTGGTTGGTCTTAAATTTGCCAAAACCTGTCGTTCCATTTTTTAATTTAACTTTAATTTATAATAAGGGTGCAGCGTTTGGAATATTTAGTGGTCTTTCAGATGGATTGCGGCATTTTATTTTAAACGGTCTGTCTTTGGTGGCGCTTTTGCTGGTGGTTTGTGTAATATTAAAAGAATTTCGTAAAAGTGATAGCTATGCTATGAGCGCTCTGGCTTTAATTGTTGGTGGCGCGATTGGCAACATTGCCGATAGGATTAGGTTTGATTATGTGGTTGATTTCTTAGATTTTTATGTCGGAAGCTCTCATTGGCCTGCGTTCAACGTCGCTGACAGCGCAATCTGTGTGGGGGTTTTGGTGTTGATTATCAGATCTTTTTTTAAACAAAATCACTACAGAGAGTATAGAAGATTTTCATTTATAAATTTTACTTTTCACTTGTTAAAAATTTTTAAAAAATAAGAGGAGGAATTATGTTAAAGTTTAATGCATTAATTTTAATAAGTTGTGTGTTGGTGATTACAGCTTCTTGTTCAGAAGTTGGTGGTATGAATGATACGGCAAAGGGCGCTGGGATTGGTGCGGCGGTTGGAGCTGGCACAGGTGCGATTATTGGCGCAGCTACTGGTAAGGCTGGTTATGGAACTGCAATCGGGGCTGGACTTGGAGCTTTAGCGGGTAGTGGTATTGGCTATGTTTCTGAACAGAACAAAGTAGAAACAGCTAGGCTTGAAAATCAGGTTAATCAGCAACAGCAGATGTTAGATGAAAATCGTAGGTTGATTGAAGAATTAAAACGTCAGGGGACAGATGCTCGTGCGACAGAGAGAGGGGTTTTAATTAATTTGCCAGATGTTTTATTTGATTTTAATAAAACAAATTTAAGGTCTGATGCTGTGGTTAAGATTAATAAAATTGCTGATACAATTCAAAGTGTGCAGAGAAGGATTTCGGTAGAAGGTCATACGGATGCAATCGGTAGTGATAATTATAATTATCAGCTTTCATATGAACGGGCAGAAGCTGTGGCTGCCGCGTTAGAGCGCCGAGGGGTTAATCCGCAAAATCTTCAAGTTCGTGGATTTGGCAAGAAAAAACCTGTGGCTGATAATGCTACTGAGTCGGGTAGAGCGAGAAATCGTCGGGTTGAGGTGATTGTTGAGAATTAATTTATTGTTATGAATCAATATAAACAAAAGATTCTCGAATTTCAGGATAATATTTTTAGTTTTAAGGATGTGCAGGTTGGGCAAGAAGTTGTTTCTAGGGTAATTAAATCTTTTCCTATAATTTGTGAACTTTGTTCTGGAGCTGGCAATCATTTAATTGAATTAGCTAAGCATGACAAAGCAAGGCTTTTTATTGGGTTTGAGCTGAGGTTTAAGCGGGTGTATCGCACAATTGAAAAAGCTAAAGCCAATAATATTGCGAATAGAGTGTTGGTTATGAATTGTCCGTGTGAGCTGTTTAATGAGTTTTTCCCAGAGCGTAGTTTAGATGGAGTATATATTAATTTTCCTGACCCTTGGGCAAAGACGCGTCAGAAAAAGCATAGATTACTTTCGCAAAATTTTTTAGCAAAGCTGGCGTTAAGAATTAAGATTGGAGGTTTCTTTTCATTTAAAACTGACCATATGGAATATTTTGAATCTGTCTTAGTCTTATTAAATAGTATTCAAGATTTTAAGATTATTAGAGAGACAACAGACCTATATAATTCTGAATATTTAGCTGAAAACATCCAAACCGAATTTGAAGCTATGTTTTTACGTGAAAATTCTCCAATCTGTTACGTTTTGGCAAATATAATAAAAGCTGAAGGTTAGACAACTTGTTCGTTTTTCTGTTGCATGGTTCATGAAGTAACAACGTTTGGTGAAAAATGATGCCAGAAATATTTTCGATTATCTTTTGATTCGACCTTTTTAGGAGTTTATCCGGAAACTATTTTGGATTATCTTTTTTATGGGCATCGGATTCTTTAACTCGGACATAAGTAAATCATTGGCAAAAGAAAACCAAAATGCTACGACATCAAAAATCGCATTATAACTAGTGTTATGCATGTTTCATGACATTATTATTAATCTTATTATAAAATAAAAACATGGATAGATTAATTGAATTATTAAAAATAAAAGAATTGGGGGCGCAAGAAAAAATTAAAGGTTGGGTTCGCAATCATAGGAAATCAAAGGACGTTGGGTTCATTGATATTTATGATGGTTCGCAGTTTAATGCGACACAGCTTATTTATGATAATTCGGTTAATAATGCCAACAGCGTAAAAATTGGAGCAGCAATTTCTGCAGACGTGGAGTTAATTCCATCCACTGTTGAAGGGCGAGAACCAGAGTGGAAAATTTTGTCGCTTGAAGTCGTTGGCGATTGTCCAGACGATTTTCCAATTCAACCCAAAAAACACACACTAGAATTTTTGCGCGAGGTTGGATATTTGCGAAACCGCACGCGGTTGTTTCAAGCTGTTTTTAGAGTGCGTTCGGCGGCGTATTATGTGATTCATGAGTATTTTATGAAAAATGGATTTTTAAATGTTGCAGCGCCGATTCTTACTGGAATTGACGGCGAGGGCGCTGGTAACTTATTTGACGTTACGACGAAAACGAAAGATAACTTTTTTGGCAAACCAACTTCACTTTGCGTAACAGGGCAATTAGAGGGTGAAACTTTTGCCCTAGCGTTTGGAAAAATATATCTTTTTGGACCGTCGTTTCGTGCTGAAAATTCAAATACAAAAACGCATTTAAATGAATATTGGCACATCGAACCAGAGATTGCATTTTGCCATTTGCCGCAATTAATGGATTTTGAAGAGGATTGGTTAAAAACTATTGCGCACAAGACGCTGCTTGCTTGTCCTGATGAAATTGCGTTTTTATCGAAATACAATAATGTTGATTTAGAAAAGCGTATAAACAATGTGGTTAACTCGAAAGTTACGAGAATCAAACATGAGGACGCGATTGAGCTGATGCTAAAGTCAGGCAAAAATTTTGAAATTAATCCAGATAAAAATGAAGATTTAGCAAAAGAACATGAAAAATTTTTGACTGAAGAGTATTTTAAAGCGCCTGTATTTGTTACGAATTACCCGAAAGAGGTTAAGGCGTTTTATATGTTGCAGAACGCTGATGGACGCACGGTTGATTGCGTTGATTTTTTATTACCAGATGCTGGCGAAGTTATGGGCGGAAGTGAACGCGAGTATCGTTATGACGTATTGGAATCCAAAATGAAGACTGCAGGAGTTTCAACTGAAGACATGTATTGGTATTTGAATTTGCGAAAGTTTGGTGGTTGTCCTCATTCTGGTTGTGGTATGGGCTTCGAAAGATTCTTAATGTGGTTAACTGGTATGCAAAATATTCGCGATGTAATACCGTATTATCGCGTTCCAAATTCTTGCGAGTTTTAATTTTTTAAGTAAGTATTGGTGTTACGTTACTTTTAAGCATGATAATGAAATTTCTTTCAACCGACGCAACTTAGTTTCGCGACGTTGTGGATTCAGATTAATACAATGTTTTGAGTAAGTTGTAATT
>JAITKM010000033.1 GCA_031278395.1 Deltaproteobacteria bacterium | reverse complement strand
AATAAGAATCGGCCGCAAAGGATTTTTTTTTATAAGTGCCTAATGTCAGAATAAATAGGTGTACGGCACAAATCCCCCCCCCCCCCCCCCCACTAACATATTGAATTTATTATATTTTTTATTTAAAAACATAACTAATCCTTTTTAGGGGTACAACATTTAGTCGGATAGATCGGGTATATAAAGATAGTCCATCAGAACAATCAGTAGTACTGTCAACATAAGCAGTTCCTTTCCCCGGACATTGCTTATAGCATTCAGGATAACCCTCGGAGCAATCAACAACAATATCGTCATAAAAAATCTTAGTGCTAGAGTAGTAGTCAGAAGACAAAGAGTCAGCAAAAGCATCTAAAGTGCAGTTAATAATTCCAAAGCTTAATATAATGAGCACATTAATAAAAAATATTTCTGATATTTTGGTGTACTTAATCATTTTTATTTAATTTAATGTAAAAAAATAAAACTTTAGGCATAATAACACGTTGAAGCTTGTAAACCAATTCTTAATTCTTGTCTATAATTTTTTATTAATATGCTAAAGTGGATTGTCGCACAAAAAATAACCAATAAAACTTACGAAAATGGCAGACCAGAAATCAGCATCCGAAACATTACTCCTCCTAGTCAGAACTTCTTAAACGAATCTTCACAATTGATATCTTTACTTACTATCTTTATGGCAGAAAAGGACGGGTTAAGGGGCGGCTTTTTTTATTAAGAGGTTAATGTCATTTTTTGGTGTTTTTTTAGATACCAAATAGCTGCTCGGTGTTTTGGGTGAAAATTTCTGCTGCTTGGTCAAAAGATAGTTCTTTTAGTTCGGCGATTTTTTTAGCTGTATAGTAAGTATGCATTGGCTCACACTCTTTGCCGCGAAAAGGCTCAGGCGCCATATAGGGACAGTCAGTCTCAACCAAAATTTGCGAAAGAGGCACATTTTTAATGACCTCCTGAGCCCGCTGAGCATTTTTAAAAGTTACTACCCCTGTAAATGAAATTTTAAATCCTAAATCTGCAACCTGGGCAGCATATTCCGCACTTTCTCCAAAACAATGAAATACACCGCCAACTTCTTTAGCGTTCTCAGCTTTTAAAATTTCAAGCGTTTTCTCTCCAGCTTCGCGACTATGAATAATCAACGGCTTTTTCAAAGCCTTAGCTACAGCAATCGAACATCTAAATAATTTTTCTTGTTTTTGAAAATCTGAATAATCTTTATAAAAATCAAGTCCACATTCACCAACCGCAATCACTTTAGGATTTAAAAAATACTTTTCTAATAACTTTAAATCTTGAAATTTATCCGCATCCTGTGGATGAAAAGCTACCGCGCCCCAAATATTCGGATATTGGGTAATCGTGGCAAGTAACTTGTCGTAAACCTCTAAGCTGTCATCAGACCCAATATAAATTATCTTACGAACAGCATGCGCCTCAGCGCGCTTGAGAATCTCCTCAATTGAAGAAGATAACATATTTAAATGTGCATGCGAGTCAATTAAATACATATTACAACCTATCAAATTCTGACGGATAGGTAACAGTGCCTTGGATTTTATTTCTAAAAGATGAAATTAAAAATAGAGTTAGAAAATTCTCACTCGGAAAATCATATGGGCAAAAAAGACCGACCTTACAACTCTCTTCAAAACCAAACTTTTTATAAAATTCGTTACCCAAAACCGTAATAATTATTTCTTTATTATTATAAGACTCTTCAATGCCTTTACGAATTAACTCAGAAGCAATACCTTTATGACGATACTCAGGTAACGTCGCAACTGGAGCAAGAGCTAGAATCGGTATGTCTTGCACATATGCTCGCGAAAACATAATATGAGCTACAATTTTATGCTCAACTTCAGCCACCAACGACAGCACCGCAGCGCCACTGCTCCGCAATTCGTTCACCAGCCGGGCTTCCGACTCGCGCCCAAACGCAGTTGCAACCACACTATAAATTGCATTACGTTCAAGATCTGGATTATCAATTAAATTTTCATGTCGAATGAGCATAGTTACTACTTATACACCTGTCTGCCTGCTTGAACTAGTTGGGCAAAAGTATCTGGTTTTAACGACGCACCGCCAACTAAACCTCCGTTAATATCTGGCTGAGCAACCAAGCTGGCAATGTTATCTGTCTTGGCTGAACCACCATAAATAATTGGAATTGCCCCAGCTACGTTAGCATTATACAAAGCAGTTAGCTCTGAACGAATACTTGCATGAACACTTTGTGCAATCTCTGGTGTGGCAGTAAGTCCAGTTCCTATCGCCCAAACTGGCTCATAGGCAATAATTAAGGCGTGGGTCATTTCTGCTGTAACATCAGCCAGTGAGCCTTTTAATTGTCTGGAAACAATTTCCTTAGTTCTGCCAGCTTCATATTCAGCTTTTGTTTCGCCAACGCACACTACGGCAATTAATCCTTCTTTCAGAGCTTTCACCGAACGCTTAGCCACAGTTTCATCAGTTTCCCCAAAAAACTGTCGCCGTTCAGAATGTCCAATAATCACAAAATTCACACCGACATCTTTGAGCATCTTAGCGGATACCTCGCCAGTAAAAGCGCCATTATCAGCCCAATGGCAGTTTTGAGCACCAGTCAAAATACCTTTGACGCCTCTAAACCCATCAACTAGCGCCGCTAACGTAGTATAAGGAGCGGCAAAACCAATATCAGCGTAATTAGCGTCAGGCGTAATTTGGCTTAAAAAATTTTTAGCAAATTCTTTGACTTCTGCTGGCAAGATATTCATCTTCCAGTTAGCGAGAAAAATAGGCTTCATATTAACTCCATTATAATTACAATGTTTTTGCGAGCAGCATTAACACATCATTCATACGATTCGAGAAGCCCATTTCATTGTCATACCACGAAAGGACTTTGACCATTTTACCGCCGATACACATAGTTGAAAGCAAATCAACACTTGAAGAATGTGGGTTGCCGTTATAGTCAGTGCTGACTAATGGCTCGTTGTTGACAGACAAAATCCCTTTTAATTCTCCGTTAGCAGCTTTAGTTAAAGCTGCATTAATTTCCTCAACGCTAGTTTCTTTTTCAACGCCACATACAAAGTCAACTAATGAAACATTAGGAGTTGGAACTCTAACAGACAAGCCGTCTAATTTTCCCTTTAACTCAGGAATAACTAACGCCATAGCTTTAGCAGCGCCAGTGCTAGTTGGAATCATAGACTGTGCGGCAGCTCTAGCTCGGCGTAAGTCTTTATGTGGCAGATCCAAAATTTTTTGGTCATTAGTATAGGAATGAACAGTGGTCATCATACCTTTGACAATCCCAAAATTTTCTAGAATCACCTTAGCTACTGGAGCAAGGCAGTTAGTTGTGCAGGAACCATTTGAAATAACGTCGTGTTTTTGTGGATCATAAATCTTGTGATTGACGCCATAAACAATAGTCGCATCCGCATCATCAGCTGGAGCTGAGATAATAACTTTTTTTGCTCCATTTTGAAGATGCACAATAGCTTTTTCCTTTTTTGTGAATAAACCAGTGCTTTCAATAACAATCTCAACACCTAGTTCTTTCCAAGGCAGTTTAGTTGGATCTTTCTCAGCCAGAGCTTTAACTTTTTTACCGTTAATAATGAGGTATCCTTCTTCGTGGCTAACCTCACCATTAAATTTACCGTGAACCGAATCATATTTTAAAAGATGGGCTAAAGTCTTGGCGTCTGTTAAATCATTGATTGCTACTAACTCAGCGTCAACTTTACCTAAGCCGGCTCGAACAATATTTCTTCCAATCCTTCCAAATCCATTAATTGCATATTTGATAGTCATAACTAATTTGTTTCCTTTAATTTATAAAAGTTAGATGGTTAATAAAAAATTTGACGAGCAGATAGCATATTTATTTTGTTATTCAAAGCGAAACTTTTGAAGTTATTACTTATAATTTTTCTAAGTATCAGACTGTGAGATAAACTCATGACAGAAAATAATAAATATAAAAATTATCTAACTCTTTTCATTTGTTAAGTTTTGTTTTATAAGCAAACCGCTTTTTACGACTATGTTATCACTAATATATTTATTCTTACATTTTATAGAGGAAAATTATGTTTTATTTGCCATTATTATCTCTGCCAATTGAAGAAGGAAATTTATCTGGAATTCAAACCAGTGGGTTTATGCCAGCCACGTTGGCGCACCACAATACAGTTAGCGACTTATTTTGGGGTTCATTAAAGTTAAATAGTAATTCTCTGATTGTGCCGGTTGTACTTTGGTTATTAATTTTTATGTCTATTTGGACTTGGGGAATTATTCTTTCAAAATATAGAGAATTGCATAAAGCCAAAGCAGATAGCGATAAATTCTCAGCTATTTTTTGGAGTAGTAGAAATTTTGCGCAAATTTTTGCTGCAACGGCAAACCTTAAATCTAGTCCAGTAGCGAATGTTTATGCTTCGGGACATAAAGAGTTGCAAGAGATTTTGACTAGCCGCGATGATCGCCAAGAACTTCACTCAAGTGAATTTGGTGATATAGAAAATATTGAGCGCGCCTTAAAGCGTGCCAAAGCCGAAGAGTTGACGCGTATTGAAAAAGGCACCACCTTTCTGGCAACGACAGCGTCAGCCGCACCGTTTGTCGGGCTGTTCGGAACAGTGTGGGGGATTATGCGAGCTTTCATGGGGTTGAGCCAAGCCTCTAGTACCTCAATTCAAGCTGTAGCGCCTGGAATTTCTGAGGCCTTGATTGCTACGGCAGTTGGCTTGGCAGCAGCAATTCCAGCAGCAATGGCTTATAATTATTTTATGCAGCAAGTCCGTTATTTGTCGCGTGAAATGGACAAATTTTCAGCTGAGTTTTTGAATATAGCTAAACGACACTTTTTATAATTGGGGAGCATAATATGGCTTTTGATGATTTAAGTAACGAGAGTGGAGCAATTTCGCAAATTAATGTTACGCCATTAGTTGATGTAATGTTGGTGTTGTTGATTATCTTTATGGTCAGCGCCCCAATGTTAAATCAAGGTATAGAATTAAATTTACCTAAAGAGACTATTGCTCCAATTAAAGGCAACGCTGATACAGGAGAACAACTTACTGTGTCCATTAATAAGAAGGGCAAGGTTTATATTGGAGCTGAAAACGAGGTTGAAATTGAATCTGTGGGTAAACGTTTAGCAGCAATTTTAGAAAAGCGTGAAGATAAAAGTGTTTTTATTAAAGCCGACCAAGATGTAACTTACGGGATTGTCATGGCAGTAATGGCGCGTATTCGTCGGGCTGGAATCTATAAAGTAGGGTTGATTACTGATCCAAGTTTAACTCCTGGAGAGGAAGCTAATTTGAATAAAAACAAAAAACGTAACCCCTCGTAAGGGCGACCCTACAATGAAGTCAGGGAGGTATTCATGGATGCGGGTTGCAGCTGAATAGTTACAAAAGAAGAAGTTTTCCTATAATTTAAAAATGGTTGAACAAAAACAAAAAGAACGATCTTATTTTTGGGGTATTTTAACTTCATTGATTTTGCATATTGTAGTAGCTGTGAGTAGCCTATTGCATTTTAAAAATGTGCCGCCATTAGAAATTATTCACCCGGAAGTATTTAGCGTTACTTTGGAAGGCGGAGAAAAGCTAGGCGGTATTTCGCAAGTTCCGCAAGTTGAAAAAGTTGAGCCAGCGCCGCTTGCGCCACTGCATAACATTGATCAATCGGGTCCTGCTCCGGAAAAAGTTGAAGAATTGCCTAAAATTGAAGAGCCAGAGAGTGAACAAAAAATCGAGGGACCCACGGTTATTGAACGAGATGAAGAGGAGGAAAGAAGAAAAAAAGAAGAGGCGGAGAAGAAAAGGCTTGAGGAAGAATTAAAGAAACAGGCGGAGAAAAAAAAGAAAGCAGAAAAAGAAGCGCTTGAAAAACTGGAACGCGAGAAGAAATTAGCTGAAGAGAGAAAGAAAAAAGAGGAATTAGAAAAGAAGAAAAAGGCAGAAATTGAAGCTAAAAAGAAAGCTGAAGAAGAGAAGAAAAAAGCCGAAAAGGAAGCTAAAGAGAAGGCGGAAAAAGAGAAGAAAGCCAAAGCCGAGGCCGAGAAAAAAGCAAAGCTTGAAAGAGAGAAAGAATTAAAAAAAGCTATTGAGCAGGCAAAGAATCGGGCGGCAACAGGGACCGGAACAGGTAACACAACAGAGACAGCTGGAACTAAAGGAGTCAAGAGTAATTATCTTGGCGAATCTGCCAATGCAGGTGGTGAAGGATTTGGCGCGGCTAAGTTGGGTGGAAAGGGTATGGGTGGAGGCACGTTAGCTAGTGTTGAATTTATTGCATATCGTAATGCGTTAGAGCGACATATTAAAAACGGCTGGCATTGGATTGCAGGTGCGGATAGGTTGATAGCTCAAGTCTTGGTGAATATTGATCAGGACGGAAAAGTTCAAAGCGCAACCATTGCAGTTTCATCTGGGAGTGTGCCTTTTGATGAATCGGTTTTAAGAGCAATTCAAAAAGCCTCGCCAGTTCCTCCTGCTCCAGAAAATTTGTATGAGCAATTTAAATCTGTAAGAATGACTTTTGATTCCAAGGAGTAAGCCTCCACGTAGCGCAGGCTAACTTTCTCTGTCGGCTGGCCCCCAAGCCAAGCAGCGCGCCGACATTTTCCTTAAAAGGTGGGGGATTTACGCACAGCGATTTAACGTTTTATCGAGCAGTCTCAAAAACTCTTGTTTTACCTCAAAGTCAATACCCTCATCAAGTTTGTCTAACTCTGTTTTAGCTAGCTCAGCAAACTGATTAGCAATCTCTTTAGCTCTAATTACAATATTAGAATTTCTTAAATATAAAATCGTCTCTTCAATCATCTGCATAGTCTGCGGTTGCTCACAATTAAAAAATTCTTTAGCCCGCAAATCGCCACTCTCAAGCCATAAAATATTAACAATCGACGGCGTTCTTTGTTTTAAATCTGTCCCTAACGGTTTACCAAAATCTTTTTCATCAGCCAAAATATCCAAAATATCATCAATAATTTGAAAAGCTGTCCCCAAAAGCTGCCCAAATTGTTCTAAAATTTTTGTCTGTTCTTCCGTAGCCCCAGCAAAATATGCCCCAGTTGCACAAGCTAAAGAAAATAAAGAGGCAGTCTTTTTTTGAATAATATCTAAATACTCCTCGTAACTCTTCCACTTATCCCCAGTAATCGTGCCTTCTAACTCTTCTCCTTCAGTTAAGGAAAGACAGGCTTTTTCTGTATATTTGATCAGCTTTTCATCTAAAGTATAACAACTTAAACCAAAAGCTCGAACTAATAAAAAATCTCCAGCTAATAACGAAGCTGGTAACCCAAATTTTTTATAAGCTGACTCATGACCACGACGTGTAGCAGATTTATCAATAATATCATCATGCAACAATGTTGCCATATGAATTAATTCAATTGAAGCGCAAGCAATTATGATTTTGTCTGAAGGCGTTTGCATACCAAATAAACGAGCCGAGAGCAGAATCAATAAAGGACGAAACCTCTTTCCTCCAATCTTAAAGAGATAATTAGTTATTTCAAAAATAGTAGGAGAACTAGAAGCAAAACATGAAATAATTTTGTTATCGACTATCGGCAGAGCATAATCATATATTTCAGAAATAATATCTGATTTTAAACTGTCGGGTTGTTGTGCGGTAATCATGAAAACGTATCTTAAGATAATAATGGAAAATTGAATAATAAAAGAAAAGAATTTTTTACTTTCAATTTTCCATTTTCTGGAGAACTACTTATTTTTTTCCTTTGGCTAATTCTTTATCAATAATACTTTTGAATGCTTCAAAAGGTAATGCTCCTCGGATAGGAGTGCCATTGATAAAGAAACCAGGTGTTCCTTGAACTCCAAGTTTGCCAGCCATTTCAATGTCATTATCAAGCTGTTTGGCAAGCTTTTCACCATCCATATCTTTTTCAAACTTTTTTAAATCCAATTTTAATTGCTTAGCAAATTCGAGATATTTTTCTCTGGAAAGCTCTCTTTGATTATCAAAAATTAAATTGTGCATTTCCCAGAATTTCTTTTGCTCGCCGGCAGCTAGAGCAGCTAAAGCAGCTGGTTTTGCATTCTGATGGAAACTAAGAGGTAAGTTTTTAAAGACAACCTTGACCTCCTTTGGATAAGCTTTTAAGACTTCATCAATTACAGCTTTACCTCTTGAGCAGTAAGGACACTCAAAGTCAGAAACTTCGACAACAGTAACTTTTGCATTTTTATTGCCTTTCACTGGCGAGTTTCCGATAGAAAAATATTTTTTGTAATTTGCTATAGCATCTTTATTTTTCTCTTCTTCATCTTGTTGTTGCTTTTTTTGTGCATACTTACTCATAGCAGTCATAATTTTTTCAATACCAGCATCGCTATTTAAATAAGCTTCCATTTGTTTAGTAAATTCTGGAGTTTGTGCATTACTAAGATTTGCTGCAAACATTGAAGAACATAAAAAAGATGAAAACACTAAAACTTTTGTTTTTTGATTAAACATAATAGATCCTTTATTTTATTAATTTATATGTTATTTATTATTACTAAACTCGCACCACCGTGGCTACGAGCGGCGGTATAGTATAGATAGATTGAGCTTTTTTCAATTGTTTTTTTGTAATTCTATCTAGTTAATTTTATTGATTTTTATCTATTTTATTACGGAGAGTAGCAAAAAGCCCAACATTAAAAAATACTATAGACACAATTAAAAAAAGTATATTAAAGGGCGAGCTATAACGACATCACATTGTTGTGTTAGTGAAGTCTGTTAGATTGAATAATAAAAATATTACTAATTATAGAAGAGGTGAATTGTGGCAATCAAAAAAAATGTAAAAAAAGCGATCGCAAAAAAAGCTGTTGCAAAAAAAGTTCCAGCCAAAAAAGTAGTTAAGAAAGCTGTTGTAAAAAAAGCTCCAGTTAAAAAAGTAGTAGCTAAAAAAGAGGCAATTGTAAAAGTAGTTAAGAAAGCTGTACCAACTCCACCAGCTCGACCAGTTGTAATAACTCCTAAGAATGGGACAACTAAACAATTTACACAAGGCGAATTATTTGAATGTATTCTTGGCTCTTGTGGATTTACAACAAAGTCAGAAGCTAGAAAATTCTACGAAGGTTTTGCTGGTTTAGTCCAAACTAGTTTAAAGAAAGGTTATAAACTAGTTTTACCAGGACTTGGAAAATTACAAGTCAAAACTTCAAAATCTAGAATAGGTCGTAATCCTATGACTGGAGCTGAAATAAAAATCCCAGCTCGAAAAAAGGTTAGATTTACACCATTAAAGGCTCTAAAAGACGCAGTTCTTTAAAATAAAAAACGCGAAAGGCTTTAAAAAGTCTTTCGCATTTTTTTTTAGTTTTCAGTTGTCCCAGCAACTTGTTCTGATGTTTCTTCAATTAATTGTGCTTTTCCAACACCAGGGTTCATTTCATCTTTTAGGCTATCATATGATTTAAAATGCACGTATCTTTTAGCGGGGATTTTAATAGCAGCTCCAGTTTTGGGATTTCTGCCGTTACGTTCTGATCTTTGTTGAACTTCAAATTTGCCAAATTTTTTAATAACTACCTCATTTCCAGCTTTTAGCTCTTCTTTAATGGCGTTAAAGACTAAGCTAAACTGTTGTGCAGCTGTTTCGTTATCCAGTCCGCCAAGTTCTGCAACTTTAGCAACGATACTTTTTTCACTGGCAGCAAAACAGTTAAAGCTTGATAATACAAGCAACAGGGTAATGACAGTAACATTGAATAATTGTTTAATTATTGATTTCATAGATATCCTCCGAAAAATTTAAAATTAATAAAAATTGCCTCAGAAAAAATTTTTGGCGCTAGCCTTATCGAATGAATCAATAAAAGATTTACTATAAAATATATAAATAACTTGTTATTCCGGAGCTTATTAATTATAAGCGTGCAGTTTCATAGATTATAAACAGTTAGATAAATTACGTATGGCACAGATTATTACAATATCTGGTATGTTGGGCAGTGGAAAATCAACGGTTTCAAAAATGCTCGCAGAAAAACTAGGTTATGAATATTATTCTACCGGCATGGCGTTTCGTAACCTTGCAGAAAAGAAGGGGATAACTGTAATTGAATTAAATCAATTATCTTTTCAAGATTTAAGTATTGATCAAGAAATAGATAGTTCTTTTGCACAGCTTGCCCAGCAAAACATATCTTATGTAATTGATTCGCGACTGGCGTTTTTTTTTGTTCCTACATCTTTAAAAATTAAATTAGATGTTGATATTAATGTCGCTGGCAGACGCATCTTTGAGGATAAATGCCGTACACAAGAACAACACTATCAAACATTAGCCGAAGCTACTGCCGCTTTGGCTAAACGGCGGGCTTTAGAGGTTACGAGATGGTTAGAACTTTATGGCGTAAATATAGAGGATTTAAAAAATTTCGACCTTATCATTGATTCTACGAACAAAACTCCCGAACAGATTTGTGCCGAGATAATTGCACATTGTAACTTATTGTAGCGCAGGCAATTTTGCCTGGTTTAATATATATGCAGAATGCTCTGCACTACATTCCACTTGTTTTTTAAATTAAAAAATAGTAGGGTCTGCGGCTTCCATCTGGGTAGAGGTGTTAGTTTGCTGTTCTAGTAAATTTCCTCTGGGACAATTTACTAGAACAGCAAAATTCTTATAAAGGTTTTTGGTTGTTCTTTGTCGAAAAATAATTTTCGTGGAAAATTATGTAATTTCGATAATGAAGTTCGGTGCTTGCCGAACATCACAATTAGTAAAAGGAGACGATATGTCGCTCAAGGTTTGTAAATTTGGCGGAACATCGATGGCTGACGCTAAAGCTATCCGGAAGGTGGTCGGTATTATTTCGTCCGATACAAGACGACGCTATGTTGTCGTGTCTGCCCCTGGCAAAAGGGACAAAGAAGACGAAAAAATAACAGATCTACTTTATGGAAGTTGCGCACTTGCTAGAGAATCTGGCAAATGCGAGAAGACCTTTAAGAAAATCCGTTACAGATTTACTCAAATAGTAAAAGATCTAGAAATAAATTTCGAGATTGAAAAAGAGTTAGAGCAAATAGAAGCTAATATTAATCTGCACAATAATAAACACTATGCCGCATCACGCGGTGAGTATTTATCTGCATTAATTTTAGCTAAAATTTTAGGTTGGGATTTTGTTGATAGTAAGGAGATAATTAAGTTTGCCTTAGTTAATAGTAGTCCAGAACTAGACACCCAAGTAACCGATAAAGAAATTGCGGCAAAGCTAAAAGAAATCGAGCGAGCCGTGATTCCCGGTTTTTATGGCAGTTATACTAACCATGCCGGCAAAAAACTTTTGCAAGACGGCGAGGGTGGACTGGTTACTTTTTCACGCGGGGGTTCGGATATAACTGGAGCTTTAGTAGCACGTGCCATGAAGGCAAGTGTCTACGAAAACTTTACAGATGTTAGCGGCTATTATGCTGCGGATCCGAAAATCGTTAAGGAACCACGTTTAATTTCTCGTGTTAGTTATAAAGAACTACGTGAACTTAGTTATATGGGAGCCAATGTAATCCATCAGGATTCGATTTGGCCAGTACAAAGTGCAGGAATTCCGATCAACATTAAGAATACTTTTGCTCTTGATGATCTTGAAGACGGAACCATGATTATGGCAGAAGAAAAATTGCCAAGTCATTATAATTCCTTTAAAGGAATTGTAGGTATTGCCGGCAAAAAAGACTTTTCTGTAATTCTAATTGCAAAGAAGATGATGAATAACAAACGAGGCTTTTGTCGGACAGTGTTGTCTGTTTTAGAAAAACACAATATTTCTATCGATCACATCCCCTCAGGTATTGATACGATGTCTATTGTGGTTGCAAATGAGCAACTAAAAACAGTCTCAGAACAAAAACTTCTGGCTGAACTAATAGCTGCTGTGGAACCAGATACTATTCGTATTGATAACTCTCTGGCGTTAATCGCCATAGTTGGACGTCAAATGAATAGCCAGATTACGGCAACTGTTTTTAATAGCCTTGATGATGCTGCAATAAAATGTCGTATTATCGATCAAGGGAGTAGTCCACTCAATATTATAATTGGGGTGGACGAAAGAAATTACGAGAGGGCAATTAGAGCAATCTATAAAGCCTTTTTTCGATAATTACATAATTTTTCGGAGTTGGGGTTAATTAAGCCGTAAGCTTGATTAACCCCAATTAGGTTTTTTATTGAATGTTTTAAGATAAGAATTTTGCTTTCTATTTTTTTTAAGTTGTAACTGATTAGTCCTTAATTATTTATAATATTGAATGGATAAAAATAAAAATGAAACTTCATCTCTGATACGTGGCAAAGTGTTAACAGTTACATTTTACAATCCTGAAAATGGGTTTTGTGTTCTCAAAACTGAATGTAACTCAGAAAATAAAGATGAGGTTTTTTATACAGATAGGAAAGAAAAGACTAGCATTATTGGAGAGGCCTTAGAGAAAATTGCGGTTGGCGCTTCAATTATTGCTCGTGGAGTTTGGGAAAATCATTCTAAATTTGGCAAGCAATTTAAAGCCTATTCTATTACGCAAGTGCAGCCTACAGATAAAGAAGCAATTATCAGCTATTTGGGTAGTGGCTTAATTAGAGGTTTAGGACCTGTACTAGCTCAAAAAATCGTGGACTATTTTGGTGAAAAAACTCTTGATATTCTTAACGCGACGCCACATTTGTTAAAGGAAGTTCCGGGTATCGGTAAGAAAAAAAGTAAAGCCTTAATTGAAAGCTGGAACTCGCAAAAAGATTTTCGTGAAGTCTCTTTGTTCTTACAAAGCCACAATATTTCAGTTGCTATGGCTCAACGTATTTACAGAAATTATGGCAACCGCACTATCGAAAAAATTCATGAGAACCCGTATATCTTAGCCAAAGATATTTATGGGATTGGCTTTTTAACTGCGGATAATACTGCAGCTTCCTTGGGTATTGAGCCGGATTCACCTTTTCGTATTCGAGCGGGTCTTAATTATATTCTGGCTAAAAGTATAGATGATGGACATATTTATTTATTAAAACAAATTTTAATTTCCAAAACAGCTAGTCTGTTGCGGTTAAATGATGAAGCTAAAATATTAGCAGAGCTGCAAAGAGCATTTGACGAGGGTGAGTTAGTGATCGTTGCCGAAGAAGAAGTTTATTTGCCGGCGTATTACAGAATTGAAGGGCAGTTAGCAGAGGCGATTGCGACTTTTGTTAATTGTGACAAACCAAAGATTATAATTCCAGATAGATATGTAGTTGATGTTTTGACTAGCGGGGCGCTGAATGAAAATAATCAAGAGCAAAAAATAATTCATCTTTCACAAGAACAAGAGGAGGCGATTAAGTTAATTGCGAAACATTCATTGGTAGTTATTACTGGTGGACCTGGTTGTGGAAAGACTACAATTATTAAAACTATTACTAAGCTTTTTCAGAAGGCGGGTTTGAATTTTAAGCTAGCTGCACCAACTGGTAAGGCGAGCCAAAGAATGTCAGAAGTTTGTGATCTTGAAGCTTCGACAATTCATCGTTTATTAAAATACGACCCAATTAAGAAGACTTTTTTATTTGATAAAGATACGCAGTTACCAATTGACGCGATAATTATTGATGAAAGTTCAATGATTGACATTAATCTGGCAAACAGTTTGTTTCAGGCAATACCTACTGGAGCTAGAGTTGTGGTAGTTGGCGATGCGGATCAGCTGCCCAGTGTTGGTCCAGGGGTCTTTTTATCGGATTTGCTAGCAATTAATAAAGTGCAACGTTTGCGGTTGACGCAATTATTTAGACGTTCTGAGGAGTCATCCATCACGTCAATTGCTTATCAAATTAATAATGCTGAAATTCCAGAAATTCCGCAGCCAGATGGCAAAACGAAAAGTGATAGTTATTTTTTGCCTTGTGAAAATCAAAACGACGCCGTGCGTTTGATTGAGAAGTTGGTGGCGAATCAAATTCCTAAAAAGTTTGGTTTTAGCGTGCATGATATTACTGTGCTGTCGCCGATGAATCAAGGAGAGTTGGGGATTATAGCTTTAAATAAGGTGTTACAAAACAAAATAATTCCAGTTGATGAATTTAGCCCGCGGGTGAAAGTTGGTAATCTTGAGTTGCGGATTGGGGATAGAGTGATACAGCGTGTGAACAATTATCAGATTACAGAAAACGGGGTGTTTAATGGGGATTTAGGAAAAATTGATGGTATTGATGCTGAGAATAATTCTGTTTATGTTAAATTTTGGGATGGCAGAGTGGTTGAGTATCAGCAAGATGTTTTGCATCAGCTTGACTTAGCATATGCTTTAACGGTCCATCGTTCACAGGGGTCTGAGATGCCAGTTGTAGTTTTAGTTTTGCATGAAATGCACGGGATATTGTTGGAGCGACAATTGATTTATACTGCTGTAACACGAGCTAAAAAGCTGCTCATTGTTGTTGGAACCAAACGCGCTATGATATTGGCAATTAAAAAGACCCGTAGTCGTCGTAGATTTTCGGGGCTAGTCAAACGTGTCGGAGAATTTTTGAAGTAAGAATAATGATGTAGCTTACTACGTCGGGTTACTTTATTTGATCAGTATTTTTAGTGCTTATTATAAATGTAATATCTTGAATTTATTTTGTATTTTTTTAAAACTCTAAATGTGAAAGTAACCCCATACCAGAAAATCCAGCCAGAAAATCCAGAAAACATAGAAAAGTTTGTCTATATTTTTACAAATAACCAAAATTTTATATAGTCCACGGGGTTTTTGTAGAGAATAAGATTATCAACCAAGATCAAAGAGAAAATAACCAAAAAATAATTATGAAATATTCCATTCCGCAAGACATTATCGAAGAAATACGGCGGCGCTCAAACATATTAGAACTTATGGGAGATCTGCAAAAACTTAGACGGGTAGGAAAAGGTTACATGGCTTGTTGTCCCTTTCATGAAGAAAAAACACCATCTTTTTCAATTAATGAAGAAGAAGGATTATTCCATTGTTTTGGCTGTGGCAAAAAAGGAACTGTCTTTGATTATGTTATGGAAACTAAACGCCTGACTTTCATCGAAGCCGTGCGCTTCCTAGCAGGACGAGTCGGCATAACAATTCCTGAAAATCAAAATCCTAATTTTAATCACGAACGCCAAAAAATAGAACAAAATAAAAAACATAAAATACTACTTGGTGAAGTCCTTGCCAGTGTTGTCAATATTTATCGCAACTATCTACACTTGGGAGAATTTGCCAAAGCCGGACGCGATTATATTGAATCCAGAGGAATTAATAGAGAAGTATTAGAAAAATTTAAGCTAGGCTTTGCCCCAGATTCTTGGGATTTTATTACAGATAATGTTTGGGAAAAAATAGATAAAACCAAAATACGCAACAAAAATGAACTAATTAAAATCTTAGCCGAACTAGGTTTAGTTAAAATAAAAGCCACAGAAAACCAACCGCAACAGCCCAACGATAATAAAGTTATTTCCATTCATAACTCAGAAATAGAAAATACCGCAAATCTTGAAACCTCAGTCGGTCACTACTACGACGCTTATCGTAACCGCATAATTTTTCCCATTCTGCGTAGCGACAACGCACCAATTGCTCTGGGCGGCCGAATTATCACCGCTGAAAAACAAGCCAAATATATCAATTCACCAGAAAGCATAATCTATCACAAACGTGAAACTTTATATGGACTATCCACCGCCCTAGCTGCAATTAAAAATCACGAGCAGGCAATTTTAGTTGAAGGCTATATGGACGTTATTTCATTGTTTCAAAGTGGCATACAAAATGTAGTTGCAGGTTGCGGAACTTCTATCACAGAAGAACATGTCAGAATTCTAAAACGTCTGACAGGGCGCGTCTTGGTTTTGTTCGATAGTGATCTGGCTGGCAGAAAAGCCGCAGCTAATTGTTTTGCCCTGTTTCTTAATTCTGGGGTTGAAGTAACTGCAGCCACTTTACCCGAAGGCGAAGATCCAGATTCATTTGCGAAGACCAATAGTTTAGCCAAAATTGAAAAGTATTTAAAAGAGAAAAGCGTTTCCGTAGTTGATGTTTATTTAGATTACCTATTATTTAAATTAGGCGGTGAAAACGAAATCCGCAACTCTGGAGTTTTAAACGGTCGAGTAGTTGAAGAATTTGTCAGAACAATTTTACCAGTTCAAAATCCAGTTGAGAAAGAGTTTTTAATTAAAAAAGCTAGCGTCAGGCTAGGCGTTAGTTTTGAAAGTATCCTGGAGCTTTTAAAGCAAACTGAGAAAAATAAGTTGCTACGTGGAAATTTTGGCAATACTGAAAGTCGGTTAAAATCTACCTTTAAAGAAGATCAGGGTTCTAACTTTGAGATAAACGAAAACACTACGCTAAAGAAAAACACTCTTACCAATCCCGAAGAGATTTTAAGCAAATATTGGAAAGATATTTTAATTGCTCTGTTAGTTAAGCCCAGTTTAGCTGGCAAGTTATTGTCTTTATCAATGCAAAAGTTTTCTACTGAGCAAGCCCTCTTAGAACTTATGCCCCCAGCCGTTAGTCAGGTAATACAAGATTTTAGCGCTGGCGGTCTACATGGCGTAGCTAATGGCGAACAAGCAATTTTTGAATTAAAGAAAATTTTGCAAGCCCATAACTTAAATGCAGAGTTATTAGTTGGGCAGGCTTTGTTTTCAGCCAAGATTAATGATTTAGATCACGAACAGGTTATCGAGGATATTTATTTACGAATTGCAGAGGATCTTAATAAATTACAACGTGCTGAAAAAATACGACAACTTATGGAAAAAGATTATGAGGAACAGCTCAAAATCTTACCAGAATTAAAATTGTAGGAGAGGGCAGGCAACAGTCGAGGTGGTAGATATTTGGGCTACTAGAGCTGAACGGTTACAAATATGGCTTTAGGTTTAGAATTAGTAAATGAGTTAAAATAAAATTATAAAGATATGAATCGAAATTTGGATAATGTTAATTGGGTTGAAGTAGAGTTTTTTGATAAACAAATTCAAGAGCCAGAGCCACAGCTCGAAAAACAAACTAAGGTTGAGCAGAAAAGAGTGGACTTTAGTAAATATCCTCCAATGTTGCGGAGTTATCTGGAAATGACAGAACGCTATCCAGAGTATATTATTCTCTTTCAGGTTGGAGATTTTTTTGAAGTGTTTTTTGAGTCTGCTAAAGTTGTTTCAGAGGTTTTAAATATTCGTTTAACTTCACGGAATAAAGATAGCGACGATCAGGATGTGCCACTATGTGGCGTGCCAATTCATGCGATTGATAATTATTTGCCCAAGCTAGTTGAAGCTGGGTATTCTTGTGTTGTGGTAACACAAAGCGAAAATGACCAATACAGTAACGGTGTTATTAAACGTGAAATATCGCGTATTGTTACGCCAGGTGTGCGTTATGAAAGTGATGGTTTAGATGAAAAATCTTATAACTATTTAGCTTGCGCGCTCATTAATTCTAGGGGTAGTGGAACTCTGGCTTTTATGGATGTTTCAACTGGGCATTTCAAATTAGAAGAAATAGAAGTCGTCGAAGAGTTACTTGATAATTTGCAACGTGTTATGCCCCGCGAAATCGTTTTGCCCTCAACGCTTTATGGCATGAAAACTAGCCAAGAAAGTTGGCTAAAAGCAGTTAAAAATGTTTGTAAGCAAATCAATTGTGTAGTTGTGCAAAAAAGTTTCGAAAAAAGTAATCGCAAATTCTTATTAGAAAGATTAGACCAATATTTTACTGGAGATTCACTCCTGAGTGCAGATTGGCAAAAGAAAATTTTTGCCTTGAATGAAGAATCGTGGACTGCCATCAATGCTATTTTGAGCTATGTTGACGAGATCTCTTTTGGCAGACCACCAAAAATTTCGAGCCTAAAAATAGAGGACAAGAAAAACTTTGTTTTTATTGACGCTGCGACACGACGTAACTTAGAAATTTTAAATACTAGTATTGACGGCGAAAAGAAAAATTCACTTTTAAAGCAGATTGACTATACTATAACTTCGATGGGAGCTAGGCTTTTCAAAGACAGAATTTTATCCCCTAGCCGCTCTGTTGAAGAAATTACTTACCGTTATGATATCACTGCTGAATTGATTAGTAATGAAATACTATTAACTCAACTACGTGAGAATTTAACTGGGATTCGTGATTTAGATCGCTTAACGACTAGGATTACGAGTGGTCGGATTGTGCCGCGAGATTTAGGTAATTTGAGAGACTCCTTAAAAATCTTACCCATTATTTTTGAGACATTGCTGCAATTTAATAAATCGTTACTGACACAATTTTTAGAAAAAGCTGATCAACTTGAGGATATTAGAAAACTCCTCGAAAAAGCCTTGTTAGACGAATTGCCAATTAAATTAAATGACGGTGAAATTTTTAAAGACGGATTTAATAAAGAGGTCGATAGATTTAGAGAGATTAAACAAAATAGTAAAAGGTATCTGAGCGCCATAGAGGAGCGCGAACGGCAAAAAACAGGTATTAATTCATTAAAGATTAAATATAATAATGTTTTTGGTTATTTTATTGAAATTACTAAATCTCAACTCAATAAAACCCCAACAAGCTATGAGAGAAAACAAACTTTAGTGAATGCGGAAAGATTTATTACTGATGAATTAAAAGAGTTAGAACAAGCCATTTTAAGTGCGGATGTTAAGCAAATTGAATTAGAGAAACAGTTATTTATTGAATTACGCGAGGCAATAGCTAAAAAAGCCAGACGTATTCAAGACGTTTCAGATTTAGTTAGCCAAATTGATGTCTTTCAATCCGCAGCCTATCTGGCAAAAAAAAATAATTATTGTCGTCCACAAATTATCAAGGAAGTAGCTTTATATATTGAGCAAGGACGACACCCAGTTGTAGAGAATTTAATTGGGCAGCATAACTTTATCCCGAATGCTGTAACTTTGGACTCTCAAAATCGCTTTGCTATTCTAACTGGTCCAAATATGGGCGGAAAATCAACTTTTTTAAAGCAGATTGGTTTGATTCAACTGTTGGCGCAGTCTGGATTCTTTGTGCCGGCCAAGAGTGTTAAATTAAGCTTAGTTGACAGAATTTTTACTCGCATTGGGGCGGCAGACGATATTAGCAGCGGAGATTCTACTTTTATGGTGGAGATGCGAGAGGCAAGCACGATTGTTAAAAAAACAACACGAAACTCTTTAGTCCTAATTGATGAGATTGGACGCGGCACGGCAACCACGGATGGTTTAGCTTTAGCAACTGCAATTGCGGAGTGGTTAAATGACCAAGTGCAATGTCGAACAATTTTTGCTACACACTTTCATGAATTGACTGCCTTAGCAGAGCAAAAAGCCGGAATGTTTTGTCTGACAGTAGGGATTATAGAACAGGGAGAAGAAATTAGTTTTACGCATCGTATCGAGAAAGGCTTTACCGATAGGAGCTACGGAATTGAGGTAGCTAAAATTGCTGGTTTACCAGACGGCTTATTAAAACGAGCCAGACAAATTTTAGAATATCGTAAAGGAACTGAGTTAGATACTAAACCATTAAATGCTGTGCCAGAGCTGGTATTTGAAGAAAGTGTAGAGCAAAATCCGCAAGCTGCTGAGGTTTTAGCCAGACTTCAAAATATTAACCCTGAAAATATGAAACCAATTGAAGCCTTGTTGGAGCTGACAAAGTTAAAGGAAATGTTTTAAATGCATCCGGCAACAGAAGAATTTCTAAGACAAATCGGGCTGGCAGCTCAGAAAGGCGGTTATCTTTGTTATGTGGTGGGAGGCTTTGTCAGAGATGATTTGTTGGGTATAGAAAGTTTGGATCTTGATTTGGCAGTTAATTATTTGGCAGACTCTGAGCAAACGCAATTTGCAGGGCTAGAATTTGCAGAATATTTATATAATTTTGGAGAAGAGATTTTTAAGTTAAAATTCATAACTCCTAAAAAGTTAGCAAAATTTAAAAAATATAGAACAGCTAAAATATTTTTTAAAAACTCTAAAAACCTAGAGCACTCTGAGGAGATTCAAACGCACTCTGAGGATTTAGCAGATTTTACTCTTGATTTTGTAACTTGTCGTCAGGAAGTATATCTGGCTTCTGGCGCTGCGCCGCAAATCAGCAGTGGCACATTAAGAGATGATTTGTTGCGTCGTGATTTTTCTGTTAATGCTTTGGCGCTAAATCTTATGCCACAAAATTTTGGTGAAGTGTTAGATTATTGTGAAGGAATAAAGGATTTAGAACAACGCGAGTTAAATATTTTGCATGCCCAAAGCTTTAAAGATGATCCTGTGCGTTTATTACGAGGATTAAGGTATCTCCAGCGTTTGTCAAAGTTTGGTTTTCATTTTGGAGCTAAAACTCAAGCCTTATTTGAGCAAGCTGTAAGAGAGGAGTTGATTTTAAATGTTCCGCCAACGCGTTTAAAAGAAGAATATTTAAAAGTTAAAAAAGAAAGTTGCGCAGCAGAGATTTTATCTCAGATGCAAAGTATTGGTTTATTGCAATCATGTTTATTGAATTTGAAAATAGCATAAGAGAAATACTGATTAGTCCAGAATTTAAGGTTGAGCTTTTGAGAAAAGCTGGTCAGTTAGCAAGCCTAACTTCGGAAGGAGTAGAACCAAACTTAACGCAGATAGATTTTTCTAAGATTGATTTTACAATTGAGCCATGTCCTAAAAATATTGATTCTGACCTGGCTTGTAATGTTTGTTTTGTTTTGGCTAAGATTTTAAAATCAAGCTTGGCTATTGAAATCAAGCCAATTGAACTGCAGGCATTAATTTTGGCGTTGTATGCCGGCACAACTTTTGAATTATCTCTTGGTGGTGATGGCTATATTAACGCTAAACGGACCAGCCAGTTTTTTAAGATATTGTTGAATAAATTATTAAAACAAAAGCCAGCTGCTGAGAATATAATTGACCAATTATTTTCGATTCAAAAATTAAAAGCTTCTAAATCAGATGATGTGCAAAAACTTTTAGCAATTTACCAACAGTCTGGCGCAACTAATCAAGTTCAAGCCAGAGAATTAAGGTTAGTGCTTTTAGCTGCTTTTGCTAAGGTTGAGTTAGACGTTAATAATTATTTAAATCAGGTTGCTGGCAGTGAAAATTTGCCTTGGTATTTCAAGCGTTTTTTGGAGGACAGTGGGAAATTACAACAAGAGATTGCAGAGAGTTTTGTGATTCAAGATGAGTTTGTGGATGATAAAAGAGCTGCGCCAAGCTGGCTTTTGCCTGCGCTTGAGGTAGTTTGTCGGTATCGTTATGTTGAGTTGATTACGCTTAAGACCAGGCGTCCTGAGCTATTAGTTGTGTTATTAATTGAAGCGCTGCATGCATTTTATAAATTTTATAATCAGCCTAATTGTCGAGCTTTAAAAGCCGGAACTTGCAATTATAGTAACTTATATTGGTTAATCGAAGTCTTGAAAAAACTTGTTACACGCGATGTAATAATCACATAATTCCCAATACATTCACAGGGCGGACAAAATCACCGGCTGCTGAATTGTGGTTAATGAAAAACAGTAACATCTTTCAAACTCTTAACATCTGGTTTACCCGGAAGAATAGTAATGTAATTAGGATCATGAGTTTTGTGAATTAATCCGTAGTAAGTAAATTTTGGGCCGAAAAAATTTTTACGTTTGGTAGTGCGATGTAGATATTCACCCTGCACCTCAACCCAGTCGCCTTCATTTAATTTAAGTTTTCCAAAATCAACATTATGCGAAATAAAAATACAACTACCTAACTGTATTTGCGGCGAAGAAATTAAAAAACGCTGATGTTCATACCGCCCCTGATGATCATGATTAGCTATTAAAACACGGTATTGATGCCGTAAGCTCATAATAATCTTATCAGTCAAAGCTGTAGTAAATATCTTTTCAATCCGCCCTGTGATTTTGATGGTTTTATGATTATAAAGCCAAGGCATGTCTTTAAAAGTTTTTTTTAAAGCTAAATTGTTTCTGCGCTTTAAATAGATTTTAATACAGAAATAAATAACAGATATAGGAACTAGAATAATTACTAAGAAAACTATTGAGGTTAACAATATTTCAAGATTTTCATAAATTCCGCCAAATTTCGCAACAAAATAAACAATAACTAAAATTGTAACAAATGTTAATTCTGTAGGGATATTTACTTTGCCAGCCATTTTTCATTACTACTCACTATCGTCATTAGTCTCTATTTGTTTACCAAAATATTTTTCTAATAACTCTTTAATAATATTTGAATACATTTCTGAATCCCAAGGATAGTCACCATTAATTCTTGTGTTTTTCTCAGCCCAAACCGGATCAATAATAGAAATAAATTTGCCTTCCGGATCAATAATAAATGTCTCTGGTAGTTCCGCGACCTTATAAAGTTTAGTAACTTGTTCCTCTTGATCTAGCAGCAGTGGAAAACGAATTTTATGATCCTTAACAAAATCATAAACAAAAGAAAAATTACTTTTGCTATCAATATTAACAGCTAAAACAACCAAACCATGATTTTTATATTTGTTATAAAGATTATTTAGCAAATCTAAGCCGGTCATACATGGAGTACAAAAACTTCCCCAAAAAGTTAAAATTACAAGCCGACCTTTATAATTTGCAAGATTAAATACTCGATTATTGACATTAGGTAACTCAAACACCGGTGCAGCATCTCCAGTCAGAAAACCAGTGTCTAGCTCTGCAACTTCAACTGTAGGCGTAAAGTCTGGAAGAGTTTGCTCAACTTCGCGCGGTTTATATTTATGATAGAACACCGCGATAAATAGCGCCAACAGCGCAAGTAAAAAAATTAAACAAAAAAATAAGATAATTTTTTTTTTCATTTTTTTGCAACAGCCGCAGAGTTAGCGTATCGACGTTTAAAACGATCAATACGTCCTTGAGTATCAACTAGTCTTTGCGTTCCAGAATAAAATGGATGACACACATTACAAATAGTGATTTTTATTTCTGGTAAAACAGAACGAGTTTTAAATGAATTGCCGCAGTTACAACGAACTTCACAATCAATATAATTTGGATGGATTCCTTCTTTCATATACACCTTTAAAGATTATTTTTGAGTTTGCTAAATAATTAAGGTCGAGACTTTAAGCATAAAAATAAATAAAAGTCTAATGTTTTTAAGGGATTTTTTTACTTTTTTATGTTTAGTTTAGAGAGAACCACCCGGCTACTACAATTAATTATAGATTTTCAAGCCCTTTGATCCCGGCTTCCATCAATGTAAAGATAGTGTCTTTCTTTTTCTTGTTAGAAAGCCGATAACCGGATACATTTTTAGAGGCAATGGCAATTTTTTTACCAACGTTTTGGAACAGTTCTTCAACAGTATTTTCCCATTCTTCAAAAGCAATATGATCTGATGAGGAATTATTCTTATTATTTTCATCGTCATCATCATCTTCATCGCTATAATAGTAATTGTTGTTAGTTTTACCAAACTCCTCATTGACCTTTAAAGAAATTGGAGCAGTTAACTTCTTTAGCGCTCTCTTTTTATCTTCATATGAACCGTGAGTTAGAATATCTTC
The DNA here is from genome assembly GCA_031278395.1 of Deltaproteobacteria bacterium. Classification (GTDB taxonomy): domain Bacteria; phylum Bdellovibrionota_C; class UBA2361; order SZUA-149; family JAITKM01; genus JAITKM01. Next base: position 5,765 of record JAITKM010000033.1, on the reverse strand, counting down.
AGTAACTTTAAGTCTATGCTCTAAAGTGAACATGACTTTATTTAAAATTTCTACTGACGAATCTCCGCTAGAATGTAGAGAATTAAAATAATTCAAAATATATGGTCTGATTTTGTCAATTCTATTTTGATTAAATTCACAAAAATCCTCAATATCGTTCATCAGTTTTCGAATATTATTATTAGTAACCATATGGTTTCTAATAATCGACAAGATTATCAAGACTATCGTAAATAAAATTACAATAAATGATATAACTAAAATATTATATAAATCCACTTTGCTGCTAATTTTAATAACTACATGTTATTCTAAAAAATGAAATAAAAGTTATACATCTTCCCTAAATTATGTCGTCTTGATCATTACGAATCTTTAATAAGTAATATTAAATATATAATATCATATTGTATTTACTTGTTTTTTAAAAACTTTCAGGATCAAATTATAACTACTTAATATTATTCCGCTAAGCCCATATCCCAAAAATCCTAATGCCAACGTAACCTTAGGGTTATAGTAAAGAAAGGCAATAACTAATGCCAAGGTTATAAATATAACTCCTTTATTAACTTCTTTAAAATTAAAATTCTTGGCTGATGGATATGGAATTGAGCTGACCATTAAAGCTGATACTAAAATGCTTAATACTATTAAACCACTGGCGTATTGCTCATTAATTATCGGCTCTGGATATATAAAACATAAAATAGCTATTATTCCAGCTCCGCCAGGAATTGGCAAACCTTGAAAATAATTTTTCGGAATATTAGCTGAACTTGCTCCAACATTAAAGCGCGCTAACCGCATTGCACCACAGGCAAGATAGATAAAAGCTACAACAATTCCAAACTCATTGGCCATACTATAAAAACCCCAAGTATATAATATTATTGCTGGAGCCATTCCAAAAGCAATCAAGTCACTTAAGGAATCTAGCTCTTTTCCAAAATCACTAGTAACATTCAAGCGTCTAGCAACCCTGCCATCGCAGGCATCAGCAATGACTGAGAAAAGAATAAAAGTAGCCGCTATTTCATACTCGCTATTAAAAGCATTGATAGTTGCTACAAATCCAAAAAAAAGACTAATTACAGTTATTAAGCTAGGCAGCACAAAGGCTTTAGATTTTATTCTATTAAAACGCGGCTTTTTGTTATTAGTTGTATTTGTTTTCTTTAATTTATTTGCTTTTAACATATCCTCCTATAAAATTGGCTAATCCAGCCCGTCCATAAAGCATTTAATTAAAAATCTATCAAGTAAATTATGAGAAATAATCCAAAATTAAGTAGCGATAGATACGGCGCGACTAATTAGAGGGGATATTTATACTTTATAAATTTAATGCATATAAAATAAATCAGAAAGCATGACTTTTATTTTTATTTGTTTTATATCCGCACCCAAAATTTTACTAACAAAATAAAATATTATTAGGAATAAAAAATTATGAGTTTGAATAAAGTATTACTTCAAGGCAATTTGGGGGCTGATCCAGAATTAAAATATACCTCAACTCAGCTAGCTGTAACTAATCTGAGTGTTGCTACTAATGAGAGGACAAAAGATGCTAATGGAGTTTGGATTGAGAAAACTGAATGGCATAGAATTACTGTTTTTGGAAAAGCTGCCGAGAATTGTAGTCAATACTTAAAAAAAGGACGACCTGTTTTTATTGAAGGCAAACTTCAAAATCGAAAATGGCAGGATAAAGAAGGTAAGGATAGGTATACGATAGATATTATTGCCAGTTCTGTCCAGTTTATGGGAGGAGGTGCTCAAACTTCAAACGGAACGTCTTATAATAATAATTATAATAATAATATAGCTGCAAGCGAGAGTATCTTTGAATCATCGGCTCCGCAGTTAGAAGAAAATGCTGTATCCTTTAATGATGACGATATTCCCTTTTAATGACTACACCAGGAATATTTAAAATTCAGGCAGTTGATGGGCTTGCACGTTGTGGCCAATATTGGACTGCATCTGGGTCATTTGAAACGCCGAATTTTATGCCTGTCGGAACTCAGGCAACCGTTAAAGGTCTGACGCCAGAACGCTTAAAAGAAATTGGTACACAAATTATTTTGTCTAATACTTATCATTTATATTTGCGACCTGGCGAAAAATTAATTCAAAGTTTAGGTGGGCTGCACAAGTTCATGAATTGGGATAGACCAATCCTAACCGATAGTGGAGGATTTCAAGTTTTTAGTTTAGCTAAACTTAGAAAAATTACTGATGACGGAGTAAGGTTTCAATCACATATCGATGGTCAAATCCAGATTTTAACGCCAGAAAAAGTGGTGCAGATTCAAGAAGCCTTAGGTGTTGATATTATGATGACGCTTGACGAGTGTTTAGGCTATCCTGCAACGCAGTTAGCAGCTAAAAAATCTTTGGAATTAACTCTCAAATGGGCAGAGCGCGCCAGCGCAGCCAGAAGCAAAAAAGAAACTCTAGCCTTTGGCATTGTACAAGGCGGAATGTTTGCAGACCTTAGAAAATATGCAGCCAGCGAAATTTCAAAAATTCCTTTTGATGGTTATGCAATTGGTGGCGTAAGTGTAGGTGAGCCTCTGGAGCTAATGCGCGAAATTACTAAAATTTCGGCTGAGAATTTACCTGATGACAAGATTAAATACTTGATGGGTGTCGGGACGCCTATTGATATAGTAGAATCGGTAGCGCTAGGGGTTGATTTGTTCGATTGTGTCATGCCGACCAGATGCGCCAGGTTCGGGCGTCTTTTTACGGAGACTGGTCATATAAATATCAGAAATAGCAAGTATAAAGAAGATTCTTTGGGGATTGACCCAGAGTGTGATTGTTATACTTGCCGTAATTATTCCAGAGCATATTTAGCACATTTATTGCGAGCAAATGAGGTTTTATATATTGAGCTTGCCAGTTTGCATAATTTAAGGTTTTATCAGCGCCTTGTTTGGCGTATCCGTGAAGCAATTAAGGTTGGATATTTTAAAAAATTCGCTGATGAATTTGTTAGGAAACAGAAGAAAGATGAAGAGTGTTAGTTTAAAATTTTTGCAAAAAGATAAAAATAAAGTGGCTGAGCGCGGTAGATTACCTGGGCTGTATTTAGTGTTGGCGCTGTTGTGGACTTCGTGTGTGGCTGACCCAAATGTTCAACAAGAACCAATGACGGTAAATAATTTTATTATTAGCACAGTTCTTTGGTTTTTAGCTGGTTTAGGAATTTTTTGGGCTTTAGTGTTAAAGCCGCAGCAAATCGAACAGGCGCGAAAAGAAGAAGCCTTAAACAGTTTAAAGAAAGGCGTCCGAGTGCTAACTAGTGGTGGTCTCTACGGCAAAGTTGTCGAGGTCAGCAAAGAAGAAATTGTGGTCGAAATTGCTCGTGGTGTGGAAGTTAAGTTTCACCCTGAACATGTTCAGCCAATGGCTATACCAAATAATAAAGGTAAAGTACTTAAATAAGTCCTTCTCTCCGAGCAGTTAAGGCTTGCTGGGGTGGTTATAAAAAAATTATTAATTTATAAGGAGCTAAACAGTGACAGAAAGTCAGAGAAATAAAGTAATATTTATTGGATTAATTTTTATTTTTACATCGATTATTTTAATGCCTAATTTTGTTGACCATAAAAAATTACCTACCTGGTTGGCGAGTAAAAAAATAACCTTAGGCTTAGACTTGCGTGGAGGGTCTTATTTTGTGTTAGGCGTCAAGAGCGAAGAAGCTGTCAAAAGTCAACTGGCTCAGATGGCAGTCTCAATTGCTGCTGATTTGAAAAAAGAGGGGATAATTCGGGCTAAACAGATTGATGAGAAAGATCTTGAAATTATTCTTCTAGGTGAAAGAAATATTGAAACAGTTGAAAAATTCATTGCACAACAATTTCCTAACCTCATTAAAAGTAAAGTGCTGCCAGATGGCGCTAAAGTTAAGCTGATCTATACGGTCAATAACGCGTTTGTAGTACAGACTAAAAAAGACGCTGTGGATCAGGCAATCGAAACTGTCCGCAATAGAGTTGATTTTTATGGTGTTGCAGAACCAACGATTCAACGTTCCGGTGAAGATCATATTATAGTTCAGCTACCGAGTGAAACGAATATTGAGGTAGTTAAGAAGACAATTGGGTCGGTTGCGAAACTAGAATTTAAATTAGTTTATGATCCAAAGAAGACAAGTCCAGAAGTTTCGCCAGTGCGTTTGCCGGGCAAAACTGGCGGTGAGTATTTATTGGAGGATCAAACTTTAATGACTGGCGCTGCAGTTGAAAAAGCTTCAGTTGATATTAATCCGCAGACTGGAGAAATAGAGGTTTTATTGCGTTTAAATAGTAGCGGTCGTGGAACATTTGATAGAATCACGGGAGCCAATGTTAATCGGCAATTAGCAATTATTTTAGATAATGTGGTGCAGTCAGCTCCAAATATTAATTCACGCATTAGCGGGGGTTCAGCTGTAATTACAGGGCAATTCACGCGTGAGGAAGCACGTCAACTTGCGATTGTATTACGTTCTGGAGCGTTACCAGCCCCGCTTGAATTTTTAGAGACTAGAACAGTTGGTGCAACTTTGGGACGCGACTCAATTAATCAAGGTATCTTGGCTACGATTATTGGAACTATTGCAGTGGCGATCTTCTTTGTTATCTATTATAAAAAGGCAGGAATAATAGCTGATGTTTGTGTAATTTTAAATGCCTTGATTTTGCTTGCTGTTTTAGCTCTTTTTGGCGCGACTTTTACTTTGCCAGGTATTGCAGGTTTAGCCTTAACAGTTGGTATGGCTGTGGATGCTAATGTCTTGATTTACGAACGAATGCGAGAGGAGTTGAGAAAAGGTGTGAATGTGCGGGCAGCAATTGTGGCTGGTTTTGATAAGGCGCACTGGACCATCTTAGATGCAAATTTAACAACTTTGCTGACAGGTTTGATTCTCTTTTCTTTTGGAACGGGACCAATTCGAGGGTTTGCAGTTACGTTGTCAGTTGGTATTTTGACCACGCTTTTTACAACCTTGTTTGTTTCAAGAGTTATATTTGACGTAATGAACGTGAAGAATGGTAAAGGTGAGTTAAGTATTTAGAAATTTACTTTATAAAAATTGTGTGGGTGAGGTAGGGAAAATATAAATTAATTATAATAATTGCTATGGAATTTTTTAGAAAAACTAATATTAATTTTGTGGGGCTGCGTTGGTATGCAGTTGCGATTTCATGTATTTTTATTGTGCTTTCTGTTTATAAATGGGTTGTTACGCCGGATAGCCAAAAGTTTGGGGTTGATTTTATTGGGGGCGTAGAAATCGTGGTAGCTTTTGATAAGCCGTTGGATATTTCCCAAGTGCGTGAGCAACTGGAGAAAGCTGATCTTAAGAATGCGACGGTGCAAGTTTTTACTACAGGTGATGGACAGTCGCACAATAGGTATTCAATTAGATTAAAGTTAGAGGATAAACCTAATTTTAATGAGTATATCCAGAAAGCTTTGGATGACGGGTTGTCAGATAACAAAGCTAATATTGAAAAGTTTGATCAAGTAGGACCAGTAATTGGCGAGCAAATTAGAGAATCTGCCTGGTATGCAGTGATTTTTTCCTTAATTGGAATTACAATTTATGTTACGGCTCGCTTTGAGTTTCGTTTTGCTTTTGGTGCCTTATTAGCTTTGGCACATGATATGATTATTGCTACTGGGGCGTGTTTATGGACTGGACGTGAAATTAATACGATTATTTTGGCTGGTTTTTTAACGATTGTGGGCTATTCAATTAA
>JAITKM010000023.1 GCA_031278395.1 Deltaproteobacteria bacterium | reverse complement strand
ATGCAGTAATTAGATCATTCAATGTATTTTTTTTAATCAGATTAGAATAATGAATATTTAAATAATTTGTAAATGCAACTGCATCTAATTGATTTGATAATTGTTTCACTTGCATATTTTCACTATAGAGATTTTAAAAAAAGTGTAGATTTTTAACCAGAAAATCTACAAAAGGAGAAAACCCTGTGCTGGCGCTGGTATGGGGTTACTTTGTTTATTAGTCTTTTCATGCCTTAAATAAGCGTAACCCTCTAAATTATTTTGTAATTTCTAAAAAAGTATAAAAACAAAAGTAACCCTGTACCAGAAATGATGCACTGCATCAGAAAGAAAGCCAGAGAGAGAGAATATATATTAAGTTAAAATTAGACACAAATGATCTCTTCTATATATTTTTTCCAACCTATTTCAAAATTACTCTTAGTAATACCCATTACTTCAAATGGTGTTTTATCAGGATTTTTAATTATTTTTGATACAATGTCTTCTGAATATTCTTTGATCATGTAATCTACAGCTACATCTGCAAACTGCCAACCGTAATTCTTAGAAAAAACTTCTAAATTTACTTTATTATGCGAGCCTAACTCATTTAAATCGGGAATATATCCTAAAAGTTGGATAGCTTTTCGCACTTTTTCTACTGAATACCAACTAACATCTCCTGTCCTATAAAAATATACATAATTCGCAATACCTTCGACAAACCATCTATGCCACTCACTTTGAAAGAAATTAATATTTTCAAACGTAAATGTATGAGCTAATTCATGTGGTACTAGTTCTTTCCAAGCTCTTTCGTAAGACATAGTTGGCAAGCAATTTTGAGGACTTACAAATGATAAAAATCCCCTACCACCAAGACCTATAAAATTCTCTGGCATTTTATTATTATACCAGTCATCATGAAATTCATCTCTCGATGGGTAAATATAAACCCTATATTTAGCGTGGTTCTCTACACCAAAAAAATCTTTATATGGTTGATAACAACTGTCTAGTGATTTTTTAATTTTCTGAAATTCGTCTTCACTAAGAGTATCACTATAACGAAAAGTATAGTTGGGGGTATTAACAATTATAGGCAAATATTTTGAATTTTCATTGTTTTCTTGATTGTCTGACATATTTTTCTGTATCCTTTTAAAAAAAAGGAGAGTGAAAATAAATTCACCCTCCAGTAAAGGTCATTAAAAACCTTTTGTTAAAACTACAATTGTAACTGCTATCTCATATTAAAGACCACAATTTCCACCGCAATTGCAGTTTCCACTACAACCACTACAATTTCCGCCACTTCCATTGCATAAGGCATCTACGCCTTGCAATTGCTGAAGCAGCAAAATTTGCTCATCATCAAGTTCTTCACACCAAAGGTTTAAAACTTGGGGATTAAGATAGTTGTTTTCCATTGTTACCTCCTTTCTGGCGTAAAACACCGGTCTAAGGTTAATTAACAGTTAATAATCCACTAATCGCAAGACTTTGTATAAAGTTTTTACAATTAATGAACATACTATCATCAAGAGAATAAGCAATACCTGGGCGAACAGTTCTTAGCAAATTACTACCGTCTTTATTAATAAGTTGCATATTACTGCCATCCCACACTACTGCACCAAACTCTTCATCACGAAGCACAAAATCATTAAAAATAATTTGTCGTGCTTGTAATACGTTATGTATTTTATTCTGCATATAACCTTGTAACAGCTTATATGCCTGTATGGTACCATCTGCATTCATCAGTGGATCTTGACCATCTATTTTACCAGTTGCTTGAAGAGCAGCAAAACGACAACCTGAACCACATTTTGGAAGTAACTTACAAGCTTTACACTTGTAAGGTATTCTAACATCGGTTCGATAATCTTCCAAGCCTCTCCATATTTCCAATAGATTACTATTAGTAAGTAATCCAACGTTCCCTGAAGAATCTTTGGGGCAAACCCTAACTTCACCATCGCTACTAATACTAAGAAGCGCAATTCCAGCAGTACATTTTGAATACAAAAATAACTCAAAGCCATTCAACTCTGGAAATATACAATAAGGAATACGAGTAGTAGCTCGTACTGACATTCCTAAGTTACTTTCAATCCAAAGCATACTATTAAAGACCTTGAGTTGTTCTTCTCTAGTTAGTGCCAATTCTGAAAAATCACTACAATTAACAGGACAAGAAGCAGTATCAAGATTCATGCCTTGACACCCAATATTTTTTAACATTTTTGCAGTTTGCAAAATATCTTCAAGGTTTAGTCTACTCACAACCATATTAGGATGAATTATAAAACCAAATTGGTGACAAAGTTTAATTGCGTTAATCGTCTTCTCAAATGAACCATTAACACCCGTAATTGTATCATGAACTTGAGAAGAAGAACCAAGAACTGAGGTAAAGAAACCAAATAGCCTAAGATCTTTAAGTTCTTGCAGTCGCTGCTCAGTCAACAAAGTAACATTAGAGTTCATCGTAACTTTTATTCTCGTTCCTTTGCATCGTTCAAGTATCAACTTCACTATTTTGTAATTTGATAGTGGCTCGCCACCTGTTAAACACACGCTAAGAACTTCCGCTTCAATTACTTGATCCATAACTTGATTAGCAAGTGCTTCTGACATATGTTTAGACGCCGAACAATTAAGCTGTTTTCCTAAATCACGCCAATGATTGTAACAATGTTTGCAACCGAGATTGCAATTACCTGTTACTTCAATGAAGACATGAAGCGGTGCCTTCAGCTTACGAAACAATCTTCTACCCATATTTAATTTTTCCTTTCTTGGTTAAAGAAATGAAAGTGTTTATGTAAAAACCTTTAAGAAAAACACTTTCTACGATAAATACAAACGTTATGTTTCTGC
>JAITKM010000009.1 GCA_031278395.1 Deltaproteobacteria bacterium | reverse complement strand
AGATGTTTTTAAAGCCGATAAATTTAATTTTAGACAAAAGGGATCGGTTAGATTAATGTTCTGGAACAAGCGCACAGCTTGCACTTGCCCGTGGAAATCAAATTATACAGATGGTGTAGAAGATAAAAGTAAACCAGCCGCCTACCAGAAAGGTTGGGGCTGTCAACCGTGGCGTGGAATAGGTAAAAGCGATTATCCTGTTGGTGATGGCGACGGACAATTAAACGGCGGTGATGATGATGTAAAAGGAAAAAATCCTATAGAAAATGATGACAAGTTAAAAAAGGAACTTCCGTTTGTATAATACATAGTAACGCCTCTTGTAATTTCCAATAATTGATGCTAAAAGCTCAAATTCTTTTTTACGAATAAATCTAGCAAATTCAATGGAGAAATTATGAGTTTAGTTTCTGTGATTATCCCCTTATACAATGAAGAGGATAATATTCAGCCGCTTTATAAAGAGTTATGCGCGGTTGCCAATAAGATACAAGACAATGTTGAGTTTATTTTAGTTGACGATGGCTCAAAAGATCATACCGTTAAAGTTTTAAAAAAAATTACTGCTGGAGACTCGCGAGTTAAATTAATCAAATTTCGTCGTAATTTTGGACAAACTGCCGCCATAGCAGCTGGTTTTGACTATGCTGACGGAGAAATCATCGCAGTTTTAGATGGCGATTTGCAGAACGACCCTGCTGAAATTCCACGCCTGATTGCAAAACTAAATGAAGGCTATGACATGGTGGCTGGTTGGCGAAAAGATAGAAAAGACGCCTTTCTTAATCGCCGCTTGCCCTCAATGATTGCTAATAAATTAATTTCAACGATTACTAAAGTAAAACTTCACGATTATGGATGTTCGCTAAAAGTTATGCGTTCTGAAGTAGCGAAGAATTTACAGCTTTACGGAGAAATGCACCGTTTTATCCCAGCTCTGGCTAACGAGATGGGAATTAATATTTGCGAGTTAGCAGTTAATCATCGCCCGCGAATTCATGGGCAAACTAAATATGGTATTTCGCGCACTTTTCGAGTTGTTTTGGATTTACTGACAGTTAAGTTTTTTCTGGGATATTTCAAGAGACCTAGCCATGCCTTTGGCTTTACCGGCTTAGTATCTAGTTTATTCGGGGCCCTGCTGTTAGCCTATTTAATGGTGGAAAAATTTATTTATGATATGAGCATTGGCTCGCGTCCTTTGCTGATCTTGTCGGTGATGCTGGTGATTGTTGGCATGCAATTTTTGTGCTTTGGGCTGTTAGCGGAAATTTTGGTTAGAACCTATCACGAATCACAAAATAAGAAGATTTATGCTGTGCGTGAAGTCTGGATTGCTGGAGAAGGTAGCAATCAAAGTAGTAGCAAAGTAGCTAATATATAATAGGTTGTGCGTTTTAGTGTAGTTGGGCTAGCTTCTATAATAACATAATGTCTAAGAAAAAAAATAAACATAAAATCAGCGCAGGCGAAAGTAATAAACCAGTTGACTTAAACTTTAAACAGCTTTTTGTTATCTACTCTAGGCTCTTTAAATACATTAAACCGTATTGGGGTAAATTTATTTTAGCTGTGGTTATAATGTTTGCATATGGGTCGACTGAAGGTGTGATTCCTTTGTTTTTAAAAGAAGCGCTAGATCGGATTTTCACTGAAAAAGATGAATCGAAACTTTTTATCCTGCCGCTAGCTCTGATTGTGTTTGGATTTGTGCGCGGGGCTTTAGGTTTTTTTGAACGCTATTTGTCGGCTGCAGTAGGTATTAATATCACTAAAGACGTGCGAGCCGAAGTAAATCAAGTTATTCTGCGTCTTTCGGCTGGATATTTTAGTCAACATACTAGCGGTAATTTAAGCGCGAGAATGATTAATGATACTAACGCTGTTCGTTCAATGTTAACTGATAATGTTTCGGCAATTCTGCGAGATATTGTAAGAATTACAGCTCTTTTCTGTACCGCAGTTTATTTAGATCCTTTTTTTGCCTTAATTACTTTTGTTAGTTTTCCGATTGGTCTTTATCCAATTATTCTCTTTAGTAAAAAAGTTCGACGCTTTGCTAAGTGGAGTTTAGGACAGTTTGCAGATTTAACCTCGCTATTTCAAGAAAGTGTGATTGGCTTAAAGGTTATTCAGTCTTTTAGTTTGGAAGATTTTGCTCAAAAACGTTTTTTAGAGATTAACAATAATATGGTGCGCTTGCAGTTGAAGGTTGAAAAATATAGCGCTCTATCTACGCCAACTAATGAGTTAATCGGTATGTTGGCAATTGCAATAATTATTTGTATTGGCGGCATGAGCGTTTTAAAGGGTGAGCGCACGCCAGGAGATTTTATTGCTGTGATAGTTGCTGTGTTTTTGGTTTACGACCCATTAAAAAGAATCAGTAAGGTTTTAACTGCTATCCAAGCTGGCACGGCTTCTGTAGAGCGGGTTTTTGAAATTTTAGATACACAACCTGATATTGTTGATAAGCCTGACGCTCTGGATGAAAAAATTGTTAATCCGACAATTGAATATCGTAATGTATCTTTTACCTATCCAGATGGGACCTTAGCTTTGCAAGATATCTCGTTTAAGGTTCGTTGTGGAGAGACTGTAGCTTTAGTTGGTATGTCTGGCGGTGGCAAAAGCACAATTGTCAATTTGTTATCGCGTTTTTATGATTCGCAAGTTGGGGCAGTGTTGATTAATGATGTTGATATTCGTGAGCGAACTTTAGCTTCCGTGCGAGGTAGTTTAGCGAATGTTAGTCAAAACACGTTTTTATTTAACGATACAATTTACAATAACATTTTGTATGGGCGTTTGGGTGCGACTCAAGAGGAAGTTATCGCTGTGGCTAAGATTGCCCAAGCTGATAACTTTATTAGTAAGTTGCCGCAAGGTTATGAAACTAAAATTGGGGAGCAGGGGTTACGTTTGTCTGGTGGGGAGCGAGCACGGATTGCGTTGGCCAGAGCCTTGATTAAGGATGCGCCGATTTTGATTTTGGATGAAGCGACAGCGGCGTTGGATAGTGAGTCAGAGAAGTTTATTCAGGATGCTTTGGATTTGGCAGTTAAGGGGCGCACAGTAATTGCAATTGCGCATAGGTTATCAACGATTGTGAATGCGGATATGATTTTAGTAGTTGTAGATGGTAAAATTATTGAGCGCGGTACACACCTCGAATTACTACAACGCGGTGGCGAATATGCGAAGTTGTATAAAATACAGTATCAGGGAAAGAAATAGGTTGGTTTTATGGTGTTGAAATACTTTTTATTTTGCTTGCTGGGTTGTTTGATTGTTTCAAGCTCAGGATTGAGTTCTGCTTTAGCTGCGTCGGACACGTTGTCTAATGAATTAGTAGCTAAAATCGAAAAGTTTAAAACCAAACACAGTAAGCGCAAAAACAAAATTGAAGTCGCAGTAAATATTCTCGACGCCCAAACTGGTATCGATGTTTTTCGTTACAATGCTGATAAAATTATGATTCCAGCCTCGATTACTAAAATCATGACAACATATGGCGTTTTGAAATTACTTGGGACTAACTATAGATTTTTAACAGAAGTTTTTGCTGAGCAAACTGTGCGAGATTCTGCCAAGTTTGAAGAGACTTTAGGTAAAGTGGGGAATTTATATATTCGTGGTTATGGTGATCCAAGTTTAGTAAATGAAACTTTATGGGAGTGGACTAATTCTTTAAAAGACTTAGGAATTAAAGAAGTCAATAATATTATAATTGATGATTCGTTGTTTCTTTCCCCACGTCGAGCCTTAGGGTGGGAATCTTATAATGCTGGTTTGTCAGCGACTTCATTAAATTTTAATTCTTATACATTTAAAATTATCCCAACTACCAATGGGCAAGGGGCATTAGTGAGTGCCACGCCAGGCGTGCCACTTCATCTTGAAAATGCTATAAATACTGCCCTTAAAAATAATGTTACAATGAAATACTTACCGTTTACACATAATACAGCGAGTATTAACGGCAGAACTCAGCTGCAAACAGTGGGTAAGGTTGTGCTAAAAGGGAGTATTAAGGAAGGGGGAGCACCTTTTACAGGTTTTCGCGCTTTCCCAGATGATCCAGCTAATTATTATGGTCATGCATTCGCCCATTTTTTAAAATTAAATGGGATTAAGATTGCTGGTGATATTTATAAAGGTAAGGTGCCTAATTCAGCCAAAAAAATAATTGATTTTAAGTCGAAAATCTTGGCTGAAATAATTTCTGATTTAAATAAGTTTAGTAATAATTTTATTGCTTCTCAACTGGTTTATGCAATTGGACAAGACGATGATGGATATTTTAGGTTTGATTTAGGTCTCAAGCGTTTGGCGAGTGTTTTACAGACAATAGGGATTCAACCGTCGGCTTATATGATAACGGATGGTTCGGGATTAGACGTGAATAATAGATTAACCGCTGAACAAGTTGCGCAAGTTTTATTTGTAGCAGGAAAAGATATGTCGATATCGCCTACGTTTATTAATTCACTAACTAAGTTTGGCAAGTCTGGTGGAACTTTGTCGAAGAGAAGTGTTTTTTTTAAAAAGAAAGCAGCGAAAAAATTATCTGCTCTTGAGGTCGCAGAAGAGGATTTAAGACAAGCTGAAGAAAGTGTCTGGGCAAAGACTGGAACTTTAACTGGCACAAGTTCGTTGGCGGGATATTTGTCAGATATTAATGACCGGCGCTTTATCTTTACGATAATTATCAATGGTCCAGTGTCCAAGGCGGAAGCTGGCGCCTTAGAAGAAGAAATTTTACGCAGCATAATTGCTGGGACTAAAATTTAAACTCAAGTTTAAAATTCTATCAAAGTCTTCTAATCGTCTAATTGTGATTTGCTAATCGCTTGAATCAATGGTGTGCAGCTGTAAAATCGATTTTGAGAAGCTAATTGTTGAGCAAGCTGATTTTATTCATGCGAATTGGTGCGGAAATAGTGAAAACAGAAAATCAGACTTTAAGTTGTAATAATAGTTGTTCTTTAGTTACGAGCTGACCTTCTTGAATCTGGATAGTTTCAATAATACCGTCACAAGGAGCGACTATTTCATTTTGCATTTTCATAGCTTCCAAGATTAATAAGGGTTCACCTTTTTTAATTCTTTGCTTTTCACTAACTAGTATTTTAGTAACTTGTCCGGGCAGAACGGCAACTATATTTCCATCAATTTTCTTTTTCTTAGCTCGTGGTCTAAAACGAGTAGACTCAATCCGCTCAACTTCGATTTTATAAGATCGCCCATTAATAAAAACTTTATAAGGCGAGCCATCAGCGTTTTTTCTAATCTTTACCGAGTATAATTTGTTATTAATTTGAACTGTCGTGATTTCTCGTTTTTCGTCTTGAGTTACTATCCTGAACTTGTATTTATCTCGACCAACCTCAAATTGGTTCTCTTGCGTTAATTCTGCCTGATCATCAATCACAATCTTATAGTTTTCAGTTTCGCAACGGATTTTATAATGCATTTTTTTAACGGTTCAAAATTCTATGAGTTAAATTCCAGAACGATAAACTTTCGTTTTTATGTTGGGCAATTAACTTTTGCCTGCAAGCAACGTCATTTTGCAAAGATACAGCCGCAATTAATGCAGCCAAAGCAAGTTCATTTTTAAAAATTTTGGGTTGTAATAATTGTTGAAGAATTTTCGGGTTTTGCAAATATGTTAAATTATAATTAGCAGCTTTAAATTCATCAGAATTAATAATCGCATACAGAAAAGTTAAGTTAGATTTCACCCCCTCTATCACAAAATTCCACAAAGCAGACTTTAACTTACTAATTGTCTCACGGCGGTTATCCCCAACCGAAACAACATGGGCAACTTGCGGTTCGTAAAAACTAGGTATTTCATCTCCAGTAGTTAGCGTTTTGTAAATAGCAATGCCCGGACTATTAAAAATTAGATCATTCTCAAGTTTACCTGTGCTAGGAATAAAATTATTATCCGGGTCTTCAGCGTTAATCGAAATACCAATGCCATGTTTTTTGAGTTGTATATCTTGCTCACTAAAATCTAGTTTTTCTCCAGCCATGAGCTGGATTTGGTGTTTTAAAATATTAAAACCCGTGGTTTCATAACTCAACAAGCATGAAGGTTGAATACTGCAATTAATCCCGTTACAATAACTTTGGTTATTAACAATGAAAAATTCGATATACAGCAAACCAATGATTTGAAATTTTTCAACTATCTGTTTGCAATTAATGCGGAGCTGCTTAATTAAATCTGGATTTAAATTAGGGACTGGGGATTCTATCAGCAGCGGATTAAAACGCCGCTGGATAGAACACTCAATTTCTGGCAAGACTACCACATTACCATATTTATCACGCAAAACTGGAAATTCGATTTGTCTTGCAGTTCCTAAATATTCTTCGATAATCACATCTTTGGTAATTGCTTGGTGAGCTTCAGCTAAAATCGTAATCATTCGGTAAGCGACTTCAAGTTCAGACTCACTATGTACTATGACCACGCCGTCTGCTCCAACACCATGTTCGGGTTTGAGAATTAATGGGTATTTAAAATGCCTAATATTTTGTTTTAACTCTTCATAAGTTTTGCATGGTTTGCTACCACGTGTGGTTTTAATTCCTAAAGAGCTAACTACTTCTTTAGTTTTATATTTAAAACTAAGTCCCTGATTATTCAAAAGCCCGGCTGAGATAAAACAGATATTTCGCTTTTTAAGTTCTGTGGCAAACTCTAAGTCTTCAGCCAAAAAACCATAACCTGGATGCACAGCATCAGCATGGCAAGACTTAGCAATTTCTAACAAAGTTTTGCGATCGTATAAGATATTAACTTGATTTGAATCTTTGACAGGATAAACCTCATCCGCAATGTATTCACTAATGTTAATTTTTTGTCCTGGAAGATTAAGGACTACAGCCTTAGCTCCTAACTCTTGAACAGCTTTAATTGTTTGGGTTTGGATTAACCCTCGACTGGTAATTAAGACTTTTGAAAACATAATTTTTATAATGGAATATTTCCGTGTTTACGTTTTGGAGTATCAACTCGCTTATGTAAGAGAGGAGTTAAATAACGAATTAAGATCTCTCTGGTTTGCGCGGGTTCAATGATGTCGTTAATATAGCCAAGTTCTGCTGCCATATTCGGGTTAGCAAATTTATCAATGTAAGTTTTAATACACTCCTCGCGTTTTAGAACAGGATCTTTCGCAGTCTCAATTTCTTTTTTAAACATAATACTTACTGCTCCTTCAGGTCCTAAGACTGCAATTTCTGCGCTAGGCCAAGCTAATACTACATCCGCTCCTAAATGTGTTGAACAATATGTCCCGCCATATGCTTTGCGTAAGATGACAGTGAGTTTGGGGACAGTAGCTTCACAGTAAGCATACAAAAGCTTGGCGCCGTGTCTAATAATACCGTTATGTTCTTGTTCAACTCCTGGCAAACATCCAGGAACATCAACTAAATTAAGTAAAGGAATATTAAACGCATCGCAAAAACGCACAAAACGCGCCGCCTTAATTGAGGCATTAATATCTAGGCAACCAGCAAGATTTTTAGGCATATTGGCGACAATACCAATCGTCTGACCGTCTAGTTTAGCTAGTCCAATAATAATATTAGGAGCGAAATTTTCGTAAAGTTCTAAGAATGAGCCAGTATCAATTATGCCGTTGATTACTTCTAACATGTTATAAGGTTTATTGCCGCTGGACGGGACAACGGAGTTTAGGGCGGCAATATGTTCGGGGTTTTGTTCAGTTGTTTGAGTAATTGGGGGCGACTCAAGATTATTGTTTGGTAAATAGCTAAGTAAGATTTTAACCCAGTTCAAGGCGTTTTCATCATCCGAGCAAACTTTACAGCAAACTCCAGACTTGACTGCATGCACGTCAGAGCTACCTAGTTCGTCCATGGTTACATCTTCATTGGTGGCAGTTTTGATAACTTGAGGACCAGTAATAAACATATGCGAGGTATTTTCAACCATAATTATAAAATCGCTCATGCAAGGTGAATACACTGCCCCGCCAGCGCAGTGACCCATGATGACGCTGATTTGTGGGATCACTCCTGAAGCGCGGGTGTTTTGTAAAAAGATACCAGCAAAAGATCCGACAGCGCTTATCCCCTCTTGAATTCTGGCGCCGCCAGAGTCGTTAAGGCTGATAAAAGGACAGCCGTTTTGAATGGCTTGGTTCATGATATTAGAAATTTTTTGTCCGTGCATTTCTCCAACTGAACCGCCCATGACTGTAAAGTCCTGCACGGCAGCATAGACAGTGCGTCCAAAGATTTTACCGAAGCCTGTAATTACCCCGTCGCCGGCGATTCTTTCACTATTTTCTCCGAAGTTACTGTGTCGGGTCATAACAAAAGCGCCAATTTCGACGAAAGTGTCGGGGTCAAAGAGATGCTCAATGCGTTCGTATGCTGTCATTTTTCCGCGTTTATGCTGGGCTGAGATTCTATTTTCACCACCGCCGAGCCGCATTTGAGCTTTAACTGATTTTAAGTCAGCAATAAGTTGTTGTTGCTTGATATCCATAATAGGGGAGCTTTTCTATTAAAAAAATAACAACAAGGCAAATGATAGTTATAGAATGTGCGTTTTAGCTTTCCTCTTTAAGTGAGGCGTTGCAAAACAACAGAGAAGTTGTCTTTTTTGGTTTTTCTGGTATGGGGTTACTTTATTTCTTATCTTTTTTGTGGTTAGTGTAGATCATAATATATTATATTTATTTGTTATTTTTTTTAAAAGATAAAAAACAAAGTAACCCCATACCAGAAAAAACCTCTGTTTATTCTGTGACAATGTCTTTCTTTAGATATTTAATAAGCTAAATAGCGGTTCAAAGCCGACCAAATAGATAATAACAATAACTAAAAGTGCTGGCATGCAATAGTCTAGTTTGGAAATGAACGGACGGTTTGGTTGCGTTGCTTGTTGCGGACTAGCTTTTTCAAAACATAAAACAGAAATTATTCGTAAATAATAGCCTGCTGAAATTATACTGTTCATTAATCCGACAACGACAAGAGTAAAGTAGAAAATGGCATTATACAATCCATATTGCAAATTGTATTTTAACTCTCCCAGCCCTTCAGTTACTAAATTTTGAAAAATAAAAAACTTAGCTGAAAAGCCAGCGGTTGGCGGTAAGCCAATGAGCGAAATTATAAAAATAAAGAACAAGGCGCTAAGGTAGGGAAATTTTTGTCCTAAGCCTCGCCAATCTGAAATATTAGCGCTGTTGGTGTTATTAATTAGTTTAATAATACACCAAAAAATTCCGAGGTTAGCCAAAATAAAGACAGTTAAAAAAAATATTAAGGCTTTTAAACAATTATCATTAATCAAGCATAAGGCGAGCAGCATATAACCAGCATTAGCTATAGAAGAATAAGCAAATAAGCGTTTAATATCGTTTTGTTTTAAAGCAATTAGGTTAGCATAGGTCATGCTAATTAAAGCCAGGACACCTATGGCTATGATAAAAAGTGGTAAATATTCTTGCGGATAAGTTATTAAATATTTGAAGACTGGCGTATAAAGCCTAACACATGCGGCAAATCCGCAAGCTTTGGAAACCGTCGAAATAAAAGCTACAATTGGCGAAGCCCCGCCTTGATAGACGTCTGGCCCCCAGAAATGGAAGGGAACTAGACAGATTTTAAAAGCCAGACCAGCGGAAATTAAGAGCGCAATGAAAGTAAATAGTTCTTCATCTTTAGAAGTAAAAACGAATTTAGTTGCATAGTCTAAGACTAGCGAGTTTGAGTAACCATATAACAGGCTTAAGCCGTAGAGCATCACGCTGGAGCAAAAAATTCCATACAGCATATATTTTAGTGTGGCTTCTGAAGAGAGTTTAGAGTTTTTGTTACTGGCAACTAAAGCGTAAAGACAAAGTGAAAAGGCTTCTAAGGCAAAAAAGAAAGTAATGAGGTTGTTACTGCTGGCAACAATACAGGCACAAAAAGTTGCGCCAACAATTAGAGTAAGATAATCGACAAAACGCGCTGATTCTAATTCATGACTATTTAAACTAAGCACAATGGTTAAAATTGCGCCTAAGATAAAAAGACTACTGAAGATGATGCTGATATTGTCTAGTATCAAAAAACCACTGGCAAAGTAACCGCCTAAATTGAAAAATTCAGGAAGTGTGAAATTGAAAATACTGGCTTCGATTAGGTTGTTAGAAATTAGATTCCAAAGAATAGTGCAAATAAAGGAGATGGTTAATCCGCTAATTGCAATTATTGAGGTAATAATTTTATGGTTGCGTAGGTTTTTAAAGAGACCAACTAGGATTAGCGCGATGATTGTTGCCAATTGAATAGTTACTGGTAAAAAGTCACTTAGAATATTAAATAAAGAGTCGTGCATAATAATTGCATAATAATTGATAGCTATTTTCAGTCTTGAAGCCAGAGAGATAAAACATTACTAACCAAAACTCGCAAGTTGAAAAATCTTGCTATGAGTCATTTTTAAGCATAAGTTTTGTTGGAAATTTTTAAAAAATAAAGAACTCGATACCAGTGAAATGCCAATGAAAAAATAAAACCGCATAGTAAGATAGGAATATATTATGATTTTAGATTTTATGAAAATCTGTTACTTGCCGAAAATGTTGTTGCTAAAAATATATCGATATCCTGTGAGTTTTATCAAATATCATGGCAACGAACTGAAGCGTTACTAATTTTTATGAAAAAAATATTACTTAACTTTTTTATTATTTTTGGTTGTGGGTTTATAGTGCTGACTATTGCACTACCAAGTATTAAAACAGAAATAAGAAGTTTTCAGGATGTGCAAAATCCAGCGCCTGTATCACAAAATTTGGAAACTCCTCAGAACAACATAATCTTAAATACTATCGAACAACTGGCAGGAATCAAGACAGACGTTAACGAACAGGTGATAAGTCATAAATCCAATACCAGCTTAGATCTAGTTGATGATCTGGCTGATGAGGAACAGTATGTTTTTGAAGAAAACGAGAATTTAGAAAACTACCTCAACTGGGAATCCAACAAACGCATTGCGTTTCTTAAAAACAAGATTCGAGCGCTGCGCGCTAATAGAGAAAAAATTAAAGTTGTCCAAGAAACTGCTGAAAAACAAAAAAAAGGGTCTTTATTAAAATTGTTAATTCAGGAAGTCTCTTTCAATTCAACTCTTGAATCTTTTTATTTGCAGGAGATTAGCGAGATTAAGAAGGAACAGAGTTTTACCGCAATCAAAAATAAACTGAGTGAAAATAAAGATGAAAGCCTAATCTATTTACTAGACCCTAAAGAGTTGTCTTATTCAATTATAGGTTTGCTGACCGATGAAATAGCTAAAGAAAAAGATAATGTTAAGTTTTCTAATTTAAGTATTGAAAATTTAAATAATATAAATTCAGCTTTGGACAAAACTATTAGCGAGAATGAAGTAGCCAAAGATCAAGCTGTAATGGTTTATAATACTAATACAGTCCTAAAAGCTCAGGATACCTTGGAACACACCAAAAATATTAAAGAATTAATTACGGAAATTTCTTATCAGAACCAAGCTATTAATAACCAAATTCTTAAGAATCTAAAACTATCTTTAGAGATTTCATTGGCACGGATTGGCTTACTAGAGGCTGAATTAAAAAAACGTTTGCCTAGATCTAGGATTCTCAGTAGCGATTTAGCGCTTATTGAAAAGATCATCGGAGAAGATAATGTCGCTTTAACTGTGTCTATTTCAAGTTATGAAAATAAATTGGCTGCCTGTGAGAGGGAGTTTTTGGCTAGTTTAGAAAAATCTCAAAACTCGGCTGTCCATTATCAGAATCTTGAAGAAGTCACAGCTTATCAGATTTGTATGGACGTTAATAAAGAAGCTTTAAATCTAGTTGAGGATTTATTATTCTTAAATAAATTAAAGAAAGATTTTCAGGAAGGTAATTTAAAAATTATAGCCAAACAGGCTTATTATGACGATTTGTTAGCTTTACGAAGTGATTTAGAACAAACTTTACCTTTTTTAGAAAAGAATTACCAAGTTAAGGAATTACAGCTGGCGATTTGGAAGCGTTCCGTAAAAATTGTAGAATTAAAGATGAATCTGGTCAAAGATGTAAATCTGGCTATCACTTTGCAAAAGCAAGTTGATTTTTATAAGTCAGGTATTGAGAGTTATAATTTATATTTACAGCGGACTGCGGAAGTTTTGGACTTAGGAAAAACAATATTTAAGTATGCACGTGAAAAAACAAAGGATAAAAAATAGTGTCTGGTTTTAGTGAAATTTATAATAATTTAAACGAGTTTTTAAATTTGCGACTTTTCGTGATTGACGATAGTCCGTTGACACTTAAAAAAATTATCTTAGCCTTAATCCTTTTGGCGTTAGGTTGGGTTATTTCTAAGTGGATTAGTAGAAACGTCGCTCAGCGTTTATTGTTAAAATTCGGTATTAGTGCCGGTGAAGCCTCAGCTTTTAAAATGTTGTTTTTTTATATTTTGTTGGTGCTTTGGGTATTCATAGTGCTGAATTTTGTGCATGTTCCGCTAACTATTTTCACTGTCTTGGGTGGTGTAGTTGCGATTGGGGTTGGCTTTGGTAGCCAGAATATAATGAATAACTTTATTAGCGGGCTAATTCTTTTGTTAGAACGCCCGATTCGGGTTGGCGATATTATTGAGATTGAGGATAAATCAGGTAAGGTAGTACAGATTGGAGCTAGAAGTACCAAGATTTTGCTTTTTGATAATATTGATTTTGTAGTACCGAACAGCGTGTTATTGGAGAAAAGTTTTAATAACCTCACTTTGAGTGATGATAAAATACGTTCTAAAATAACAGTAACTGTCGATTATGGATGCCAGATAGAAAAAGTCCAAGAGCTGTTATTAAAAATTGCTCAAAGCCATACCGCGATTTTAAAAGATCCAGCTCCGAATGTTATTTTAACTGATTTAAGTACTGATGGGTTAGTTTTTAATTTATTCATTTGGACTTTACTGAGTGCGAAGATTAGTAAAACTCAGGTTGAAAGTGATGTGCGAAGTAAAATTTATAATATGTTTGCCGAGCATGGAATTGTGTTAACTTATCAATTAAATGTCGCCTTAAAACAATATGTTTGAAATTATAATTGCCTTGCTTATTATTCTAATTCTCCTGGAACTTCCACAAATAATTACAGATACAACTGCAGTTACTAGTTATTTCGCTAATCTTGTAGTTAAAAATAATTTTCATGAGATAGTCAAAAATAAATTTTATCGTGCTGGTAAGATGTCAGACAAGACTTTGACTGAAGTTCTAACAAAAAATAAAATTAAAACGGTTATCAATCTTTGTCTGGATCAGCAGTTTGTCGCCCAAGAAGAAGAAATCGTGCAAGCCCTAGGCATAGTTTACTATCATTGTTCAATGACAGGCAGCGAGATTTTATCTAAGCCGAAAATTTTAGACCTAATTAGTATTTATGACCAATTAGAAACGCCGGTTTTAGTTCATTGTGATAGTGGGACACATCGTAGTGGGGTAGCAACTAGTATATGGTTACTCAATAAAGAATCTGCTTTTTCTGATGAACTTATAAAAAAACAACTAGCTTTAAAATATGGTTATTTTAAAATTGAAAGAAAATTAAAATCTTTTATTATGGGATGCCCGACCATTGACCAAACTATTTGGGATTATTTTGATTATAAAGATAATCATCGTGAGATAACATTAACAGACTGGGTAAAATTACCAGCTGCGAAGTAATTGTAATAATCCAATAACCATAAAATTTACTATCCTCATTTTTTGCAAGTTAAATAAAAATACTATGTGGTGGTTTATTTATGGATTTTAAGATTTGACTTCCAGATAAAAACAAAACGTAAGTTCCTGTAAGTGGTAACCCTACGATGAATCCTGTTGACTTTTTTGATAGAATTAATTACAAGGTAGCGTTTTTGTTATCTCGTGCGCTCTTAGCTCAGCTGGATAGAGTAGCTGGCTTCGAACCAGTCGGTCGGGGGTTCGAATCCCTCAGGGCGCATTTCTAGTTTCCAAATTTTATATGTATATAAAACTTTTGCTGACAATTAGTTTTTTGGTTTTGATATCTATACGATCGACATTGAGCTGGGGGCAGGTTTATTCATGGACTGATGAACAGGGTAATGTGCATTATGGGAACAAACCACCTAAAGGGAAAAAAACTGAAGCGGTAGCGGCAAAACTTTCGCGCTATAATTCTAAAGAAATGATAAATCGGCTGAATCAAGCTACTGACGCGGCAAAGTTAGCTAAAGCTGCTAAAGAAAAACGTGCCAAAGCGCAGGAAATGGAACCGAAAAATAATACTGCTAATAATTCCTCTATGGAAAATAAAAATGTTGCTCTCGACAAGCCTAATTCAGGGATTCAAAAAGTAACTACTAGTTCGGGGGTTAAGGTTGAATCTCAGATGAATGATGGGGTTAGAATCTTGCAAGCTTTAGAAAAACTAGAAGTAGGAGATATTAGTATTAAATATGATGATGATTATAATATCACGACTTGTTCAGCGATAATAAAAAATATTGGAAACCAAACCCAAGATGGAATTGCGGTAGTGTTTGATTTTAAAGATAGATCTAGAGTTGTAGCTGACGGTCAAGTCAAGTTAGAGCCAGGAAAAGAGGGAAAATATTTTATTCCTAAAGATTTATTGCCATTTAGTCTGAAACGAGCATTTAAGCAGAAAGATCTTGTTGCGAGTGGCCTTGATAAAAATAGTATAAGAGAGAAATTAACACCAAAAGTAACAATAGGATTAGAGTAATATTATGGAACGTGCACCAATGACATTAGAGGGATATAACGCTTTGCAAGATGAATTAAAAAGATTAAAAGGCGAGGAACGTGGTAAAATTATTAGAGCTATTGAGGAAGCGCGAGCGCATGGGGATTTGTCTGAAAATGCGGAGTATTCTGCAGCCAAGGAGGCGCAGAGTATTTTAGAAGGGCGAATTCGCTATATTGAGGAGTTGCTTTCTTTAGCTGAAATAGTTGATGTTTCAAAATTATCTGGCAAAAAAGTTGTTTTTGGTGCGACAGTAACTTTATCGGATGTAGATAGTGGTGAGGAGCGGATAGTGCGAATTATTGGAGAAGAGGAAGCGGTCATAGAAAAGGGGTATATTTCTTATAAATCCCCGTTAGCGCGAGCATTAATTGGTAAAAATGTTGATGATGTAGCAAAAGTCAAGCTGCCTAGTGGTGAAAAGGAATACGAAATAATAGAAGTGCGATTTTAATTTAGTATAAGTTATTTTTTTTGCTGATCTGCTTGAAATTTAAGGTTAAGTTTATTAAAATTCTTACCCAAAAGTAGTGAGGAGGTTATTATAATTTACTAGATTAGGAGATTAAGAAAATGTGGAAAAGGATAATAATTAGTATCGCATTAACTTTAGTATTACTTGGGGTAACAATAAATCTAAATCTTTGGGTGAAAAAGCAGGAAGTGGTAACAGCCAGCTTCAATGCTAAAGGCGTGGGGGTGATTGAGTGGCAAGTATTTTATACTGAAGATCCAAAAGAGAATTTTAATGAAAAGCAATCGGTTAGAAAAAAGGTTGATTTATCTAAAACCAGCTATGTTAGTATCGATATTCCAAGTAAGAAAATTAACCAATTTCGTTTAGATTTTGGAACTATACCTAAGACGGTAGAAATAAGTAATTTGGTTTTATCTGGGATGCAAAAACACTATTTAAAAAATTTTTCGGATTTAAAGTATAATCAAATAGATAAATATGAGGCTTTACCATCCGCTGGACTAAGAATTATTTCTGAGCAAACTGATCCTTATATAGTTTTTGGTGTTGTTGATGTAGAAGGAAAGCAGCCAATAGATGTCAAAGTTTTTGCCATAGTTATCTTGCTATCTTTATTAGTATTTTATAAATTAACAGGCTATATCATAAAACCGACACTGCTAAGTTAGATAGCCTTATAATTTTTTAGGGATCTGGTATGGGGTTACTTTGAAATATAGACTTTGAAAAAAATATAGAATTAATTTAATTTGTTATCTTTCTAATAATTATTAAAAAGATAATAAATTAAGTAACCCTATACCAGAAGAAATAAGAAATCCATCTTATTTTATAACTTTTCTTATACTAAATCTCTACCTATTTACTTTTTTATAGATTTCTTGTAGAAGTCCGCCCCACAAAGTGCGTCATAAAGATGGGGAATTTAACGAGGAACGAAGATAAATTGTTTTTTCAAGGACGGTTTTGAGGGATGCATTTCTAAAATTAGAGGCGGGTTTAATGAAAGATACATGACAGATAAACATATAGTAATAACCATCGACGGACTGGTCGCCTCTGGTAAATCGACTGTCTCTCGCAAGCTTGCTCAAAAATTATATTTCTTACATGTTAATTCAGGTGCATTATATCGCAATGTGGCTTTTTGGGCTGAAAAGCAAAAAGTTTCTCTTAAAGATGAAAACCAACTCGAAAAAATAGCCCAATCCTTAAAATTTGAATTTAAATTAAACTCCGCCGGAATAACTGAGCTTTACGTGAACAATATGCCGTGCAGTCAAGAAATTTTTAACGAACACATCGGATTACTTGCCAGTCAAGTTAGCATGTTTCCTAAAGTGCGCACAGTTGCAACAGAAGTGCAAAGGGCGCAGTTGTTAAACGGTTCACTGGTGTTAGAAGGGCGGGATGCAGGTTCGATAGTTTTTCCTAATGCCAAGTTTAAGTTTTATTTAACAGCCTCAGTTGAAGTGCGAGCAGAACGAAGATTAAAAGATCAATTGGCTCAAGGTAACCCAAACGTTAATCTCGAAGAAATTAAAGAAAATTTAGAGCGTCGAGATTACACTGATACACATAAGGGAATTTATTCATTAAAGATTACGGAGACCACACAGATTATTAAGACTGATGATTTAGATATTGATGAGATAGTTGAATTATTGGCAGTCAAAGTTAAAGCATAACTAATGGTGAATTATGTTTTATTTTTTATTAACCCCCTAATATTTGGAATTATATATAATGAATTATGAAAATTTAATGAACGAAAAATTTGATGCGGTTTTAGAAAAAGAATTTGAATCTTTGCTAGGTGGCGGTTACAATCCTAGCAAACAAGGAGAATTAATTAGAGGCAAAGTCGTTGCAATTAGTAAAGAACATGTAGTTATTGATATTGGCTATAAGTCAGAAGGGTTAATTCCGCTAAATCAGTTCAAAGATAGTGATGGAAAAATTTCAGTTAATATGGGTGATGAGATTGAAGTTTTAATGTTGGCGCCAGAAAGCGAAGATGGTGAGATGATTCTTTCTCACGATCGGGCGCAACAGTTGAAGACTTGGAATAAAATTGAAGAGGTTCACTCGGTAGGGACTCATATTGTTGGTCGGGTAGTGCAAAAGGTCAAGGGCGGACTACAAGTTGATGTTGGTGTGCCAGCTTTCTTGCCTGGCTCACAGATTGATGTTCGTCCACAGCGCAGTTTGGATAAGTTTGTTGGGCAAGACTTAGAATTTAAAGTTTTGAAATTCAACAGAGATCGTGGAAATATTGTGCTTTCAAGACGTGCTGTGCTTGAAGAAGAAAGAACGGCTTTAAAGAAAGATACAATAGACAAAATTTCTGAAGGCACGGTCATGGAAGGGACAGTCAAGAATGTTACGCATTATGGAGCATTTATTGATTTGGGTGGTATTGATGGTTTGCTACACATTACTGATATGTCGTGGGGACGTGTTAATCATCCAAACGAGATTTTAAATGTCGGACAGGTTATCCCAGTTGTGGTTTTGAAATATGACGAAAATGCCGAGCGTGTAAGTTTAGGTATGAAGCAATTGAATGAAAATCCGTGGGAAAAGGTGCAATCCACCGTGCATTCTGGTTCTACGGTTAAGGGCGAAATTGTTAGTTTAACTGATTACGGTGCATTTGTGAAACTTGAAGATGGGATTGAAGGGTTAATCCATGTTTCTGAGATGAGTTGGACAAAGAAAATTAAACATCCGTCTAAAGTAGTTAGTGTCGGGGATACAGTTGAAGCTGTGGTGCTTGAAGTTAGTGCTGAGAACCAGAGAATTAGTTTAGGATTAAAGCAATTAACTCCAAATCCATGGGAAGATTTGAAGCGCGAATTTCCAATCGGGTCAAGGTTAGTCGGAACAGTTAGATCGGTTACTGATTTTGGTATTTTTGTAAATGTTAAAGATGATATTGACGGTTTAGTTCATGTTTCTGATTTTTCTTGGGTTAAACGCATTAAAGACTCTAAGGAGATTGGGGAATTATATAAGAAGGGGGATAAAGTTGAGGTGGTTGTGCTGGAAATTGATCCGACTAATGAACGTTTAAGTCTAGGTATTAAACAATTAGAACCTGATATTTGGACAACTGTCCCTGCGCGTTATCCGAATGGCGTGCGAGTTAAGGGAACAATTACTAATGTTACAGATTTTGGTATTTTTGTTGAACTTGAAGAGGGAGTTGAGGGGTTGATTCATATTTCTCAAGTGCCTTTGAACAAGGATGAAAATATTGCCAGCAAATATAAAGTTGGTGAAGTAATTGAGGCAGAAGTAACAACTGTAGATAAACTGGAGCGTCGAATTAGCTTGAGTTTAAAACCTTCTAAACGCAAACAGAAAGAAGAGTATTCACAATACTTAGAAGACGAAAGTAATACGGTGGTTACTTTTGGAGATTTGTTACAGCAACAGTTAAATAAAGAGGAAAAATAACGTAGCTTGCGGATTGCAGAATAAGCTCCGCATAAGAAAGGTAAGTCCTTGTGGGCGCCCTAATATAATTCGTTAGGGTTGTATTTCCGCAACAATGGAAAACTGTGCTACATTATTATATACGAGTAGAAGTGATCACAGGTAAATATTTTAAGCGTTAATAGAAGATTAAGGTTTTTATTGGCGCTTTGTAAGTTGGTATAGGTTTTTTAAATTTCCAAAAAAGCTAAAAGGAAAGGAGTATTTTATGCGAACCATTTTTGATTTGTATAAAAGAATATTTGACAAGGGAGACCAGCCGATGGCTCCGTTTGTAATTACTAAAACCTATCTTGATAAGTCGGATTCTGTAATCCAACTTATTGGCAAAGGTTTTATACCTGTCGATTGTTGTCAACGAGAAAGAACAACAAGGCAAAAATTTTTACGTTTGGAGATTCAACAAAGTAGGACATATCGCCTATTTTGGGTAGTCAACAAAGATAAAGATTCTTCTGAACCGTTGTTGTATGCAGCAGTTAGTTCTAGGATGAACTTTTTTGATTGCCCATCATATGTGGGCAATTATTCAAAAATGCTTCAAAAAGTCTATAATAGTGTTTATGAAGAAGACCTTAAGACTTATAATAAGTTTGTAGTTTATGAACAAGAAACAGCCAAGAAAACATTAGCAATAGCTATGTTGTCGGGGTTGGTGAATACAAGTCATGAGCTGCAAGACTTAGTTCAAGATTTGATTTTGTTGGACAAAGGGAGAAAATCAATAGAGGTTAATTCTCTAATCTATTATTACGAACTACTGATGCATGATAATGTAAATTTCTATCATAGATGTGCTTTAAATAACTTTTATAAAGGAGTTTTTCTTTGGAAAATTCTACTTGATAATGGTTATTCTTTGCTTGATAAGCTTTCAAGAGAAAAGCCAAATACCAGTATAGACAGTCTTCAACAAGATTTTTTTCAAAAGATAGTTGGGTAGTAAGTTTTTGAAAGACCGCATCTATGCTGTGATTGTCATTGAGTTTTTGTAGAGATGTAGTATTTTTGGTATACTACATCTCTACACTTTGTTTTTTTATTCGATTAGCGCTTAAAATATTTACCTTGGAAAAAATGTATGAGACATTAGTTGGAATTATTAAAACCTTACCTAAGGACTCTTGTAAGTCCATCACATATGATGCAAGACCCTGAAAATGCTAAACACAAATCATCCTGTACTAAAAAATAACAAATGAATTAAGGATATTATAGCTATAATAGGCATAAAAAATATAATAAATAAAATAAGCCCATACCAGAAAAAAAAATCTATTTAGGTAAAAACAAATTATCGCCGATAAGAAGGTATGCAGTGAAGATATAAAAAGTAAAGTTTCAACTAATATTAAAAGGGATATAAAAAATATGTATAGCCAAAATAATAAATGTGAACAGTATAGGGAAGTCGGATGTAACACAGCGGACAAGGGAAAATTATTAATGATGTTATTTGATGGATGTTTAAATTTTTTAAATTTAACTC
This sequence comes from Deltaproteobacteria bacterium, assembly GCA_031278395.1. Taxonomy (GTDB): domain Bacteria; phylum Bdellovibrionota_C; class UBA2361; order SZUA-149; family JAITKM01; genus JAITKM01. The sequence goes on along the minus strand of JAITKM010000009.1, from coordinate 17,840 downwards.
AAGAAGGATTTGCAGAAAAAGATTGGCAAAAATCAGGAAAATACATACAGAAATCACAAGCTATTATTTCCGAATTTATTAATACCTTAGACTACAAGCATGGCGGTGATTTACCAAAAAAATTAGCTAGTTTGTATGAATTTATGTTGTTTTATTTGACAGAAGCTAATCTTGAAAAAAGCCCAAGCAAGGTTGGTAAGGTTATCGAAATACTAAGTAAGATTGCTGAAGGTTACCGAGAAATTATAGAAATAAATAAAGTTACTGATAATAGCCAAATTAAAAATTCTCAAGTTCAACCCGATACTTTGAACGGTCAGTTGTTAAATTCGAGCTGCTAAAAATTACCACTGGCGACCATCCCGGTCGCCCCACAATTTTTTGACTAAAAAAATTCTCCAAAGCTTAACTTAATCGTCGGATATTTCGCAAAATTTCCACTGAAATCTATGACTAAAAGTAACCCCATACCAGAGCCTCAAGGCTTAACTAGATAAATTTATTAGATAAAATACCTCTTGGAACTTATTTTTGTGGGAACTCACGATACCAGAAAAAGGGAACAACTATTTTTTAATAATTTTTATTAATTCTTCTTTTGAATTTAAAGCTGGATTATTCAAAACAATGTCGGTTAGTTCGGTTAGTATTTTGCCAACCTGAGGACCTTGGGGAATACCTAACTTCATTATATCATAGCCATTTACTGCTAGCTTAAATTGTGCAGAAAATTGTTCTTGCTCAATTAGTTGTTTGATTCTCTCATCAAAAACTTCTAAATTTTTTCTAATCTGGCAGTCAGTTGCTCCACAAGCCATGGCATCTGCCTCTTTAAGATAACGCCACTCTGGGTAATATGCGCCTGTATCACGTAGGATGCGCCTTAAACTGCCAGCACCACCATTTAAGGGGCGCATATGTGTTTTAACTAACATCGTAACTGCTTGCACTATTTTATTTGAATATTTTAAACGTTGTAAAATATTTTTTGCTATGTTTATCCCAACTATCTCATGACAATAAAAATGGCGCCGCCCATTCTCATCAATCGACAATGTGCGCGGTTTTCCTACGTCATGCAGTAATGCGGCAAGCCGCAGAATTAAAATCGAATCCTGATTTTTTGAGGCTGCAAAAGGTAAAGTATTCTCAACCACAGCTAAGGTATGATCAAATAAATCATAGATGTGAAACTCGTTTTGCTCATAGCCAATAAATTCAAGCAACTCTGGTAAGATGTCTTGTAACAGACCAAATTCTAAAACTTTTCTAAGCCCATAGCTTGGGCGCGCAGAGCTTAAGATTTTACTAAATTCATCACGTTTGCGCTCGACGCTCACCTGATTACTTAACGCAAAATTTGTTTTTGCTATATTATCTTTTAATGTGCTTTCCATTCGAGTTAGCCTTTGATTAATTAAAGGGCTAACTCGGGACGTAGTCCAGCTAAGAGGAGGATAATCCTGAAAAGTTTTGGTATCTATTGCAAAACCTAAACTAGCGCTGAAACGGACTAGTCTAAAAAGTCTAAGAGGATCTTCAGAAAATCTATCATAAGCCTTACCACAGGTTTTTAGAATTTTGTTTTTTAAATCTTGCCTGCCGAATAGCGGATCAATGATTGTATTGTTTTGAAAATCAAATGCCAGCGCATTGATAGTAAAATCCCGACATGTCAAATCGCCTTCAATAGTTACTGCGCCATTTCTAAAGGCTGTAATTTCAATAGCTGGCTCACCCCCAACTGGTACGGCGGAAAGCGTGTCATGTTGCAAACCAGTCTCAAACACCTTGATTTTAGCAGATTTTAATTTAGTTAAACAGGACTGGATATCAATTGCAACAGCTAGATCCAGGTCTTTAGATTTCTTTTTAAGCAACAGATCACGAACTGCACCACCGACTAAATAAACTTTAACGCCATCTAAAGCTGATAGAATTTTTTTAATCCCTTCGGTTTGAGCTATCTTTTGAAATTCAACAATACTCATTAAATAAAAAATGGTGGAGCTACTCGGATTTGAACCGAGGACCCTCGCCTTGCAAGGGCGATGCTCTAGCCAACTGAGCTACAGCCCCACATGGGGAAAAACTTCGTTGTCCAGCTATCATAAAGAAACATAAATGGTCAAGATGTGTTTCTAATTAATATTGTAGCTCACCTAGTTTTTATACTGGTGGGACCGGGAAGACTCGAACTTCCGACCTCGTGCTTATCAGGCACGCGCTCTAACCACCTGAGCTACGATCCCATAGTTACAGCTTAATTATTTAATGTATTACTTTACAAAATGCTTAAGGACGCATTCAAAATGCTCGGGGCTTTTATACTGATTGTTATTTTAGGTCAACTGTTTTTGTTTTTTTATAATTAGCTATAACTACTACTAAATTATATCTTTGACATTTTTTAGGCTTTTATATATAGAACGCGCCCTATTTTTATAGTGTGATTATAAACTCAGGCAAAACTACATAACCAAAGATTTACTACGATTTGTTTGTGTATTGCCCTAATAAAATTAACCATTATGGCATCTTTAGCAAAAACAACGAAGTCCAAAAGACAAGTTAAATGGAATAAAGTCAATAAAAAACGAATTAAAAAGACTAGATTAAAACTTAAAAAATTGAAAGCGACTGGAAAAATTTTATAAAAAATTTTCTTTATTAAGAGGTTGACAGCCTTTAGTGAAAGTGATAGCAAGCCGCCACTTTTTGAAGGTAATAACCTTATAAGCCCCTCTGGTTAGTTCGACGATGCATGGGCTTAAGTCATTTCTGATTAATCTGAAAAATGTTTGATAGAAAGACAGAAAAATGTCGAACACTTATTAATTAAATTAATTAAATCTACTAACTTTATTTTACGATTAGGAAATTATGCCTACTATTAATCAACTTGTTCGCAAAGGGAGACAAAGAGCAAAAGACAAAACAGCGTCTCCAGCTTTAGACCGCTGTCCGCAAAAAAGAGGAGTTTGTTTGCGTGTGCATTCAACTACACCTAAAAAACCAAATTCAGCTTTGCGTAAAGTAGCTCGTGTGCGCTTAACAAACAGAATGGAAGTAACTAGCTATATTCCGGGTGAGGGGCATAACTTACAAGAACACTCTGTCGTTTTAATTCGCGGTGGACGTGTCAAAGACTTACCTGGCGTGCGTTATCATATTATTCGCGGAAAACTTGATACACAAGGAGTTAACGGTCGCAAGCAGTCAAGATCAAAATACGGAGCCAAGAGACCTAAGTAATTTAGTTTTTTTGAGGTGTCGCGAAGAGAGGGTTATAAATTAAAAATTTAATTCGTAGTTTAAATATTCACCAGATAATAATTGAGAATATACGTTACGGATTTATGTATTAAATAAAAACTATGTCCAGAAAGAAAAAAGATTATACGAGAGAAATTTTACCAGATCCAAGATTTGGCGAGAAAATAGTAACTAAATTCATCAACAGTATGATGTGGAATGGTAAAAAAAGTATTGCAGAAGGGATTTTTTATTCTGCGCTAGACACGATTACAACCCGCTACGGTAAAGAGGGGTTAAATATTTTTATGGAGGCTATGGAGAATGTTCGCCCAGTGTTGGAAGTTCGTTCGCGACGTGTAGGTGGTGCAACATATCAAGTGCCAACCGAAGTTCGTCCAGCTCGTCGTGATGCGCTGGCAATTCGTTGGATTGTCGGCAATGCTAGAAAGCGTTCTGAGAAAAGTATGCGCGAGCGTTTAGCTAATGAGCTAAATGAAGCAGCTCAAAATCGTGGCGGTGCAATCAAGAAAAAAGAAGATGTGCATAAGATGGCAGAAGCTAATAGAGCTTTTGCTCATTATAGATGGTAACAGCAAATTGCTAAGAACTATAAAGTTTAATTAAATAATTTTACAGAAAAGGAAATTAAGATCGTGGCTAGAGTAAGTGTTCCCTTAGATAAGGTGCGTAATATTGGTATTATGGCGCATATTGACGCTGGTAAAACAACAACAACAGAGCGTATTTTATATTATACTGGCATTAATTATAAAATTGGTGAAGTCCATGAAGGACTAGCAACCATGGACTACATGGAACAAGAGCAGGAACGAGGGATTACCATTACTTCTGCAGCTACTACAGCGCAGTGGGCTGGTTCTAAGAAGCAGTTTTCTAATCATCGCATCAACATCATAGATACACCGGGACACGTTGATTTTACCATTGAAGTTGAGCGTTCCTTGCGCGTGTTGGACGGTGCAGTTGCGGTCTTCGATTCAGTTGCAGGTGTGGAACCGCAATCTGAAACTGTTTGGCGGCAAGCTGATAAATACCATGTCCCAAGAATTTGTTTTGTCAATAAGATGGATCGGGCAGGTGCTGATTATGAGCGTTGTATTAAAATGATTAAAGAGCGTCTCAAAGCTCGTCCCGTTCCAATTCAAATTCCAATCGGAGCCGAAGCTGAGTTTGCTGGCATTATAGATTTAGTTCAAATGCGCGCTATAACTTACAAAGAGGAAACTTTAGGTGCGGACTTCGATTATATTGACATCCCAGAGGCTTATAAAGCCAAAGCCGAAGAGGACAGAGCTTATATGTTAGACATTATCGCTGAAAGTGATGACACACTTTGTGATAAATATTTAAGAGGTGAAGAATTAACTGTTGAAGAAATTCACAAAGGCATTAGAAAGATGACTTTGGCAATGGAAGCTGTCCCAGTGCTTTGCGGTTCAGCTTTTAAAAACAAAGGCGTTCAGTCTTTATTAGATGCAGTTGTTTTGTATCTGCCTTCTCCGCTAGATGTGCCTCCAGTCGAAGGTTTTGATCCAAATAAAGAAGGCAATGTTTTAACTAGAAAGGCAGATGTTAATGATCCTTTTGCAGCCATGGTTTTTAAAATTATTGCTGACCCGCACGGAACTCTTTCATTTATTCGTGTTTATTCCGGGCAAGTTGATTCTGGTATTTCTGTGCTGAACACCAGAACTGGGAAAAAAGAACGTCTGGGACGTTTAGTTAAGATGCATGCGAACAAGAGAGAAGAAATTGATCATCTTGAAGCTGGTGATATTGCTGCTGTGGTGGGACTGAAAGATTCTTATACAGGAGATACGCTTTGCGATGAAAAACATCAGATTGTGCTTGAAAAAATGGAGTTCCCAGAGCCAGTGATTTCAGTAGCAATTGAGCCGAAAACTAAAGCTGACCAAGAAAAATTAGGTTTAGCTTTAAATAAATTAGCTCAAGAAGACCCATCTTTTAGAATTAACAGTGACCAAGAAACAGGGCAGACAATTATTGCAGGTATGGGGGAGTTACACCTTGAAATTATAGTTGATCGTTTAGTGCGAGAATACAAGGTTGAGGCTAATGTTGGTAAACCACAAGTAGCTTACCGAGAAACTGTATTAAAGACTGTAACTAAAAATTATAAGTATGCCAAGCAAAGTGGTGGTCGTGGGCAATATGGGCATGTAGTTTTTGAGCTTGAGCCTGGTGAAAGAGCTAGTGGTTTTACTTTTGTCAATTCGATTAAAGGTGGCTCTATTCCTAAGGAATATATTCCAGCTTGTTTGAAAGGTTTTGAAGATGCAGTGCAAAGTGGGGTATTGGCTGGTTATCCAATGGTAGATTTAAAAGTTAATTTAATTGATGGTTCGTATCATGAAGTTGACTCGTCTGAAATGGCGTTCAAGATTTGTGCTTCGATTGCCTTAAAAGAAGCCGCAAGAGAATCAGGGATTGATATTTTAGAGCCAGTAATGAAAGTTGAAGTAGTAACGCCAGATGATTTTTTGTCTAATGTAGTTGGAGATTTAAATCGTCGTCGTGGCAAAATTATGGGAATGGATGCCAGACCTGGCGTGCAGGTTGTGAACTCAGAAGTGCCTCTGGCTGAAATGTTTGGTTACGCAACAGATTTGCGTTCACAAACCCAAGGGCGTGCGACATTTACAATGACTTTTGATCATTATGAATCAGTGCCTGCACAGATAAGAGAAACAATAGCTAATAAATAAGAAGGAAGAATTATGATTGGTGATAACAAAATGCGAGTCCGTTTATGTGGATATGACCGCAAAGTATTAGATGTTGCTGTAGCTGAAATTGTTGAGGTTATCAAGCGCACAGGTGGCAAGGTTGCAGGTCCTATACCTTTACCTACAAAGGTAGCAAGATTTACAGTCAACCGTTCGCCACATGTTGATAAGAAAGCTAGAGATCAATTTGAGCTTGCTGCACACTGTAGAATTTTAGATATTCTTGAGGCAACCCCGCAGACTATGGATGATCTAACTAAACTTGAAATACCTGCTGGCGTTGATGTTGGTATTAGAAAGCCTAAAAATAGCAAAAGATCTAGCAATCTAGTAAATAATAAAAATAAAAAAACTAAAAAATAATCTAAAGGCGTAAAACAATGAACGCAATGTATGGAAAAAAATTAGGAATGACTAGAATTTTTACCGAAAAAGGGGAAAATATCGCGGTGACTATTCTTGAAATGACATCGAATGTTGTTTATCAAGTTAAGACTAAGGAGCATGACGGTTATTCTGCTGTGCAAGTTGGTCTTGGAACACAAAAACAACAGCGAGTTAATAAGGCATTAACACAACATTTTGCTAAGGCTGAGAAGGGACTACCTAAATTTGTGGGTGAGATTCGTAGTGAAAAAGGTGATAAAAAAAATGAAAATGTTAGTGAATTAAAACTTGGAGATGAAATTACAGTTGATAGTTTGTTTAAACCAGGTGATTTAGTTGATGTTGTTGGCACTTCAATTGGTAAAGGTTTTGCTGGCGTTATTAAACGTCATCATATGAAAGGTGCACAAACTAATAGTCATGGAACGCATGAATATTTTCGTCATGGTGGTTCAATTGGTAATCGAAAAACTCCGGGTCGAGTGTTTAAGAATAAAAAAATGCCAGGTCATCTGGGCAATAAAAGAGTAACTCAGCAGGCTATTGAAGTCCTGCAAGTTCGTCCTGAAGAAAAGATTATGATTGTCAAAGGGTCTGTTCCTGGTTCAAAAAACGGTATTGTTTTTGTTCAAACATCAATTAAGGCGTAAGGTATATTTATGGAAAGTATAGAATTACAAGTTATTAATAATTTAGGTAATCAAGTTGGTAAAAAAGAAGTTGCTAGCTTTGTATTTGACGAAACAGTTTCGCATTCCTTGTTACATCAAGTTGTGCGTTGGCAGAGAGCTTGTTGGAGAGCCGGAACTCACAAGGTTAAAACACGGGCTGAAGTTTCTGGCGGTGGCGCAAAACCTTGGAAGCAAAAAGGCAATGGTCGCGCTAGAGCAGGTTCTAATACGTCCCCAGTGTGGGTTGGTGGTGGAGTAGCTCATGGACCAAAGCCGCATAAATACGATTTTAAAATTAATAAAAGAGATCGTAAAAAAGCTTTAGCTGGAGCTATTGCTGCGCGTAAGAGTGAAGGACGTTTAGTTGTTTTAGATAGTTTCGGGCTTTCTGAAATTAAGACCAAGAAAGCGCTAGAGGTTTTAAAATCCGTTGGTTTAGGAAGTGCGCGAAGTATTTTGGTGGTTATTCCTGCGTATGATGATGTGGTCTTTAGAAGTCTCAGAAACGCTAAAGGCGTTAAAGTGATAGATTCAAAGGCTATTAATGTCTATGATATTATTGCTCATGAGTATTTATTAGTTTTGGCAGATGCCTTTAACGGAATTGAAAGTAAAATTTCTTTTTAAATCTATGAAAGCTAAATTACAAGAAGATATTAAAACAGCAATGAAAGCTAGAGACTCTAAGAAGTTAGAAAATCTTAGAAGTTTAATGGCTAGTATTAAGCAGGTTGAGGTGGATACAAGAAAAGAGCTTAGCGATAGTGATATAGCTGTTATCTTTCAAAAAGAAATCAAAAAAAGGCGTGATGCTTTACAGTTCGCCGAACAAGCCAAACGTGACGATTTAGTAGAACAAAATAAAGCTGAAATTGCTTTAATCCAAACTTACTTGGGCGAACAGTTATCCGAAGATAAACTCCGAGAGATAATTCAAGATTTAATTTCAGCTGGCAGTGATAATATTGGCAAGATTATGGGCGGGCTAAATAGTGACCATAAGGGTAAATTTGAAGGACAAGTCGCCAGTAGAATTATCAAAGAAATCTTAGGTTAATTTTTTATATTCATCCTACTATACTCTAAGTGAGCTAAGTGTTTGCTAACTGTTAAACTCCTTATAACTTAGCATCTGCTATAGTGTAACATCTAAAAATAATACTATTCATTTTGAAAGTCGTTCCCAAAAGCTATGCTTCAAACGGTAGGTCCAAAAATGGGCGAGTGATAAACGCTTACGAATTTGCCAAAAAATTACAATAACAACAGAATAATTTAGCTTTTTCTAGAAAAAATAGCAGATTAAGTTTTTTAAATATAGATTGTTATGTTGTATTGGTTGTGTTATTGGGCGGACTTTAAAAAATTTTAAATCTGAGGGTAGAAGAGAAATCAAAGTTTAATCTATAGTCCACATAGAATAGAGATACGAGTAAAAATTTTACGTTAAATCTATTTTATTGTGGATTAATTTTTGTAAGGTTTTAACCAAAAAGGAGACTCAATTATGTGCATAACAGTTCCAGTTGATAGCACAAATATTGACGACTATAGAATAAGACAACTCTATATGAGGTTTGTCAGAGCGTATGTAATTAGCTGTAATTTTGAGAGGGCACAAACTATTCTAAATGAAATACTTCACGAAATAGCAAAAGACTCATTGCTAATAGTTGAAGTTCATTTAGAAAAAAATCTAACTAAAGGAAGTATTATCAATAATATCATTAATGATAATACTGAAGACAAGATTATGGCTCTTGACGACCCCATAGATAGGCAGAAAATCGTATTATATTACGATTCATTTATCTCCAGCTATGCAAAAGGAGATATTGCGGGTGCGAATTTGAAACTTAATTCTCTGCTATTTGAAATAGCAGGGAGTCGTCTTATGAGAGTGAAGGTTCCCCTTGATCATAACGTTTCTCATTTAGGGATAATGAGAAGTGTTGTTGAGTCTCTATTAGAGTAGGAGATTCAGGGGATTGGTTTTAAAGCCGCGTCGTCTAACCTTTTAGCTTAAAGGTTTGGACGGCGTGGTATTATTTTTTTTGGAAAAAGGTTTTTGACAATTAACCCACATATGTTTTTTGATTTTTACATATTTTATTAAAATGGATTTACTACGACTTTTTAAAGCTCTGATTTATTCTTGGGAAGGTTTTAAGGCTGGGGTCAAGCATGAAGTAGCGTTTTGCCAAGAAGTAGTTTTAGCTGTCATTCTTATTCCGTTGGCTTTTTACTTTGATGTTACAGTGCTCGAACGAGCTTTAATGCTTGGAGCAGTGTTCTTAGTTTTAATTGTGGAATTACTAAATTCTGCGATTGAATGCGTAGTTGATAGAATTTCGCTAGAATATCATGAATTATCTAAGCGAGCCAAAGATTACGGTAGCACAGCGGTATTGTTTGCATTGATAAATTGTATTGTAATTTGGCTTAGTATTCTAATAAATTTTTGGTGAGCTTTTTTAAGAATTTCGCGAACAGTTTACCTAAGAAACTATTTTGAAGCTTATTTTTCTGAGGCTTTCTTTTCTTCTGATAATCTTGTGGTTTGGTTTTATGAAACAACTGTTGTCTTAATGGACGCCTGAGGTTGGTGGATGTTTGGTTAAGCCAGGTATAATTTATGTTTGGATTAAAAAGCTGGCTGATATTTTCTGTATGATTGGTATGAGGTCTGTTGTTTGTTTGAAAAATATCGTCTAAGGACAAAAGGGCTAGAACAGGGGTAGTTATATGATCTATGAATTTAGTAAACTGTAGTTTTTGTAAGTTTTGAAAATTTTCAAAGATGCTGTCTTGAGTTAAAGTAATAAAGTTTGAAATAAGTGTTTGCTGTAGTTCTGTTTGTAAATCAACACTATTAAAAAGGTTAATGGACAGTGGTTGAAATGCAATTTTTGAATTGTCGATAGTTGAGAGTTTTAAACTTGCTTCTGTCAGATAGCGATTGACTGATTGATAATTTAAGGGTAAGTAGCTTGCGTTTTGAACATCCATAAAATTGTTTCATGAGTTTTAAGTTTTACCTGTTCCAAATAATTAGTTTTATTTATTTACGGCGTGCCTATCGGATGTTTTTAGAATTAATTTCATAGAAAATAAATGAATAAAAGAATTGTTCTTGCTTCAAATAATAAGGGGAAAATCAAAGAATTTCAGGAGATTTTGTCTCCGCTTGGATATGAAGTTGTGCCGGTTGGAGAATTGATAAGTGTTTATAATGTTGAAGAAACAGCGGATACTTTTGAAAGGAATGCTAGTATTAAAGCAGTAAGTGCGGCGCAACTAACGGGTTTGCAAGCAATAAGTGATGATAGTGGGTTGTGTATTCATGGGTTAGGCAACAGACCTGGAATTTTATCAGCTCGTTCTTTTGGTGTAAAGGAAGATGGGTATCCAGTTGCTTTTAAGCGTATCTGGGCAGAGATGGCGGAAAAAACTCCAAATGATAATTCTGCTCATTTTGAATGTTGTATTGTTGTTGCTTCTCCAGTAGGGGTGGTTCAAACTGTAGCAGTTGGTCGAGTTTTTGGGAGAATAGTCCAGCCCGCACGTGGTGAGTATGGTTTTGGTTACGACCCAATTTTTGTTCCCGATGGATACAACCAGACTTTTGCTGAAATGGATAACAACTTAAAAAATACTATCAGTCACCGAGCTAACGCCTTGAAGGAGTTTAATTCTGGTTTTAATTCTGGTATGGGGTTATCAGCCACCGAGCTAACGTAATTCTGGTATGGGGTTACTTTAAGCTAATTCTTAACTTTATGTTTTTGTTATGATTTTCTGATTGAAAAAAAATGCTCTAAATCTTACTTCATCGTTTCAATTTTTTAAAAGTTCCCACCGAAACTTATGATTAAAAGTAACCCTGCACCAGGGGAAATATTTAATCGACCTCACCAGGGGAAATATTTACAACACATCCAGTTTTATTGTTAGAATCGACCTTTCTTAATCTACAAACAAAAAAAACTACCAGATACTCTTCTGGAAAAATTCTAAGTGCATTTTGAACTCGTTTGTCATACGTCATTTTATCAAAATTGATAATCCCCTCTCTAGTAGCAGTAGTATCAAAAATTAATGAATCAACAATTACATCATTAGTATCTCTTAGAAATTCAGAAATAACAGCCTCATTTTCTTCAGGTGCAAAAGAGCAGGTTGAATAAACTAAGACTCCACCAGGTTTGAGTAATTTAAAGGAATTTTTAAGTATTTTTAGTTGTAAATAATGATATTTTTTAATCCGTTGAAGATTCCAATAATGCAAAGAATTGGCTTTCAATAAATCAATCATTGCTTCCCCTGTACATTGAGCATCAACCAAAATTTTATTAAATTTTTCGTTGATAAACTTGTCAATATATTGACCTGGAAAGGATGTTATTACGTCATATTTAAAACCTAATAAATTTCTCACCTCTTCAATTTCTTTTAATCTTGAAGAAATACCATCGTTGACCCATAGAAAAATATCGTTTTGAGTTAATGCAGCTATATGTGAAGCTTTTGCTCCTGGTGATGCGCATACATCTAATATTTTTTCTCCTTTAGCTGGTTTAAGTCCCAGCACTGGTAAAAAACTTGAAGCATTTTGAATAAATCCCAGACCTAATTTAAATAATCTATGTTGTGCTATTTCAGATTTAGGGGATGAAAAATAAAATCCATCAGGATACCAATCTAATGGAGTTAATTTTAAATTTTCTTTTTCAGCTAAACTATAAAATTCATCTGCGCTAATTTTTAAAGTATTAACTCTCCCAGAAAATCTTTTCTTAGAAGAAAAGTTTTGATATATTTTATCTTGAGGAAGATAAAATATTTTAGATAGACGTTCAACAAAAAGTTTTTCTTTAGCAGAATTAATTTTATGCATTTTATTTGATCTTATAAAAACGTTCTTCAAATATCTTAAAATATCTGATCATCTGTTTTTCATTACTAAATAAATCTTTAATTTGAGAATTATATTATTCTGGTGTAACCCTCTTTTCATAATTTAAACACTCCAAAAGTAACCCTGTACCAGAAAAAAGAAAAACCCAAAAATTGGACGCTAATAAAAAATATACTAATTTATTATATATCTCGAGGAGTTATTTTTTCTATACTCAAAAAATTTACTTTTGTGTTTTTATAATATAGTTATCGACGCTTCGTAATTGACTTATTTTTTGATAAAATAACTTCAATTTCGAAAAACAGACTTATAAGTAAAATGGTTTTACTTTTTTGTTTTTTAAATCCTTTTTCTTTGCGTTAACGCGCAACAAAAAAACGATGAATAATTCAAATACAATCACGTACGTACTTGGAGGGGGGGTTATGAAAAAAACTCCTGACAACGGCAGTGCTTTCTATAGAGCAATAATCGGTGATCGTAAAACAGCGAACGTCTTGATTTGTTGCTTTGCGATGCCTTTTGATAAGTGGCAGACTGGTTTTGAAGACGATAAGCGTCAGATAACATTATTCAATGATAGGGTATCACTATTTTTTGATAATGCTGATCTGAACAATTTCATTAAGCAAGTTGCTTGGGCAAATGTCATTGTGTTTCGCGGTGGCTCAACCAAAGACTTGATTAATAGACTTGCAAAGGTCAATGGCTGGCAGGTCAACCTATCTGGGAAAACCATTGTCGGATCCTCTGCAGGGGCATATATGTTGTCTTCGAATTATGTTGTTACCGACGTAACGCCTCAATTGGCACAAGGGTTAGGTTTATTGCCGATTGTAATTGCTACTCACTATCGATCGACATTCATTCATAACGGTGACGTCGATAAATCTCAGATTTTCTGGGATGATGTCGATGACCTTATGAAATCGAATGCTGATGGGAGAAATGTTGTCACTCTAAAAGAAGGTAGCTTCATAATACTTTCGGAAACAAACTCGTAATACTGTCTTACTAGATTGGTGTGTTTTTTGTAAGCAATTACGTTAGCGCAAGTTTTGGAAAGGTTATGATGTTGTGCGTGTCCTCCAACAATAAGGTTTTTTATTATAGCTTGCTGTAATAAAAAAAACTAGAGGACACTCTTTTTTCTTTTGAATTTTTATCTACTGATGTAGACATTTAACTTCTCTATTTTTTTTAAATACGAAAATACCAACCACTTATATTTTGAACTATGAAAATGATAATAATATACGGTCCTCCTGGAGTTGGTAAACTTACCGTAGCAAAAAAACTAGCATTGAAGACGAAATTTAAACTATTTCACCATCACCTCACAGTGGATTTGCTAGCTTCTTTTTTTGAAGTATGGAGCAAGCCATTCTGGGCTGCCTTAGATACAGTTAGAGTCCTTTTATTTACTATAGCTGCAGATAGTAATCTCGATATAATTTTTACTTTTGTTTACGAAAGCGGTGATAAAGATTGTCTACTTAGAAAATATATTGATATTTATGAAAAAAGAGGTGGCACTGTATATCTTGTACAGCTCAAAGCTAGTCTAGACGCATTAAAAGCTAGAATAGCTGAGCCAGACAGGAAAAATTATCTCAAATTGTACGGTACTGATGCTCTTAAATCATATTTATCGAAAATTAATCCTTTTTTACAAGTACCTGAACGTGACAGTTTTGTTATAGACAATACAACTTTGTCAATCGATTACGTAGTGGAAAAAATCATAACTTCATATGACATTATTATATCAAACGAGTATGTGGATGATGCAAATTCATCATCAGCGTGAAATAAATTGCATGACAGCGCCTACTTCTTCCAATGTATCAATCACCAAATCTGCACCAGCATATTGTATTTCTTCTTTTGAATAAGCCCCCGGTTGCTACACCAATTGACAGGATTTTTGATTTTTTTGCACATTCAATATTTCGTATCGAATCACCAATAATAACGAATTGATCTTTTCGTCCATTAATCCCATGTCTTAGCATGTCTTTCTCTGCGAAGTATACTAATTTGGATCGTGATACAGACATGTTGCCAAAAGCGCCAAAAGAAAAATATTCTGATATTGAGGCATTTAACAATTTTTGTTTTCCTATCCTTTCTATATTTCCAGACAAAACACCCAAGAGATGTCCAGTATTTTTTAGAATATCTAGCAGATTTTTTACACCAGGCATCAGCCTGATATGTTCTGTATGTGAATTATCTATGTAGTAATCTCCCATTAATTTGATTGCTGCATTTAATCGCTTTTTTGTGAATTTATTCGATAAATTGTGAATTTTCAGTATTTCAAAAATTATTTGTAAATCCGTCATTCCATGCGGTCGTATATCATAAACATTTATGTTTTTAAGCTTGAACACATATTCAAACATATATCTAAAACTCGCGCTATGCGTAAGGTTTAATCCGTGCACAAGTGTCCAGTCAATGTCAAAAACTATAATTGAATTATGTTTGTTTTGCATTTGGCAATACCATAAAAATAAGACTTATATAACATTAGCATATTTACCTTCGCCTAAATCCCTTATGCACTCTTTTGCTGTTTCAAGTCTTTTTCTTATTAAATCTTTCTTAGATAAATATTTGATGATTTCATGCAAATCATAACCAAAATATTCGCCTGTCAATATATATCGTATTGCTTGAAAATACTCCTTCTTTTGTACTTTGAACGAGTCTATAACTTTTTCGTTTAATAAATCATCAGCGGATAATTTGACCTTTATTGCAATTTCAGAAAACTTATTTAAAAGTAAATTGATTAATTGTTTTAATTCTGGTTTAGTTTGATTATATTGTGGATCAAGTACACATTTAATAATTTTTGAACATTCTGCAAAACTTCGTTTCGATTGAAATAATAAGTGTTTTATGTCCATATTTGTAACAAAAAGTCTTAATGCTTTATCATCAAAAATGTTTAAATAATTTTGTAATGCTAACTCATATTCTTGTTCAGAAGAAATTTTAATTGCTTTTTTATTATGTTCTTCCAGTATCGCTGGGACAAAAGTTGTGTTTGCTTTATGAATATTTGTAAAATCTGTTAATTTTACAAAATCATCAATTGATTCGTAAAATTTTTCAGGGGCGCCGGCGATCGAAGATAGTAAATAAGAGATAAGTCCTTTTGAAAGAATGCCATGCTCAATAAAATTTTGATAAGTAGCTTCGCCATAATACTCATCGTAGACTAACTTCATACCAGCGTTGTCGACGATTAGAGGGGTGTGCACATATATTAACTCAGGAAATCCAAGAGCAATTCGAACCATTTCCTGATTATGAAGTAAACTTAGCTTTCCTTTATTCCGAACAACATGTGTAACACCGAGCAAAGCATCATCCACTGGTGATGCAATATTAAAGAGTGAAGAGCCATTTGATCTTGTTAATGGGAATGGCACCAAATCCATTTGTCCGCTTCTATTGTTCAATGATGTACGAATATCAACTGACAGCATGCCCATGGACATATCTGGGATTAGTATTTTTCCATCTTGTATCAAATGTCGAAATTTCCTTTCAAACGCACCTGTGTCGAAAAAGATTGCTCCGGTTATATCTATATACGCCAATCCATCACTAATAAGTTGTTGAATATAAGTTTGATAAATATCAGTGCGCTCAGATTGAAACAAGCTATATCCATTTTCATCACGATCGTACGGCCACATGTCGGGACAAACTCCAATGTTTTTCAGAACATCTAAATATGCATACAAAAATGAATGGTTAGATGTCTCCGCATTTGTATCATCACAACGAATTATATATTTCGACTCAAATCTATTTAATTTGGCAGATTGCGAAATTGAATAAGCAAGTAAGTGATATCGTAACCTATTGATCCTGTATTGTGGACTACCAACTGGTGTGATTCCACTTCTCGTAACAATTTTTTTAGCCATTTCTATAGTAAATAAGATTTTGGTTTCATAAAGCGGTCAATTGGATTTTGGAGTATATACTCCATACGTAATGTATCTAAATTATCAAGTGTATCATTAATGATTTTATCAATAATAACCTTGAAGTTATGACCGTCTGGTTCGAGAATTACATCTATTAAATTCGGCTTTTTTAAAGGGTCACCATTATTAGCAGTAATGTATACTATATTTTTCAATCTCGTTTTTTTATAAATTTCATTTGCAATGCTATCTGCAACAATTTGATAGATGACACCAGAGAAATGGTATGGGTTTTTCCCACTTATGGCTTCATTAGTACTTGGTCGAATGCCACTAATAAATCCTTGTTGCCTGTTCCCGCGACCTACTGCACCAATGTCTCCTTTGGATAATGCAGTACCCCATACTGCAAAATATTTTTTTGTTTCTGTGTCTTTCGTATTTACGTGTATGTAGATCTTAGGATTATCAGCGTATCCGCTGTTTTTTAGATAATTAAGAATAGCTAATTTAATCATCTCAGTAGCAGATTTTATAACTTTATTATAGCCTTCTATGGTATTGATAATCTTAGGACGAACAGGAAGGCACAAAGAAATATTAAACTCTGATCCATTACGCCTTATTAACACCTTAATATCAGATCCAACTGCTGGAAAAGATAGGATAAATTCGTGGGAGTTTGTGTAGTTATCTAAAAAAATAGAGAGCTTTTCTGTCACGCTAAGAGGTGCATAAGCAACTACATACACTGTACTTGTAGCAAACGTTTCCTTTTGCAATATAGTTATTAAATCTGATACAGTTTGGGGATTATAAAAATGTCTACCACGGTCTACCCCTGCCAAATTAACGGCGTACATTTGACGAGCAATGTGCTGTTTGTAGTCATCTGTATGCAGGCATGTTGACATACTTTCTTCAATTGAAGCTTTAAATAAATTATCAACCCCCATATCGATATTGCCTATACTCTGAGTAATTTTTCCTATCAACAAGGCATGTACTGGGCTTTTGATTGTAATTTGATTATTTTCAATACAAGAACTAGCACCTGTAAGCGTTACCTTATCTGCAGAAAAATTTGGAAAATATTTATGCTCTAACTCAGGAAATTTATCCCATGCTTGGTATATATATTTTTGTGAAAAGGATTGTGCAATTATATCTGCTAAAGAGTCAGGGTGACCTCTAAATTTTCGTTCCACAACTTCAAAAGGTGAGCCGTCAGGATTTAGACTATGGTAATTATGGAGGTTGTAATAATTAATGTTTGTCATATAATTAATATCTTAATTTATAACGGAACTACCACTATTGTAAAAAACAATTAATAAGGGAAATTAATGTTTAAAGGCTACAAAAAGAACCCTGCACTAGAGAAAGAGATATATTTAATACATCTTTCTTTATTAGATTCTAATTTATTTTTATCATTGGTTAATATGTAATGAGGTTTATCACAGTACAAACTTATAAATGATTTTCTTCCTGTTAATACAGCATCATACTGACTCACAAGCGTTAAAAGATGATCATGGTCTTCTTTAGAAGTCCAGTTTGTTACACTTTCATCAGGGAATCTAGAAATAATTCCATCTAAAGACATGACCATAATCATTGTTACAATACAGTCCTTCATTTTTTAAAGATAAAACCCATAGAATAGTGTTTTAGCTAAAACAATAACACCTAAAGTTGATAAATCTAAAGGCAAGAAGCGGGGAGTTGACAGATCATATTCCGAATAACGACCCTTGTGATCTTTTAGCGAAAAGCCTTGAACATACATCACAAGCTCCCCGCCAAGCGGCAAGGATTCGGATGTATTCGAAAGCTAATTTACATTATGGTAAAAAAAAGAATTCCATTTAGCAAATTA
>JAITKM010000025.1 GCA_031278395.1 Deltaproteobacteria bacterium | reverse complement strand
CCTTGGTGAGGAGAACGGAATGCATGGCAGATTAGATGAATGTGTAGCAGAAAAATTTGTACAATCTTTTGGTTGTACTATCCCTAAAGATGCCTGGAAGAACCAGGTTGACTTTGCTAAAAAAATGGCTGAAAAAATTAAAGATGGGTCTTGCAAAAGTGAATATTGCTTAAACGAATCTTGTAGCAAAGTTGAGTGTAAAGACGGGCTGAATTTCTGCGGTGGTATTAACGTCTACTATTCTAATACTCCTGTAAGTTTAGCTTGGGTAGATGATTTTAATCCAAAAAATGAAATTGGCGTAAGTAGCTTCCCTCTAAATCCAAATGAAAAAGGAAAGTGGTATATCTGGAAAGGTTCTGAGAATAAGCCACTTTTGGTTTGGGATCCAAAAGATACGAAGAGTATTAAAGACGCTAAGCAACTGTTTGGACAATATACTTTTGGTAAGACTTGGAGAGATGGATTTGAAGCTTTAGCTAGTCTAGATAAAGACAAGGACGGTAAAGTTTCTGGGATGGAGTTGGATGGTTTAGCATTGTGGTTTGATAAGAATCAAGATGGTGTATCAACTTCGGCAGAAATTAAGTCTTTAGAAGAAGTTGGAGTTATTGCTCTTTACTATACTAAAACTGGCGACAATACGAGAACTGGTGATATTATTGTAAGTAAAGGTTATACTAGGACTGATAATGCTGGTAATTCTATAACTGGACGAGCAATTGACTGGATGGCTAATAAAGCTTACTCAACTAAAGATGAGGCTTTAAAAGATGCTGCCAAAGAAAAAGCAGTTAGAGACGAACGACAGGCAAATGCTCGCACTAGTTTTGGTGGAATTTGGGTTTGGTCTATTGATAATGAGTCTGTAACTAAAGAAATGGCTTCTCCAGTAGGTTCGTTTATTCTTTCTGAGAAGGATGGAATTTTGAAAGGTGTTAGTGCTTCTGGTATTGCATTGCAAAATTCAAAAAATATTAACAATGTTGTTAATCTATCATTCCTTGAAGGAAAAAGACTGTCTAAAAACTCAAATAAAGTTAAGTTTATTACAATTGATAAAAATGGCTTAAAAACAGAGACGACTGCTGAGATTTCGGCTGATGGTAGTTCTTTAACTGGTGTAAGTAGAGCTGAAGTTTATTTGGATAATAAGAAAAATAAACAAACAGCTCATTATACTTGGAAAGCTATTCGTAATTTATAATTTATAGTAGTAACCAATTTAAAAAAGCGGGGTGTAGTTTATTATTACGCCTCGCTTTTTTTTTTTTACCTTAATAAAATCAAAATACATCGCACAGGCTAGACTATATTTTTATATCTTATCCTAGTGAGATTCGTTAGGGGGATGTTAAATCGGATTTTATGTTAGCAAAAATATAACGCCAGACCAGGAAATTTAACAGAAATTTTGTTATAAAAGAATGTGGTTTTATTTTTAGTTTCTAAGTCTGAAGTTTTGTCTATATTTGCCAAGTGTAAATGACGGAGTTTATCTAGCCAATGAACGCTAGCAATTAATAATTCCTGTTCAGTTAAATTGTTTAAATATTCTATTGATTCAGTTAAGGCAGAATTTATATTTTTTGCCGACTGAACAACATCTGGAGCAAATTCAGCAGTTAGAATTCTTTCTCTTACTAAACAAGATGACAAAGCTGAAATTATAATCTCTCTGGCGGAATAAATTTTTGCATTTTGGATCAAGATTGTCATAATTCTGGCAACTCGTGGATTATATGCCTGTCCCGGCGGACGAGTATAGTCAATTTCTAAATTTCCACCATTAGCTAAGCTATAACTATAAGCCCGAATAATATCCTCTAAAGTATATTTATCCTCGAAAATAAATTTGGTTCTTGTTAAAATACCAGCTAAGCGTGGCGATGTTTGTTTAATAGAGTTTAACAATTCCTTTACAAAATCCATAATTATCTATATCGTTTGTCGCCTCTTCACGGAGCATGAGAAGTATAATCAGTATAAATAACATATTAATTGTGGTAGTTCTATTATTTATTACAATTTATGAGAATCTGGCCTGGAAAATCATATCCGCTTGGCGCAACTTGGGATGGAGCAGGAGTAAATTTTGCAATTTTTTCTGAACATGCTGAAAAAGTTGTGCTTTGTTTTTTTGATTCTATTAGCGCTAAGTCAGAATATGCCCGTGTAACTCTTACAGAATATACTGATAACGTTTGGCATGCCTACTTGCCAGATATTCGCCCTGGTCAGCTTTACGGTTATCGTATTTATGGTCCATATAATCCGTTAGCCGGACACTTTTTTAATCCTAATAAAATCTTACTTGATCCGTATGCTAAAGCTATTGCTCGCGATCTACATTGGGATACTCAGATGTTTGGTTATCATTACAAAACAGGCAAGAATTATGCAGAGGTGTTAGAGTTAGATATTCGTGATAATGCCAATATTGCTCCTCTCTCTGCAGTAATTGATTCAGAATTTAGTTGGGGTGATGATTATCAACCTAATATACCTTGGAATAAAACAATCATTTATGAAGCCCATATCAAAAGCTTAACTTACCTAAATAATAAAATTCAACCTAATTTACGTGGTACATATACCGGGCTAGGACATCCTGAAGTGATTGCGCACCTTAAAGAACTGGGAATTACTGCGCTGGAATTAATGCCCATTCATCATAAAATTGATGAATGGTTTTTAATTGAAAAAGGCTTATCTAATTATTGGGGTTATAATACACTTTCGTTTTTTGCTCCAGATAATCGTTATGCAGTATTGGCAGATTGGAATTCAGCAGTCAGAGAATTTAAAACGATGGTTCGAGCTTTGCATGCTTCAGGTATCGAGGTTATTTTAGATGTGGTCTATAATCATACTGCCGAAAGCGACCAATTTGGTCCAACTCTTTCTTTTCGAGGTATCGATAATAAAGCTTACTATAGAATGGATAGTAAGCGTCCTGGTTATTATCAAGATTTTACTGGTTGTGGCAATTCGCTCAACATGACGCATCCCAGAGTTTTGCAACTGATTATGGATAGTTTACGTTACTGGGTTTTGGAAATGCACGTTGATGGGTTTCGTTTTGATTTAGCCAGCGCTTTAGCCAGAGAGTTATTTGCAGTAGATAGATTGTCATCCTTTTTTGATATCGTGCATCAAGATCCAGTCTTATCTCAAGTTAAATTAATTGCTGAGCCTTGGGATATCGGAGAGGGGGGGTATCAAGTTGGTAATTTTCCTGTCTTATGGACCGAATGGAATGGGCGCTATCGCGATTCTATTCGTAAATTTTGGCGAGGTGATGCGGGTCTGATAGGTGAAGTCGCAACCCGCGTTTCTGGCAGTAGCGATTTGTATGGAGCTTCTAGTAGAAAACCTTATGCGAGCATTAACTTTATTACTTGTCATGATGGCTTTACCTTGCAGGATTTAGTTTCTTACGACCATAAACATAACGAAGATAATAAAGAAAACAATCAAGATGGTGAAAATAATAATCACAGTTGGAATTGTGGCATTGAAGGACCAAGTGACGACGCTGAGATAAAGAAATTGCGTTTCCGTCAGAAGAGAAATCTTATATCAACCTTGATGTTTTCGGCTGGTGTACCAATGCTGAGTGGTGGTGATGAACTAGGGCAAACACAGTGGGGCAATAATAATAGTTATTGTCAGGATAATAGATTTAATTGGTATAATTGGGATTTAACAGCTGAGTCTACTGATTTTTTGCAATTTATTAAGGATTTGATAAATTTTAGAAAATCTCAGCCTGTTTTTTGTAGGCGCAAATTTTTTAATGGTATCAAAAAATCAATCTATAATGGTGGTGATTTAACTTGGTATAATGTTCAGGGCGAAGAATTAACTGACAACGATTGGAAAAATCATAATTTAAAAACGCTTGGAGTTTGCCTAGCTGGTGATGCCATTGACGAGCCAGGAGAACAGGGGCAAAGAATCAAAGGCGATACAATTCTTTATTATCTGAATGCTAGTGACTATAGAGTAGGGATTAAGTTGCCTGAAAAGCGTTATTTAGCGCGCTGGGAATTAGTCATGGATACGCGTTATGATAGCTTTTTAGAAAAGACTGAATTTTTTGCGTCGCAAGCTAATTATCTTTTGGAGGCAAGGTCTGTTGCTTTATTTAAATTAGAAAAGGTGTCGCTTAAAAAAATTATTGGTGGATAAATGATTCAAGCATGCAATTAACTAATTACGAAATAGAGCAGTTTCAAAAAGGCGAGTTTTATTATAGCTACAAAAAGTTTGGTTGTCATTTGACAGAGCTAGACGGAGTGCCAGGAGCATATTTTACAGTTTGGGCTCCGAATGCAGAAGCAATTTCAGTAATTGGAGATTTTAATAATTGGGAGCAGGGGAAAGATAAACTTAGTCTAATCCGGGATGTCCCGCATGTAGGTATTTGGCAAGGGTTTGTTGCAGGTGTGCAAGCAGGACATCTTTATAAATATTTTATTGAGAGTAAGTTTAATAATTACAAAGTTGCCAAGGCTGATCCATATGCTTTTCAAGCTGAAGTTCGTCCTCAAACTGCAAGTGTAGTTTATGACCTAAACCAAAGTTACGCTTGGCAGGATCTCAGTTGGCTGGTTCAACGCGAAAGCCACGCGCCTAAAACTCAACCCATAAATATTTATGAAATGCATCTAGCTTCTTGGTTTGATTTTAAAAATAACGCTCCAATGCCAATTGACGCTTTTAGCCAAAGTCAGTTTTTTGATTATGCGCAAAGAGTTTGTTCAACAGAAGTTGTTCCATTTGTAACTTATCGCGACCTAGCTGAGACTTTACCACAATACTTAAAGCATTTGGGTTTCACATATGTCGAATTTTTACCAATTTTTGAACATCCGTTTGATGGTTCATGGGGGTATCAGTTAACAGGATATTTTGCTCCAACTTCACGTTATGGCACGCCGGAGGATTTTAAATATTTGATTGATAAATTACATCAACACCAGATTGGCGTAATTTTAGATATTGTTCCAGCCCACTTTGCTATAGATGAACATGGGTTAGTGTATTTTGACGGTACGCATCTTTATGAACATGCTGATCCGCGTAAAGGTTTCCATCCAGATTGGGGGACATATGTTTTTAATTTTGGGCGACCTGAGGTAGTGAATTTTTTAATCTCGCATGTTTTGTTTTGGATTAACGAATATCACATTGACGGTTTACGTTTAGATGCCGTGGCTTCAATGCTCTATCTTGACTATTCGCGTCAAGCTGGAGAGTGGTTAGCTAATCAATATGGTGGCAATGAAAATTTAGAGGCACTTAGTTTTATTAAGAAGCTTAATGAAACAGTGGCAAAAGAGTTTGTGAATGTGCTGCTGTTTGCTGAAGAATCAACGGCTTGGCCTAAAGTGTCGCATCCAATACAGGCTGGTGGGTTAGGTTTTAGTTTTAAATGGAATATGGGGTGGATGACAGATGTTTTGGCGTATCTCAAGGAGGATCCTATTTATCGTGTTTATCACCATGATAAATTAACTTTTAGTATGTTTTATGCTTTTAGCGAGGATTTTGTTTTGCCATTTTCGCATGACGAAGTTGTGCATGGCAAAGGGTCTTTACTGAGAAAATTTCCAGGTCCGAATTGGCAAAAATTTGCTGGGTTACGCGGCATGTTAGGTTATATGTATGGGCATCCTGGTAAAAAGCTTTTGTTTATGGGGACTGAATTAGCTGAGTGGGATGAGTGGTGGTATCAACGAAGTTTAAATTGGAATTTATTAAACGAGGAGTTAAATCGTGGAGTTTTTAATTGGGTTAAGGATTTGAATCATTTTTTAATGAGTGAGCCAGCCTTGTATGAGTTGGATTTTTCGCCAGCAGGCTTTGAGTGGATTGATTGTAATAATGCAGGACAAAATATTGTTAGTTTTGTTAGATTTAATATGTCGCAGGAAGTAGGAGAAGGGTTTACTAATCGAGAAAGACATGCTGTTCTTGTTATTTCAAATTTTTCTCCGCTCCAGATGTATAATTATCGTATTGGTGTGCCATACAATTGTAATTGGCAGGAGGTTCTGAATAGTGACCTTGAGGTTTATGGTGGTAGTGGTGTAGGTAATTTTGATTTGCTTAGAAGTTCTGAGCAGCCATACCATATGCGAGATTATAGTATTGAATTATCAATCCCTCCCTTGGCGACAATTTTTTTAAAACCACATTTAGACTATTAATCTTAGGCGATTTTGCTTTTTTTTTACTGGTATGGGGTTACTTGGATAGCTTCCATATTTTGAGGGATGGTTGAGGCTGTAACAGACAGCTGATGGATGGAGTTTTTTGGTATTACCAGAGAAAGAAAATTATTATTCAATTAGGCATTGCCTAAAAATAAGGAGATTTTAATGAGAATGTTGCTTCATGCCTGCTGCTGCTCTTGCTTTTCAAGTGTATTTGAGCAAATCGGCGGTAGCTACGACTTAACCGTATATTTTTGTAATCCGAATATAAAACCAGATAAAGAATATGCAAGGCGACTGGAAGAACTGAAAAATTATCCGCCAAGCATGGGAATTAAGATAGTTGAAGGAACGCGGAATTTTATTGAGCTTCCGTATGGTCCCGAAGGAGGAGAACGCTGCAGAGTTTGTATAGGATACCGCTTGAACGAAGTCGCAAAATATTCAAAAGAAAATGGGTTTGATATATTTGCGACAACGTTGACAGTCAGTCCTCATAAAAACTCAGAGATGATTAACGGGCTGGGGCAGGTTTTAAGCAGGAAGTATGGGGTTGAATATTTGTTGAGTAACTTTAAGAAAAAAAACGGATATTTGCGGACAGTGGAGTTATCGAAACAATACGGATTATACAGGCAAAATTATTGCGGCTGCACGCCTAAAGAAATTCATCCTTCATAAGTTCCTGCAACAACATTGGTTTTATGGTACAGGGTTACTTTTAATTATAAATTTCGGTGGAAACCTTTTTAAATATTCGACGATTAAGTCAACCTTATACAAGAAAAATGGAGGTAAGCGGTCTCGAACCGCCGACCTTTTGAATGGCATTCAGCTACTCTAAAAAATGTAAGAAATAGATAAATGCAAGAACGGCTTTTCCCTCCATATAGTTTTAATTTAAATGTCAATACTTATTTTGTAAAAAGTTTTATTTT
>JAITKM010000018.1 GCA_031278395.1 Deltaproteobacteria bacterium | reverse complement strand
AAGGATAAAAAGAAAAGTTGTTGCTCCTAAATTTACATTAGGAAAAATAGCTCCATTAAAACATATAATACAAACAAGCCCCCAGCCCAGACGCTCTTCTTTTCTTCTATCTTTTTCGTTTTGAAGTTCTTCTTGGACGATTTCTAAGGCTGTAAACGCTTTAATATCATAATTTTCGTTATCGTTATTCATTGCTATTATCTGTCCAAAACATTCTGTATTCCTCTAGCATATCATGTTCAGTAATAGAGTTTCTTAATCCTGGAACAAACCTTTTATCCCATGCTGTGCCTTTTCGGTGAGTTAATGCAACTAAATTAAAGGATGTTTTTTCTCTTAAAAGGCTAACTACCCATTTAATAAACTCGTTTTCTTCTTCCAAATCGGTTATGTTTTTAATATTAGGAAATGCCCATTCTTCTACTGGCTTAGAGCCAAACATTTTAAATTCATTATAAACTGGTGGGCATACAGGACCATACATCCAAGCTTCAAATCCGGCGTCAAATAAAGGTTTTTGGCGTTTTCCTATAGATAATAACTGAGAAAGATAAAGAGTTTTTTGTAATTTTAAATTAGAGGCTCCCCAGCCGTTTGCTTCACATAATTTTTTAGCAATATTGAATACGTTCCCCATGTTTCCTCGCGAGTTTTTTTTAGGTTATTTACAAAATAACTGTGTTGCGCATAGCATGTAAAACCTTTTCTTTCAAGGAGGTTAATTATAACTCTGTAAATCTCGCACTTAAATCAAATTTTAGACATAAAAAATCCACTAAACTTACGGGAGTGGTCGACCGGTATGTATAGAGTTTTTGACCCCATGGCTAATAAATAAATTAATTTTAATAATTAATCAAGTTATTAAAGCAACATTACTATATACCCACTCCGTCCGTTTATGTTTTTTTTTCTATCTTGTGCTTCGTTAGCTCTCTATCTAATACGTTACTATTCAGCTGGTGTATAAAAAATGGAACACCACAATAGTTGTGAGCTTTCTGCTCTTTATAATATGTCATATACGTAAAACAACACCAACTACCTTTAACTAACGAATATCTTGTATATTTATTATTGCTCGTTAAAAAATTAACCTCAGATAATTTAAAACAAAATTGCCCCCAGTAATAGTGTTTAAAATGATTATAACAACAGAAATATTTATAATGTTTATAAATATTACCTAAAATATGTTCTCCTTTAATATATTCACGAGAGTGAATTAAAAAACAATAAAAGCCTACGACTGGCGGTATTTTTTTTCTATAATTGGAATTTTTTTTATCATCTATCCATTTTTTAAGCATATTATATTCTTTTATTGTTTTAAATTTTTTACACAAGTTATTTGAATTTGCCTCAATATATTTATCGGCTTCATTTAACTCTTTTAATACATCGTAATACATAAATTTTCCCTAATTAACAAAATTATTATTCCAATTTTTTAATACTATTCCAAAATATCTATTTCCACATCGTGTGTGTCTTCTTTCGATATTTTTTTCCGATAATTTTCTATAAAAACCATTGTCTGCAAATGCTATATGTCCCGTTTTTTCACACCATTTTCTATAAGATTGATACAAATCTCTTGCCTCTATAGAATAGCAAGGATTTTTTTCGCAACACTCTTCTAAAAAATTTCCAATAGTATCCATTTCTTTAAAATAGTTTTCTGTTGTATCCTTAACTATGTCTACCTCATGTAATCCACCTAGTTTTTGCCACTCTAAACATCCCCTAATTGCCCAAGCAAGAATACCTTCTTTTTCCGTTGAAAGTTTTTCATATAATTTTTTATCCTTTAATCTTCCTTTTTTCGCCTCTTCTGAATTATCGCCATCTTCATAAAAATATTCGTTTAAAGGAATTAATTTTAAACGCCTTTTTATTCCTCTTTCAGTATTTTTAAGTTTTAACTTATAATTAGTAGATAACCAAATTTTAAACTCTATTTTCATATTTATTGGGGCAGAATATAGTCCCCTAGTCACAATCTCTCTTTCTCCTGTTAGTGATTTTATTAATGCTTCATTAAAATAAACATCTGTATTACTTTCTGCTGACACAACGAAACGAATATTTTGTAATTGAGCTATAAACGGTTGTGCTTCATTCTCCTGTTTTTTTAGCTCAAAAGTAGAAACAGGAATATTGCAATGATAATCCCGTAGTAAATTCTTTAATACATCAAAAAATAGAGACTTCCCATCAGAACCATGCCCTAAAAAAATAAACATACACTGTTCACATGTATCGCCTGTTAAACTATATCCAACACATCTTTGAATATAATTAATTAAATCTATATTGCCAGAGAAAATTTCATTTAGAAACTTATCCCATTGGGGGCACTTTGCCGATGGGTCATAATTAGTATCTATCTTTTTAGTTAAGTAATATTCCGGGTTATGTGGTAAAAGCTTCCCAGTTTTAAGATCCAAAACACCGTTATTGCAATTTAAATAATATGGATACTGATTAAATTTTTCTGCTTCAATAAGAAGTTTTGCTTTTGCTAGATTAAGAGATGCCCTAGTACAATGTTCGCTTCTTGATTTCCAATACCACTTTTCTAAAGCCTCTTTTCTAATCTCTGTGATGTAATTTCTTTCTTTTTTTATTTTTTTAATAACATCCATAACCATATTAAGCGCTCTTTTATCAGATGCCAGCTCCCATCTTCCTTTTTTATATATAGCCCAACTTAATTCGTCTATATATTTAACTTTATCCCCCCAATGCTCAACAATGCGTTCAGAATTTCCAGTGTCGTTATATTCATATTTCGAACAGTTTTTTATTTTTAACCCTTCTTTAGTTAAAAATTTATTTACTTCATTATTTTCGCATACTTCATTTTCTAAGGCTTGAGATTTTTGGGTGTCTTCCTCGGTTAAATTCCTAAAATCATGCACCGGCTGGGCGTTATTAATCATTTCTTCAACAGCTTTAATTCCAGTAGTCTTCAATAATTCATTTGAATCCTTAACTCCATCCGGCGGACGTGTGCATAACAGATTGTTTAAACCTCGGTCTATTAACGTTGAGATAATTTTGTTAATTTTTACATCTGCTTCAGAGCCTATAGGGTCATTGTCTCGAACAATTAAATACTGGCGTTCAGGAATAAAAGGAATCTTATCCATAAAACTAAGTCCACATGTTCCCCAGACTTCAAACCCTGTAGCATTAGATAAGGTTATCGCATCTTCTGGTCCTTCGCAGACAATTATAGGTGTATTTTCTGAAACACTTGGACGCCTTGGTATTCTTATTGGATTACCAGACGGAAACCCGTTTGTTATTTTTATATTCTTTACAATTGTATTCTTTTTACCTTCAGCAGTTATAAAAACTTGTTGAACAGCCTTAACCTCATTATTTTCATTAAACGCTATACAGACTAGAGAACCACCGCCGGATTTATGAGGACGATATTTAAAAATATTAGTATTACAAGAAGTTAATCCTCTATTTTGGAGATATTTTTGAGCAGGTGTTTTAAGCAACGAAACAGACTCTGAAAGAATTTTATTTAATTTTTTTATCTTTTCTACTTCGGAATCTACTTTTTTAGGCTTGGATATAACCTCAGGTGTATTGTTAACTATTTTATCTAATTCTCTAGCTGCTTGAACCCTATCTATATTAAACCGTTTTGCATAAATTCCTATAGGATCACCAACTAAATCGTTAGAGGCAAAATCTCCACCTTTACCAGTGTTAATATTAATAGATAACGATGTCCCTTTCTCTCCGTTCCATGAGCCACATACATATTCGTTTCCTTGTTGTACTCCTTCAGGTAACCATTCCCTAAGTAGCGTTGGTAAACGATTTAAAGCGTTAATATTTATATTATCGAAATCTAGTTTTTTGCTCATATTATTTCTGTTTTATTAACGTTAATAACAACTTTTAATTTTTCTAAAGCTTCCTCAGGAGAGTGTGCTAAAATATAAACTCCCCCCAAGGATTTAATCATATTCTCAAAATTCTTTTGCTTCTCTGACTGCCTACCTCTTTGTTGTTTAACTTCTATTGCTAAAAATTTTCCATCCGGCGCAATAATTCCTAAAATGTCCGCCGAGCCTTCTAATCCGAACCTGACAGGATAAGCGTTTTTAATATAAATATCCTTACCTAGTTTTTTAATATCTGTTCCGCTCCATAAAACGCCTGTATTATTACGCCAAATACGGAGAGTTTTAAGCTGCCCTAATGCTAACATTATTTTTTTTAAAATTAATGATTCTTGCATAAATGGAAATTATAATTATCTTCATCGTTTTGGGTACGAATCATTTTTTTTATAACTAATCTAAAAATTTCTAAAACTTTTTGCGGCTGTCTTAGTTTTTTATTGTTATTTAAAATTATTTTTACCTTTTCTAAATAATATATAAATTGCTCTTGATTGAGATTAATTACATTACAGATTTCACCGAAATAATCGCCGTGATAAAAAAAATCATGCGCCGATATTTTATCATTTCTACTTCTAATACCTGAGCTTTTTCGGGAAATGCCGTAAGTCGGTAGTAGTTCATCAACCCAACTTTGTTTTATAATCGCTATTAAGAGATTAACCTCTGGTGTATCGGAGAATTTTATGGCTAAGTTGTTTTGAGCCCGTTTTTTATGTCTATATCTCATGCCGTTTTTATCCTTGCGTTAAAAACATACTTTGCCCACGCGTAAGGATTTTTGTATCCCTTGCGCTTTCCTAGTTCTATTAAGTCTTTTAATGCCTGCGCTCTACCTTGTTCGATTCGTGCTTGCCTACGTTCCTGTAGGCGCTGAATTTCTATTAATTGTCCTTCTTCTTGCTGAATCTCTCGTGTTGATTTTTGTAGCGGTGTTTTACACTGCGGACAGATGTTTAAATTTGCTGGATATATTGCGTAACAGTTTAGGCACTGACGAATTGATAGAATTTTATCTGATATTTTTTTATTTTTAAAAGACCTTCCCTCTAATGTCCACTCACGGGCGTCATCTGGAAATCCATGTCGAGCTATATTTCCTACGTGGTCTAAAATTATTACATATTCTTTATCTTGGTATAGACGTAACCCTCTGCCGATTTGTTGCAAATGCAATGATAAAGAGTGCGTCGGGCGTAAAAGAATCACTGCACCCACGATAGGTATATCTGTGCCTTCTGAAATAATCTCACAGGAGGTTAAAACATTTAAACCACCACAACCAAGCGCATCAATGTAAGAACGACGCGTATAATCGTCTAACTTGCCGTCAATGCAAGCCGCACGATAACCTGCGGCTTTAAATTGCTCCGCTACATGTTTTGCATGTTCTATCGATACACAGAACGCAATGGATGGGACACCGTTACATATTTTTTTATAATGCTCGATTACATCGCCTGTAATTTTATTTTTATCGACAAGTTTTACAAGTTCGTTTTTAGCGTAGTCGCCGGCGATTTTTTTTATTCCATCTAAATTTAAATCGTTTGGCGGAGCGTAAACTTTATAGTCTGACAACCAGCCTTGTTCAATAAGGTGTTTGACACTTGGTCCATTTATAAGCGTGTCAAACACACCTCCAGATTCGACACCTAAACCTCTGCCATCAAGGCGCTGTGGAGTTGCAGTAACACCTAGAATTTTAGCTTTTGGATAATATGAGATTAGTTTAGTCCACGTTGCAGCGCAGGCATGCGCTGCCTCATCTAGTAGTAGAAAATTAAAACTTGGATATTCGTGCATACGACGAATTAACGTCTGAATAGACGCTACTGTTACAAATGATTCATACTGATAATAAGACCTACCAGTAGATTTTATTTGAGATTTGATAGCAGACTGTACAACGTTATTAGTTGCACAAATGTTATGCCACACGCCTGTACGCGCGAGAGCTACTGATGTTTGTGTTACTAGTTCTTGCCGATGAACAACGATACATACGTGATTTTGTTTTTGCGCTGCACCCTTTGTGATATGAGAGAGAATTGCCGTCTTACCTCCACCGCACATCATCTGAAATAACGGTGCCCTAAACCCTGAAGCGAATGCTTGCTTGATGTCGTCGATTGCTTTTATTTGATAATCTCTAAGTTGCATTCCATTCCCTCGATTTTATCCCTTAAAAAATCACGGACAAAGATCGGGAAAATCTTGCACTCAAAGGAGCTACCATTGAGCCGCCGTGATTAATATTCCCTTATAGTTCTATTTTGTAACAGTCAAGTATAATTATTCCCTTTTGTTTATAAAAGTGAACAAAAAATTTTAAATTATCCTAAAAAAGAGGCGATATTATTTACAAAGATAGTTAATATACGTATATTTAATCAGAAAAATCTTCGGGAAGGCTATGAAACGGGAAAAAATATTAAAAAAAGAAACTGTACCAACAGAAACAGAAGCACTAATTAAAAATTTAAAACTATACATGAAAAAGAGAGGATTTGACCTTCTGGCAGATCTTGCACAAAAATCTGGTGTATCTTACGAGATATTAAGAAAAATAATGACTGGGCATGTTAAATACCCAAAGCATGAACATGTAATTAAATTAGCAAATGCTCTTCAGATTCCCGCTGGGGAACTTTTAGATTCTGAAGAAAAAATTATTACTAATATTAATATAGCTCCCAACGCAATAATCCCAAAATGGGTTAAACTAACAGGCGACGAAATGTATCCAACATTTAAGCCGGATGATTCTGTGCTCGTGGATTTTGGTATTAATAAAATTGATAAATCTGGAATCTACGTAATTCCTACAATAGGTGATAACTACGGTTTTCGGCGTGTGGAAGTTG
Organism: Deltaproteobacteria bacterium; assembly: GCA_031278395.1. Lineage (GTDB taxonomy): Bacteria > Bdellovibrionota_C > UBA2361 > SZUA-149 > JAITKM01 > JAITKM01. The sequence continues at coordinate 58,419 of JAITKM010000018.1, read as the reverse complement.
ATTTAATCGCTGAAAAAGCACTGATAAAATGCGATAATGAAAAATATACGATAAAAACAGAAATGAAAATTAAAGATGTAAAAATATTAGGGCGTGTTATTGGGTCATTTGTTAATTATTTTTAGTATATAATATATGAACGCCAATATGTCGCAAAAAGAAGCAGATAATTTACTAGCAATAAATAAGTATTATAAGAACGAAAAAAATATCTTTACCTGATTTAGGTGGTGGTAAATTATCATTAAATTTTATTTCTGAGAATAAAAAAGAGGAATTTATAATTGATTATACAAAAAATCAATTTAAACTAAATAAAATATCTAATAACCTAAGAAGTCGAAAAGTAATTATTTTAGCGAGACTAGATATTAATAGTGCGCCACATACAAATCCAGATGGACAAAAACTTAGTAGTAATCATTTACATATTTATAAAGAGAATTTTTTAGATAAATTCGCAATAGAAATACCTAAGGAAATATTTACAGATTTATCTGATTTCTATAAAACATTTGAGGATTTTATGAAATTCTGTCATATAGTGAAACCTCCAAATATACTGCAAATCAGGAACTTCCATATATGAAAATAGAATTACAAAAAATGATTGATAACTATTATATTTGGTTAAGAGACCAAACAACCTTTGAGGATGTTGGAAACGGCTGGTCTGAAATAACTACCCCATATCTAGACAGACATAACGATGCGATTCAAATCTACTTTAAGAACGAGGAAAAAGAAAATTTTATTCTTAATGACGGCGGGGAAACAATAAATGATTTATTATCGTCTGGACTATCCCTTGAAACCTTAAAAAATAAAGACTATTTAAAAATTGTCTTAAATGGTTTTGGTATAAAATTAGGTAAAAACAACGAACTAACTACGGCTGCCACAATCAAAGATTTTCCCTATAAAAAACACTGCCTACTACAAGCTATTATTTCTATTAATGATTTGTATTATCTTGCATCTCCGCATTCTACAAACTTATTTTTAGAAAATGTTGGAAATTGGCTAAAAAATTCTAATATAAGATATACTCCTGATGTTTTATTATCCGGTAAAACTGGATTCTCTAGGCGTTTTGATTACGTAATTCCTAGATCAACCAACTCACCAGAAAGAATAATAAGAGCTATTAATTATCCTAATAAAACTTCAACTAGTATGTTTATTATGGATTGGCTTGATACTAAAGATATGCGTACGGATAAGTCAGTAGCCTATGTTATAGCTAACGACGAGGATAAAAATATATCAAACGAAGCAACTGAAGCCCTTAAAGTATATGATATTAATACTATTTTATGGTCTCAAAAAGAAGCATCTAAAGAACTATTAGCCGCATAATTTTATCTACACGATTTTGTTTTAGGAAGAACATTGATTTTAACCCCTAATATATCAAGTGCCTTTATGACTGTCTCAAAATTTGGTTTGGTTTTTCCAGAAAAGCTTTTATAAAGGCTTTCCCTGCCGACTTTCATTTTTTTAGCCATGTCGTTTACTCCACGTGCGCGAACAACATCACCTATTGCGGTAATAAAAGTTGGTAAATTATTTTCGGCAATTGCAGCAGAAAGATAAGCAGCAATTGCCTTTTCGTTATCAAGATAATCTAATATATCCCATTTTGTTGTTTTTAGTTTTTTCATAATTTATATTCTCCTTTTAATATTTGTTTTGCCGTTTTAATATCTCTTTTTTGAGTTTTTTTATTGCCACCACAAAGCAGCATTATAACCCTTTCGTCTTTGTAGTAAAAATATATTCTATATCCAGGACCTACAAAAATACGTAACTCAAAAATTCCATCACCAACTGACCTACAATCTCCGAAATAATTTTCTGTTTCTATTCTTTTTATTTTAATATTAATACAACCTTTAGCCTGCTCATCTTTTAACCTTTTTAACCATTTCTCAAAAATTTCTGTTTTCTCAATTATCATATTTGTAGTTGTATCCTATAAGATACAATTAGTCAATAAATTATTTTTATTTTTTGTAATATATAACTAACTATAATAATTAAATAATAAATATTATTTCTCGTTTTGTTACATTTTGTATTGTAATGTTACCAATTATAGTATAATGTTCTAATTATAACGCTAACGGGACAAACATGGGAAACGAAAATAATCCAAAAACAACGATAATACGGGCATCGAGCCTACCTCATTATACAGACTGCACACGACGTGCTGCGGCTAAAATGTTTTTTAAAGAGCTGGCGCAATACGGATTTAAAATAAATAAATTACAAATTTCAATCGGAGCGGCTGTCGGAACAGCAACGCATAAGTCTTTAGAGACTGCTTTATTATTAATTAAAGACGGCTGTGACTATATCCAGCCGATGCGTGAGACAGCCGCCGAATCGATTGAGCAGAGTATCGCTTACGGCGTAATCTGGGACGATACAACGAGAAAAAAGGACGATGCAATAAATCAAGCTGTCAGGATGGCGCATGCTGTTTTAGGTGCTATATCGTTTTTAACTGCTGTAAAAATAGAGGAAGAATACACAGCAGATTTTGGTGATAATTTTATAATTTCAGGACACATTGATATCCGCTCCGAAGGAGAAATTTGGGATTTAAAAACTGGCACAGTACATCGTGCTAATCAGGCGCAGTATGGATGCTACTCGCTTCTATGCCGTTCTAACGGAATAGGAATAAATAAAATAGGCGAGATTTACATAAAACGGGTTGGTATAATTAAGCCTCAGCCAGAGCCTATAATAGTTGAATATAGCGTCAAAGAAGCGGAACTTATCGCTTACCAAATAATTCAAAAAATAAAATCAGATTTACAAAAATTCCGCCAAAACGGCGATATCTGGGCGTGGTTACCTAACCCTAACTCCATGATGTGCACGCCAGATTATTGCCCGGCTTGGGGCACAGATTTTTGTAAATCACACAAAAAAATTAATTTTAATAATCTTAATAAGGAGATTTAAAATGGAAAACGAAATATCCACAGTAGTAAATAACAATAAAGCACTTGGTATTTTTAGCAAGTTTGGAAGTATTAATGAAATTATAAACATCCTTTCTGGCAGCAGTATTATACCAGAGACTTATAAAAAGAATAAGGGCGATATGATGATCGCTCTTGATATCGCAATGCGTCAAAACATTTCGCCTTTGATGGTAATGCAAAATCTTTTTATAATTAAAGGACGTCCTTGCTGGAGTTCGCAGTATATTATTTCAGTTATAAATTCCTGCGGGAGATTTACTCACTTAAACTTTGACCTAAAAGACTTAGGAGAAAAAACGGTCGAATATAATTATAAAAATTATCAGACAGGAAAATATGAGAAAGTATCATTTAAAATACATGATTTTTCTTGTTTTGCGTATTGTAAAGAAAAAGCTACAGGCGAAACCCTAAAATCACCAACCGTAACAATCGAAATGGCAGTTAAAGAAGGCTGGTATGATAAAGAAGGCAGTAAATGGAAAACAATGCCTGAATTAATGCTTACCTATCGTGCAGCGAGTTTTTTTGGGAAACGATATGTTGCTGAAATTTTAAACGGGTTACAATCTCATGAAGAAATTATAGATATAATAGAAGTAAAAGAAACTGAAATACCCAAACTAGAAACTCCAGTGTTACAAATGGCGCAAGTCGCCGAGCCAGAGACGACAGCAGAAGCGGAGTTAGAAAAAAATAAAGTAGCTATCACAATAAAAAAACGTGGTCGCCCCTCGAAGGCGAATGAAACGACATCGTCAATCCCTAAGTTTATAGAGCCTGAGTCTAAAACAGAAGCAAAACCAGAACAGGGAGATAATAGTGACTGGGGGGAGGAATAAAAATGAAAGCAACAATAACTAACTTTATGGGGGCGGAAAATATATCAATAAAAGCTGCCCCTATTGCCCTATTAACAGGGCAAAATCACCAGGGAAAATCTTCTGCACTGCGTCCAATCTCCGCTACTCTGAGTGGACTTACAATGCCGCTAGGGTTAAAAAAACAAGATGCAGGATTACTTGTTAAGCTTGGCTCAATAGAAGCGAACGTAATACTTTCAGGTGACGAAGGCGCGGCAGAAATTAATTACCCTAAAGCAGAATTACGCACTAACGGAACTAATCCCCCCAAAGCCTCGACGGTTGCGGCTGGGTTAGAATCCATAATTGATATGGATGAAAAAAGAAGGGTTGAGTATTTAAGAAAACTTCTAAACTGTCTACCCACTAAAGATGATTTTAAAAACGAATTATTAAAAAAGGGAATTAAACAGGAATTGATAGATACTCTATGGAAACAAATAGAGATAAATGGTTGGGAAGCGCAACTAAACACCGCAAAGGAAAAAGGTAAATCCTTCAAATCACAATGGGCTTATGTAACAGGCGAACAATACGGCTCTAAAAAAGGTGAGATTTGGACACCGGAATTTGGTTGGGACGCATCATTACAGACTAGTTCACAGGAGGCATTGCAAGGGCAAATTACTCTATTAAATTCAGAATTAGAAGATATGATAGGCAAGCAAGCAGTCTCAGACGATGTCCGAGCTAAACTAACAGAGGAAGCTAATAGTATTACCGAGTTGCAATCAGCACTGCTGAAATCTAAAAAATTATATCAATCAGCAAAACAGAATGTCGATAGCTTGGAGTTTAAAGCTAAAACTTTACCACCGTTGCCGGAGAAAGGTGTTCCATGCCCATATTGTGGAGAAAATGTTATTATACATGGTCTATATCTCAAAAAAACTTCTTCGATGTCTAAGGATGAAGTAGCAGCATTAAAACAACAGATAGATAAAATATCAGATGAGATGACAAAAGCTTTACAGGTACTAGAATTTAGACAATCTGCTCTTAATAAGAGCGAACAAAAACTAAAATCTGCTCAAGAGGCGGTGCAACAACTAAAAACAATAAGCAGCGCAACAATCGGTACACATATAATTAATGCTAAGCGTGAAGCACTATGTATGATAGAGTTGCAGCTGCAAGCCTTTAAGAAATACACAGAATCACAACGTTTACATAATAATATAATTACTAATCAGGTCATAGTTGATGCATTAGACGAAAACGGTATCCGTAGGCAGGCAATGGAGCGAGGTTTAGATGAATTTAATTTATCACTTAAAGAAATCTGTCAAAAAGCTAACTGGGCAACAGTATCTATTAATCGTGATTTAACTATTTATTTCGCAGGGCGTCCTTACCCTATCCTGTCAGCCTCTGAGCAATTTCGCGTGCGTGTAACCTTACAGATAGCCGCAGCGATATTAGATAACTCAGACGCTGTAGTTATAGACGGAGCAGAGCTGCTAGACGCTAACGGGCGCAAAGGATTATTAAGCGCGCTTAGTGTAATGAAGTTTAAATCCTTTGTTGGGATGATGGTTAATCTTCCTGTTAAAGCTCCCAAACTAGAAAAGATGGGTTTAGGTAACGTTTATTGGATAGAAAAAGGCGTAAGCAAACAGATAAAGGAGGAGTTAGTATGAATACATGCAAATTTACAATGTTTGATAGAATTGTAATTTATTTTATTTTTGGAATTATTTTAGTTGGCACTCCGCTTGCACTTAGCGTGAATGAGCGAGGGAATAAAATTTTAAATCAGACTAAAAATATTAACAATCAAGTTCAAGAACTAAAGCAGCTTTTAGTTTTTGAAGAGGAAATATATTAAGGATAATTATGACGCAACAACAATATAACAACAATAATCGAGGAGTATTATTTAAAAACGAACGCAAGCAACAAGCTAATCATCCAGACTATACTGGCAGCTGCACAATTAATAATATTGAGTATTGGATTTCTGGCTGGATTAAGGAAAAAGATGAAAAGAAATATTTTAGTTTTTCTTTTGCTCCAAAGCAACAAGGGAAAAATAATACGCAAGATAATAAACAACAGGCTCTGGGTAACACTGGAACAAGTTTTGACAATGATGATATTCCGTTTTAAGAGGTGATTATGGAAAAAAAATTCTTAACTATAAAAGAGTTAGCCGAACGTTGGCGAATAGATATTAATGTGGCTTACCGACTTCAGTCGGAGGGAAAACTGCCGCCAGCATTTAACCCAAGTGGGCTAAAAAAAGGCAAAAAACTTTATCCAATGGAAGATGTAATCAAATGGGAAAGTAACGTGAAGAGTGGACTATAATCAGGTAGTATACTGCAACAATTTCTTAATACAAAAAAATATAATAGTACAATATCTCTTTTAACAAGCCGGATAAATCCAGCTTGTTAATCTGCCATTATATTAGCTTTATTTTTTGCAGCACATTTTCACTTAGAACAAATAAAAACACAACTAGACATAGCAAAAACACATAGAAATACTTAATATAACAACATTCTTATGTATAGGAAATTATAAAACTAAATAGAATATGTAGACTAACATAGTAACACCTCTTCACAACTACCAATTCCACCACCCAGGCATGAAGTCGCTGCCCTATAGCAGAAGTGGCAAAAAAATAAAAGAGAGAAAAATAAGATTTTGTGTAGCCCAGGCAATCCTGGGCGTGCTTTTTAGTAACTATTTAGTGGCGGACTCCGCAACCGTCTCCAGTCGCGCCCCTTTTGCAATTACCACGTTTTACCCTTTCTTATTAACTCGTCGGGCTTTCCAAGTATAATGCGCAGTATAACTCTTGCCGCTCACTGGGTCTTTACCAGAGACACGTGAGACACCGTTAAGAGTTTTACCATCACTACTAAACTCAATGGTGCTAACTGTTTTTTGCCCTTCCTGATCTAGCAAGAACTCAACTTTTTTCGTGCCATTCTCTGACATATATTTATAACTGTCCGCAAAAGGAATAACCTTAACACCTGTCTTGGCGCCTTCTTTATTCTTTTTTAGCGCAAGTGAAACATACGAATCTCCATAGACTTTTTCATTACGGTCATTAATCACCAAAACACCGCTAGCGTTTAATACTTCACTATCAATAAATTCACTATCCATCACCCACTTCCAAACTCCTGTAGAGATTTAATTATTTAAGCTAAATAAAGTTAAATGTAAAAAGCGCTAGCAGGAAGCTGTGCGCTATAGTTAGTTCACGATATAAATATATGTATAGGGAAAAACCAAAAATGGAGGTGGGGGGAATTGAACCCCCGTCCGCGAATTTGTTTCTAAATGCCTCTACGTGTGTAGCCTAAGTTTGAATTTCATCATAACGCCTCCCTCAGACAGGAACTTTATAACTAGCTTTGAATAATTTTCAGTTATGCCGTCAAAGCAGCAACATTTTCCTAGTTTGCTAAATTAACTTTTAACCAAGCGCAAGCTACCTAGCTAAAAGACGCCAAAGTATTAAGCTACTAAAGCGATTTCTGCATAATCGTCAGTATTTGCGATTACATTTTTGCCGTTTGTTAACTCAGCCAACGGCTCTGAGACACGCCACATAAAGATTCATAATCCACGTCGAAACCAGAACACCCCCCTTAAGAAAAATTATCTACCACCCCGCTATTATTATAATCCTTCAAAAATTTCATCAGTTGTTTGCGACTTGTTAAGCTCTTGCTCAACAACCTGAGCGTTAATCGTGCCGTATTTTGAGTTATCATTCGAATTTTTCGTCTCTAACTTAGCGGCTAAGTTATTTTGATTGGTTATAATATCCTCTTCTTTTATGTCTGGACGGTTAGTCGCTTTCCAAATTATTGAATTATCGTTCAAAATATCACTTTTTTTACTATAATAATTGCTTTGCGCTTTATTATTCGACGAGTTTACTGCAATAGTATTGCGTCCTTTAGCCCCTGAATAATAACGTATCACCTCATTAGCGTTATCAAAAGCTTTTGACGAACTCTCCTGAATGGCATTACATCCAGTAAAAATCAATGACGCTATTAACCCAAAATAAAAAAATTTTATCTTCATATATTAACTTTGATTTTAAAAATACTTATTAACACACAAAAAAAACGCCTTGCTCTAACATATTATTTAATAGATAGCTAGCTTTTCCACAAAATATTAATACGTATTACAAATTTTACTAAACAAACCTTTGAAAAACTTACTCTCCATATCTTTATACTTATATCTTTTGCTAGCGCTTTCCAGCTCTCAGAACACTGCCTTTGCAAGTCACAACGAACTAACTCAATACTTAAATACTCTTGCCCAAACAGCTGTTGAAAATAAACTGCACCAAAATTTACAATGGCTTGCTCTGCTACAACATAAAACTGGTTGGCTTGGGACTTTAGCCGAGACTGCTTGTAACGCTAAGCAATCCAGCACAATTACCAAAAGCCTTATTGACGATCCACAATTTTTTCTTGCAGAAGACGGAAAATATTCAGCTCAAGCTGAACTGCTAGCAACCATTTTCGCTTTAAACACGACTGATGTTTCAGATACTAACCCGCAATGCCGCTTCCCTGCACGCTATGCTTGGCTAGCTAAACAACTACATTTTGATTATTCCAAAATCACTAAACCTAATTGCAAACGTTTTCAAGAATGGTTTTCAGCAATTGCCCCAGAAAGCCTAACTCTCATCTTCCCTTCAGCTTATATTAATAGCCCTGCTTCGGCTTTTGGGCATACATTAATTCGGATTAACCAAAACCCTCAGCATAATCAAGACGAACTACTTTACTACACTGCTAGCTACTCAGCCCAAACCAACGCTCAAGACAGCGCTCTACTTTACGCTCTTAAAGGTTTATTAGGGGCGTATCATGGTTACTTTATTATCAATAACTACTATGACCGAGTTAACATGTATGGCGACAGCGAAAACCGTGACATCTGGGAATACGATTTAAATTTTACTAAGGCAGAAGCTGAAATGTTAGTCGCTAATTTGTGGGAGCTTAGAGAAAGCAATATTAACTACTACTATTTTGACGACAATTGCGCCTACATTTTATTGGCATTACTGGAAGCTGGTCGTCCCGAACTGCGCCTAACTGAAAAGTTTCAAACTTGGATTACACCCATTGATTCAATCAAAGAACTTACAAAAATTAACGGCTTAATAGGCGAAATTCGTTTTCGTCCTGCTTTACAAACTAAACTTTCTAAGTCAGCGCAACTGGCAAACACTAAAGAAATTAGCTTAGCTAAAAAAATGGCTGACGCTGACACCAACCTTAATTACCTTGACCAATTGGCTTTAACTCCTACAGAAAAAGCTAAGATTTTGGATTTAGCTATTGATTATCTTTCCTATACTTTACCCGATAAATATTTAGGTTTTGATACTTATCGTGAACATACTGTGGGTTTACTTAATAAACGTAGCCAAATTGATGTCATTTCAAAACCTATTAGCATAGAAACGCCAAGTATTAGACCAGATGAAGGACATGAAAGCAGCAAATTTAATCTAACTAGCAGCTATTATAACAGCCAGTTCTTTTACAATTTGCAGTTTAATTTTGCCTATCATGAATTATTAGATCCTCAAGGAGGGTTCAAAATTGGCTCGGAACTTTTATTTTTTAAAACAATAATTAGTTACCAACAACATGAAAATTTTAAACTTAATGCATTTGTTCCGTTACAATTAAAATCATATTCACCAATCACCCCAATGTTTACCCCAATTTCTTGGGAATTTAAGCTTGATATGCAAAGACTAGCCTTTGATAAAAAAGAAAATCACAGTGTTTATTCTCTGGGAGGCGGACTTGGATTAACTTGGGGACTAAAACAAAATAGTCTGTTCTATAACCTGCTACTACTAAACTCAACAACTAGTCGCCACTATGCTCAGGATTATGCAATTGGGGGCGGCGCTAAAAGTGGATTTCTGTTATATTGGACGGATATTTGGGCAACTAATTTTTACTTAACTGGCACTAACTACTTTTGGGGAGACAACCATCAGAGCTATGAAATAGCGCTAGATAACAGATTCACACTCAACAAAAACCTCGCTTTAAAAATTAAATTTTCTCAGTCTAAAGAATTTCAAGAAAACTTCCCGGCTGTGGCTATAGGTTTAGATTGTTTTTTTTAACTTTTAGTTAAAAATTATCTTCGATAATATATAAGGGAACATTGTTCATCCAATGTTTCTTTTCGAAAATCGGAATAGGGATCACTTTATCCCGCGTTTGTTACAGATTTCTTCATATGCGTGCTTGATAGCTAAAAAGCGGTCATTGGCGAGTTTCATGGTTTGTTTAGGCAAGCCACGGCTTAACAGACGATCAGGATGATTCTCTAAGGCTTGTTTACGATAGACTTTTTTTAACTCTGCTTCACTACAGCCTACTGGGCAACCTAAAAGATCATAATATTTCTTTAAGGGGTCAGTTTGATAATATCTTTTATTCTCAGTTTGCCACTGCGACTGCTTCTTAAACCAATCTTGCGAGTTAGCCTGCTGATCAAATTGTTGTTGCCCTCTTCTTCTGCTAGATTTCCATTGCGAACTAGCACTCCCCCACTTACTCTTAAACCAATCTTCATTCATCCATTCATGCTGTTGATTTTGCTCGGCTTCCCAACTTCTTTGATTAAAATCGGTCTTTTTAAACTCTTCACGACTACTAAAACCTGTATAACCATAACCTTGATTCATTTTTTCTCCAAAGCTATCTGTCGTCTGCCGAACAAAATACTCATTAAACAACATATTATAATGACTTGGCAAAATGCCTAAAATAACTGCTACATTTTTTAAAATAAACTCCTCCTGCGGATGCAAAATCTTATCCGCACTTGCCAACATAAAAATTAACCTCAAAAATAAAACACACATCCCCTTATCCGCCCCATAAATATCAAACGTTTTAGTAAAACACCGCAAATGCTCTGAAATAGATTTAGGCGCTTGGTTCCGCGGATATAACCTATTAAAATCTTCTGGTTCCGTGGCAATAGTTTCATTAAACAACTTAATCATCTCTGCCCGTTCTTTTTCGTTTAATTTAAGATTCTGATCAGCAATACGCTCCACAACCTGCACTTCCAATTTAGTCAACTGACCATCCACCATTGCTAATTTGGCAAAAATACCAAAAGCTGCACGTAGAAAAATCTGCCGCCTGATATATATTTTAGATTTATTAGAAATATAAAAAACAATTACCAGAAGCAATAGTATCATCAGAAAGGACGTAATAATACCAAGAGGTATATCATCCTTACTAAGTAATAAGAAGATCATTACATGAAGAATCGCTAAATAAGTTAGCAACCTACATATTATTTTCAGAATATTATTCATAATTTCTTTACAGGCTACCTGTTGAGCCAAAACCACCACTGCCACGCAATGTATCACTAAGCTTGTCCACCTCTCCAAACTGCACACGTTCATGTTGGGCAATAACCATCTGAGCAATGCGCTCGCCATCCTCAATCACAACCTCCACTTGAGATAAATTAATCAACAAAACATGAACTTCTCCACGATAGTCAGCATCAATAGTTCCGGGCGCATTCAGTATAGTTAAACCTTTTTTGTAAGCTAACCCACTACGTGGACGAATTTGCGCTTCATAACCAACAGGAATTTCAAGAAATAAGCCAGTCGGGACAGCATAACGCTCTAACGGCTTTAGGGTAATTGGTTGCTTAAGATTTGCTCGCAGATCTGCTCCTGCCGCATGCTCCGTCTCGTGCTGCGGCAAAGGATGCTTAGATTTATTGTTAACCTTAACTGTCAACATATAGAGTTTTAATTACAAGCCTAAAGACTGTAACGCTTTAGTTAAGGCGTCTGGAGATTCGTTGACTACAACATTCTGCTTTACGGCAGAAGCTAAACTAATCTTTGACGCTTGGTTGGGTTGTTGTACTGGTTCATCAATCTGTCCTTCAACCTCAACCGCAGTATTTGGTCTAGCGCGTTTAATAAAACCAGTGCCTGCTGGAATTAAACGCCCCATAATAACGTTTTCTTTTAAACCACGCAAATAATCAGTCTTAGCGCCAATTGCGGCGTCAGTCAGCACTTTAGTTGTTTCTTGGAAACTAGCGGCAGAAATAAAACTTTCATTTGTCAACGCAGCTTTAGTAATTCCTAAAAGCACAGGTTCATATGTAGCCGGCTCTAAACCAGCTTTTAATACCCGCTCATTCTCTGTATTAAAGGTAAATCTATCAACTGTTTCTCCAGCTAAAAAGCGAGTTTTGCCGGATTCAACAATCTGAACTTTGCCCAACATTTGTCGCACAATAACTTCAATATGCTTATCATCAATTCGCACGCCTTGCAGTTTATAAACTTCCTGAACTTCATTGACCAAATACCTAACTAGCGCATGCAAGCCTTGAATTTTTAAAATGTCGTGTGGGTTTTCAGCGCCGCTGGTTATTGGCTCACCGGCTCGAATCTTATCCCCTTCATGCACCAGCAAATGCTTATTCTTAGAAATTAAGTATTCAGCCGTTTCACCAACTTCTGGCGTAACAATTACTCGCCGCTTACCACGCGAATCTTCACCGAAACTAATAATTCCATCAATATCACTAATATCAGCTGGATTTTTTGGTTTACGAGCTTCAAACAATTCAGCTACCCGCGGTAACCCACCCGTAATATCTTTAGTCTTAGTAGTTTCACGTTCACGCTTAGCTAAGATATCGCCTGGAAAGACTTCTGTTCCGTTATCAACTACAACCTTAATCCCCACTGGTAAAAAGAACACTGAATCTTCACGCCCTTTAGATTTAATAATAATCGATGGACGCAAATCCGAACCCCTTTCGCTCACTTCCTTAATTTGTCTTACGACAAATCCAGTTCGTTCGTCAGTTTTCTCTTCAACAGTCTGCTCATTAATATCGTTCCACTGAACACGACCACCGTGTTCAGTTAATAGAGGAATAGAGAACGGATCCCATTCAGCTATCAAATCCCCTGCCTTGACTAGGGCGCCATTAGTAACTTTCACTACAGCGCCATAAACCAAGGCATGACGTTCACGCTCGCGTCCGTCTTTTTGGTCGACTACCACAACCTCGGCTTTACGTCCCATGACTACCCAGCCGCGTGGCGATTTAACTAAGTTAGCTTCGATATATTGGAGTGTTCCAGCATAACGAGCTAGCAAATTAGTTTGCTCTGCTTTACCTGTTGCAGTTCCACCAACATGAAAAGTTCTCATCGTCAACTGCGTTCCCGGCTCCCCAATAGATTGAGCTGCAATAACTCCAACCGCTTCGCCGATACTCACTAAATGCCCGCGAGCCAAATCACGCCCATAACATAAAGCGCAAACTCCATGTCGCATTTCACAAGTTAAAACCGAGCGGGTCATGACCGAATCAATACCCGCGTCAACAATTTTTTTAGCAAGTTCTTCCGTAATTTCAGCGTTAGCCTTAACTAACACTTCTTTGCTAATTGGATCTAAAATATCATCTAAAGATACGCGTCCTAAAATACGATCTTGCAAAGACTCAATTTCTTCTCCGCCTTCAATTAAGGCGGTAATCTCCACACCATTTAGCGTGCAGCAGTCATAACCTGTTATAACGCAATCTTGAGCCACATCAACTAAACGACGCGTTAAGTGTCCTGAACTAGCTGTCTTCAAGGCTGTATCGGCTAAACCTTTTCTAGCGCCATGCGTAGAGATAAAGTATTCAGCCACTGTCAAGCCTTCGCGAAAGTTAGCTTTAATTGGCGTTTCAATAATTGAACCATCTGGGCGTGCCATCAAACCACGCATTCCAGCTAACTGCCTAATTTGCTGACTTGAACCTCGCGCTCCTGAATCAGCCATCATAAAGATTGAATTAAAGCTAGCACCTGTAACTTTTTCGCCGTTTTGCCCTTTAAAAACTTGAGTTGAAATACCAACCATCATATCTTTGGCAACACGTTCCATACTATCCGCCCAAATATCAACTACTTTATTGTAGCGCTCGCCGGCAGTAATTAATCCCTCCTGATACTGCCCTTCGACAGATGCAATTCGATCTTCAGCTTCTTTTAATAAAACTGTCTTGGATTCTGGAATAACCATATTGACCATCGCAATTGAAATACCAGCACGAGTAGCGAACATATAACCAGTATCTTTCAAACGGTCAGCCAACAGCACGGTTGCTTTGTTACCAAACTCCCTAAAGCAAATATCGATTAACTTAGAAATTTCCTTTTTAGTAAAAACTTTATTAGCATACTCAAAGTTTAAATCTCTTGGGAAAATATCATAAAGAATTACTCGACCCGGTGTGGTATTCCATAATTTTCCAGCAATTCGAACTTTAATTTTGGCTTGTAAGTCAATCTTTTGCTCCTCAACCGCCAACATAACTTCACGACGATTTGAAAATACCTTGCCTTCACCTTTAGCAAATGGTCTTTCACGCGTCATGTAATACAACCCTAAAACCATATCCTGAGAAGGATTAATAATTGGCTTACCACTAGCTGGACTTAAAATGTTATTAGTTGACATCATCAAGACACGAGCTTCAACTTGCGATTCAATTGAAAGCGGAACATGCACCGCCATTTGGTCACCATCAAAGTCTGCGTTAAATGCTGCGCAAACTAAAGGATGCAGGCGCAAAGCTTTACCTTCAATTAGAACTGGTTCAAAGGCTTGAATACCGAGCCTATGCAGGGTTGGCGCACGGTTTAGCATAACTGGATGTTCTAAAACGACTTCAGCTAAAGCGTCCCAAACTGGAGCGCTCTCGCTGTCAACCATTTTTTTTGCCCCCTTCACTGTTGGAGTAAAGCCTTTATCGATAAGTCGGTTATAGATGAAAGGCTTAAATAATTCCAAAGCCATCTGCTTTGGTAGACCGCATTGATGCAGTCTTAAATCTGGACCAACTGTAATTACAGAACGTCCTGAATAGTCTACACGTTTACCTAATAAATTTTGTCTAAAACGCCCGGTCTTACCTTTTAACATATCGCTTAAAGACTTAAGCGGTCGCTTATTAGCTCCTTGAATAATACGTCCCCTTCGACCATTATCAAAAAGCGCATCTACAGCTTCCTGTAACATTCTTTTTTCGTTACGAATAATAATATCAGGAGCGCTAATATCTAAAAGTCTTTTTAAACGATTATTACGATTTAAAACCCTACGATACAAATCGTTCAAATCACTAGACGCCATACGACCTACGTCTAGAGGCACGAGCGGTCTCAAGTCTGGCGGCAAAACTGGTATCACATCTAGAATCATCCACTCAGGACGATTACCAGAATCCAACATTGCATAAACAACTTTTAAACGTTTAGAGATTTTTTTTCTTTTGGCATCGCTACTTGTAGTTTGTAAATCTTTAAGTAACTGGTTAGCCAAAACCTTAACATCAATTTTGGCAAGTAGTTCTTTAATAGCTTCTGCACCCATCGCAGCTTTAAAAGCAGTGCCGTAAGTCGTTAAGGCTTCACGATATTCCTTATCTGTCAGTAGTTGTCTTTCTTCTAAATCTGTCTTGCCTGGATCAGTTATAATATAGCTTTCGAAATACAAAACTTTCTCCAAATCCCGCAAAGACAAATCCAACATATTACCAATACGGCTGGGTAAGCTTTTTAAAAACCAGATATGCGCGACTGGCGTTGCTAGCTCGATATGCCCCATACGTTCACGACGCACATCAGAAACAGTAACTTCCACGCCACATTTTTCGCAAACTACGCCTTCGTGTCTCTTTCTTTTATACTTGCCACAAACACATTCATAATTTTTAACAGGTCCGAAAATCTTACCGCAAAATAATCCATCTCGTTCCGGCTTGAATGTTCGGTAATTGATTGTTTCGTGCTTTTTTACTTGTCCAAAAGACCAAGACTTAATTTGCTCTGGACTAGAAATTGACACGCGCATAGCTGTAATTAAAGCCGGGTCATTCGGTTTATCATGTATACTCAAGCTGTTAGCATTAAAAGAAATTTCACTCATTTAAGACCCCTCTAAATAATAAAAAAAATAAAAAAGCTAAATATTTTGCGCTTCCTTTGCCATCTTAGATGTCGCTAAGATTGGTAACTCCGGTAGCTTGCTATGTCGTTTGTAAAAACTACCATCAACGACAATATCTGGACCATCTGGTGATTCTTTTTCAATCAGCTCAACATTTAACCCTAAGGACATTAACTCCTTACACATTACGTTAAATGATTCAGGTAAGCCTGGTTTTAAAATATGTTCACCGCTGACAATAGCTTTATACGCCTCATTTCTACCAGTAATATCATCCGACTTAACTGTTAAAAATTCCTGCAGTGCAAAAGCCGCGCCATATGCCTCTAAGGCCCAGACCTCCATTTCACCAAGCCTCTGACCACCAAATTGAGCCTTACCACCTAGTGGTTGTTGAGTTACTAACGAATATGTTCCAGTCGAACGAGCGTGAATCTTTTCATCGACTAAGTGATGCAGTTTTAACATATACATTACGCCAACAGTTACCGGCTCAGCAAAAGCCTCGCCTGTGCGCCCATCAAATAACCTAGTCTGACAACTCAGAGGCAAACCAGCTAGAGCAATTAAACGCCGAATTTCTTCCTCTTTTGGACCTTCAAAAACTGGTGCTGCTACCAATACACCATTCATTTGTTTTTGTGTAAAAGCCAAAATTTCAAGATCATTCATTTCAGCAATTTGTTTAGCGCTCTTCGGATCGCACAAAGAATTATTTAAATATTCCTTAGCCGCTTTAGCCGCTTTTTTAACTTCTGGAGAATTTTCTTTGCCTTTTAAAGTCTTCTCAATTTTAATGCCTGGATCTTCAGTTACAGATTCAATAATCTCTCTTAACTTTCGACCAATTTCCCGACAAGCCCACCCTAAGTGCGTCTCTAAAATTTGCCCGACATTCATACGTGAAGGCACGCCAAGTGGATTTAGCACCATATCAATTGGCGTTCCATCTGGGAGATACGGCATATCTTCAACTGGTAAAACCCTGGAAAGCACACCCTTATTTCCATGCCGCCCTGCCATCTTATCCCCAACCGACAAACGTCTTTTAACAGCCACAGAAATTTTTACCAGTTTAATTACACCTGGTGGCAAATCATCGCCGTTCTTTAAACGTTTAATTCTTTCCGAAATTGCAGTTCGTTTGTTGTTAATGAGCTGCCCCGTGCCAACTACAATATGATTAACTTCTTCCTCAATTTTCACATTACCTATTTGAATATCTCTTAAATACTCAAATGGTATTGCCTCTAAGAGGTCTTTAGTTATTGCTACATCTTTAGCGATTAACTGTTTGCGATCTTCATCAACTAGTTTAGCTGTTGTCTTCTTACCACCTAAAAGTGAGAACAACTGTTTAATAGCAGCCTCACGCAAGACCCGAATTTCATAACGTTGTTCTTGTTCTAGGTTAGCAATTTCTTGCTCTTCAATTGATAACATTCGCTCATCTTTTGAAGTACCTTTACGCGAAAAGACATGCGCGCCAATCACGGTGCCTTCAACACCAGTTGGCAAACGTAAGCTAGTATCCCGCACTTCGCTAGCTTTTTCTCCAAAAATAGCCCTTAAAAGTTTTTCTTCTGGCGCAAGTTGGGTTTCAGTTTTTGGGGTAATTTTACCAACTAAAATATCACCTTCTTTGACTTTAGCTCCAATCCGAATAATTCCCGACTCATCCAAATGAGTTAGCGACTCTTCGCCAACATTTGGAATATCTTTAGTAATTTCTTCGTTACCTAGTTTGGTATCGCGGGCAACACATTCAAATTCTTCAATATGCACTGAAGTAAAAACATCGTCTTGAACCAAGCGTTCACTGATTAAAATTGAATCTTCATAATTGTATCCGCCCCAAGGAGTGAAAGCCACTAAGATATTTTGCCCCAAAGCTAACTCGCCAGTATCAGTTGAAGGTCCGTCGGCAATAATTTCTCCAGCTTGCACAACATCTCCAGCTTCAACAATTGGACGTTGGTTAATGCAACTGTTTTGATTTGAACGCTGGTATTTAGCCAAACGATAAATATCAACCCCAGTATCTAAAAGATTCAATTTTAACTCATCGGCTTTAATAACAATTCGTGTTGCATCTACAGACTCAACCACACCTCCACGCTCGGCAACTACTGCGGCACCAGAATCCTTAGCAACAATTCTTTCAATACCAGTTCCAACTAGCGGCGCAGCTGGCTTTAATAAAGGCACGGCTTGACGTTGCATGTTTGATCCCATCAAAGCTCGGTTAGCGTCATCATTTTCAAGGAATGGAATTAAAGAAGCAGCGACCGAAACTAATTGATTTGGACTAACATCCATCATTGTTACTTCGTCTTTGGTAACAAAAGTTGATTCACTATTTTTACGAGCCACAATCATCTCCCCCTGCAACATACCATCTTTGTCAAAAGCCGTAGCATGGGCAATAACTTCATGGGACTCTTCCATAGCTGTTAGATACACGATTTTATCGGTCACTTTACCTTTGACCACAACCCGATAAGGAGACTCAACAAATCCATATCCATTAACTCTAGCATATGTTGCTAAAGACGAAATTAATCCAATATTTGGACCTTCAGGAGTTTCAATTGGACAAACGCGTCCATAGTGAGTTGGATGCACATCGCGCACTTCAAAACCAGCTCGTTCTCTAGTTAAACCTCCGGGTCCTAAAGCGCTCAGGCGGCGCTTATGGGTTATCTCGCTCAGTGGATTGGTTTGATCCATAAATTGGCTAAGTTGAGATGAACCAAAAAATTCCTTTAAAGCTGCTGACACTGGTTTATAGTTAATCAATTCCTGCGGCATCAAAGTTTCAATATCTTGAATACTCATCCTTTCTTTAACTGCGCGCTCCATGCGCACTAAACCAATACGATATTGATTTTCAACTAGTTCGCCAACTGAACGCACCCGGCGATTGCCTAAATGGTCAATATCATCAATAGAATATTTGACTGGATCACTTGAAGATCTTAACTCTAGCAAATAGCGGACAGTTTCAATAATATCTTCTTTTGTCAGCACTCCGCCTTCGGTGAACTCTGAACCAGAAACTAAATCTTTTTTCTTACCAACTTTTTTATTTAAGCTAAAGCGGTCGGCATTATGTAATTTATAATTTAACTTTAAACGTCCGACAGCAGATAAGTCATAGCGTTCTGGGTTAAAGAACAAATTATTAAAATTTGTGGTAGCGATTTCAAGTCTTGGAGGCTCACCAGGGCGTAAACGACGATAAATCTCCAGCAAGGCATTATTACTTGGGGTATTTAAATAATGTGAAAGTAAGTCGTCTTTTTCTGGTTCTAAGCCGTCGCTGTGTAGAGTTTTTAATAAAGCTTCACCAATATGATTATCTCTGGTGTAAAGAACTTCAAAGTTTTGAATCCCTAAATCTTTAAGTCGTGCAATTGTGCCGGTTTGTTTAAGTCTGCCTTTAGTATCATAAACATCTTCTAAAAATTGCTCACCTGCAGCGAGCACAATTTCAAATTTGGCAAACAACTCTTTTAAAACTAACTCGTCAGCTCCCTTAAAACTAGCTGGAAAGACCTTACTGATTTCGTCCCAGCCGATTAAAATAGTTCCAGATTTAACTAAGGTCCGATTGTTATTAGGATTATGAATATCTTCTTTAGCCACTAAGATAGTTTTAGCTGCGACTAAATTACTAACTGTTTTAGGGTCAATTTCGATTGTTGAAATTCCAGCTTCGGTTAGTTTTCTAACAACCGCACGGTTAAACTTCTGTCCGGTTTTAGCAATAACCTTTTTATCTCTGCCCAAAATATCAGTAAAGACTCTCTGTCCTTCGACCTGATTTGGTTTAAACTCTTTAACGATTTTTTTATCGTCTATGGTGTAATTATCGGTTTTATAAAATTTAAGTAGAATTTCCTCGCTACTCATACCCAAAGCCCGAAGTAATAAAGTAGCAGGTTGTTTGCGACGACGATCAATGCGCACATGTAAAATATCTTTGACATCAAATTCAAAGTCTAACCATGAACCGCGATATGGAATTACTCTAGCGCTAAACAATAATTTGCCAGAGGCGTGACTTTTACCTTTATCATGATCAAAGAACACGCCCGGCGAGCGGTGCAATTGACTCACGATAACACGTTCTGTGCCGTTGATAATGAAAGTTCCAAAACGAGTCATGAGCGGGATTTCGCCAAAATAAATTTCTTGTTCTTTAATATCCCGAATTTGTTTACTTCCTTCAGCCATGGTATCCCAAAGCACGAGTTGAACTGTAACTTTGATTGGTGAAGACCAAGTCATACCGCGTTCGCGACATTCTATTTCGGTATACTTGGTTTCTCCGATTTCATATGAAACAAATTCAAGAGAAGCCACTCCGTTATAATCATGGATTGGAAACACTGACTTAAAGATTGCCTGTAGACCAACATTTTCACGCGCTTCTGGTGCGACATCCTTTTGTAATAATTGTTGGTATGAACGACATTGAGTTTTTATCAGATTTGGCACTTCATGAATTTTTTCAAATCTTGAATAATCATGACGCACTCTTAAACGTTTAGTTATATTACTTCCCATCTATGAAGCCCTTATGTATTTGACAACCCAACAGATAATTTTTGTCAGGTTGCTATTTTAATTTTGTATTGTCAGAAAAACTATTAACCACCACGACGCGGCGCATAAAAAGTTAAAACTCCACAAAATTCAGGGCGTAGAACATTTATCTTTTACGCAACAACGCCAACTATCAAACCACAAACGCAAAAAAAGCCACATATACAAAAACACTCCTTGGCTATAAAAACCAACAAGAAAATTCTGTATATGTATAGCTTTGTTTTATTAGCAAAAGTTATCTATTTATTACTTAACATCAACCTTAGCTCCAGCCTCTTCAAGCTTCTTCTTCATATCAGCGGCTTCTTCTTTAGAAACTGCTTCTTTGACTGTTTTAGGAGCAGATTCAACTAATTCTTTAGCTTCTTTTAAACCTAAAGATGTCAGCTCGCGCACAACCTTAATAACTTTAATTTTGTCGCCAGTTACAGCAGCTAACACAACATCAAATTCAGTTTTTTCTTCTACTGAAGCAGCTCCTGCACCTACTCCAACAGCTACAGCTACTGGAGCGGCAGCGCTAACACCAAGTTCTTCTTCTAAGTCTTTAACCAGCTTAGCGGCATCTATTAAAGTTAAGTTTTTAATAAATTCTTTTACTTGTTCTAAAGTTAATTCACTCATTTTATTCCCTCTGGATTAAATTATCATAGTTAATATTTTAAAAATTGAACAAGATCTTTAAGAAGCGTCAGATACAAAGTTTCAATTTCTGTTTCTCAATTTTTTACCACTTCCTCCACTCTCTTCCCTATTTGTAGGTTTAACACCACCTCAGTGGTATTAAAATAAAAACGCAGAGGAATTCGCTAATTACTAATTAAATGTCCTTTGCATTTTTTGTAGGGAAACATTTTGCCCCTGCAAAAAATACAAGATGGTCAGAAGTTATTGCTGCCCTTCAGCAATTTTTCCCTCATATGCTTTTAGCAAACACGCCAAATTGCTGGCTGGCGCATTAATAGTTTGCAATAATCTGGTAGCTGGCGCGTTGATAAGAGCCAACAAGGTTGCAAACAATTCTTCTTTGCTTGGCAATTCTGCCAAAGCATTAATTGCATTTGTATCCACAACTGCGCCATCAACAAATCCACCCTTAATTGAGAAATTTTCACGATCTTTAGCGAACTCTTTTAAAGCTTTAGCAGGAGTAACAATGTCGTCATTTGCTAGAACTACGGCTGTTGGTCCGACCAACAAATCACTAAGCCCTTCGACTTTTGTTCCTTTAATAGAGCGTCTGACTAAGGTATTTTTAACTACTGCCAAACTAGCTCCGATTGGTTTTAATTGTCTTTTCAAGCGAGTTATATCGGCACAAGAACAACCTTGATAGTTAATAATATAAGTCGCCTGTGCTTTGCTTAAACTTCCTGCTAGTTTTTGCACTGTTTGTTCTTTTTCGATTGTTGCCATATTTATATTTAAAAATTCGTTTGTTTGTAATTAATTTAGCCTATTTTTACGTATTAAAAATTAAGCATTCCTAAATGGCGCTACGTCGATCTTTAAACCTGGTCCCATAGTTGAAGATAAGCTAATCGTTTTAAGATAAATACCTTTTGAGGTTTTAGGTTTAGCTTTAACCAGAGTTTCAATTAACGTTACTAAATTTTCCTTTAATTTTTGCTGTCCAAAGGAAATTTTTCCAGCTCCGACGTGCACGATACCGGCCTTTTCAATTCTGTATTCAATTCGTCCAGATTTAATAGCTTCAATTGTCTTACCAATATCTTGAGTAACAGTTCCAACTTTAGGATTGGGCATTAAACCACGTGGACCAAGAATTTTACCAATCTTACCAACTTGTGCCATCATATCTGGAGTAGCGATAACTGATTCAAATTCAAACCAGCCGTTTTGAATTTTTTCAATTAAATCTTCAGCACCAACGTAATCAGCACCGGCGGCTTTAGCTTCGTTTTGCTTTTCAATTTTGCAAAATGCCAAAACTCTAACTTTTTTACCTGTGCCGTGTGGGAGGGCAACTGTGCCACGAATATTTTCCTCCGCTTTACGAGGATCTAAACCAAGCCTGACAGCTAAATCGACTGTTTCATCAAATTTTATTTTTGAAGTTTGACAAAGTATGTTTAGAGCTTCGTCAAGTTGATAGAATTTATTTTTATCGACTAGCTGATACGCTTGCGCTAATCTTTTATTTAGTTTCGCCATTTTAATTCCTATAGCTCCCTCATTATTTACAAACACATTCACTGAATTGAGGTCGTCTTCAGAGAAGTGACACAGAGCCCTAATCTTGGCTGTGTATATTTAAGTTAAAAATCAAGAAAAATAAGGGGTTTTTACGCCCATACTACGTGCTGAACCAGCAATAATTTTTTTTGCTTCCTCAAGATCATAAGCATTTAAATCTTCCATTTTAATTTTTACAATTTCTTCTAAATCGGCGTTTGAGAGTTCGCCTACTTTTTCTTTATTTGGTTTTCCAGAACCGCTTTTGAGCTTAGCAAATTTTTTGATTAAGAATGAAGCTGGTGGGCTTTTCAAAATAAAGTCAAAAGATCGATCTGAATAAACTGTAATAATGACGGGCAAGATAGTTCCTGTTTGAGTTTGAGTTTTAGCATTAAAGGCTTTACAAAACTCCATGATGTTTACGCCATGTTGTCCAAGTGCGGGACCTACTGGAGGAGAAGGGTTTGCTTGTCCGGCTGGAATTTGTAATTTTATCTGACCTGTAATTTTCTTTTTCGATGATTTTTTAGCTTCTGCCATAATAAATTATAGATTTTGGAGTTTTTTCTTTTGTCGTAAATATTTTGTCTTGACAATTATCAATTAAGAACAAACTATTTAAGTGAGTGTTTTTGTTATTTTTTTTCTTAGCTGTCCAAAAAGATGCGGGGATATAGCAAAACTTGCAACTAATTACAAGAGTAAATGCAAAAATATTTTTATCAAAAGTTTAAAGCACTTATCATTCGGAGCACTACTCTGGCACCATGATATTTAATTCTTTACCCCTTGATATGTTCCAATATTTCAATATATCTCCCTTTGCAGACACAGCTAAGATAGCCGCGCTTATCGTAGGCGGACTATTTCAATGCGGCGTGCGCGGCAGCTAGCCGAGCTACTGGCACACGAAATGGCGAACAACTTACATAGTTCAAGCCTGCATCAAAACACAGCTTAATAGACTCTGGATCACCACCATGCTCGCCACAAATTCCAACCTCCAACTCTGGACGAACTTTATGTCCCTCTACTGCTGCCAGACGAATTAAGCGTCCAACACCATCATTATCCAAAGTTTGGAACGGATTCTTAGGCAAAATTCCTCTCTCTACATATTCAAGTAAGAAACTAGCCTCAGCGTCATCACGACTATAACCAAAAGTCATCTGGGTTAAATCGTTTGTTCCAAAAGAGAAGAACTCAGCTAACGAGGCAATTTCTCCAGCGGTCAGCGCCGCACGAGGAATCTCAATCATACTGCCAAATTTATAAGCGAACTTAACTCCCTTAGTTTTCATGACTGCACTAGCTATATCCTCAAGTTTAGGTTGAATTACCTTTAACTCATTAACATGCCCAGTTAGCGGAATCATTATTTCAGGAAAAACTTTAATGCCTTTCTTCGCACAATCTGCAGCAGCTTCAAAAATCGCCTTGACCTGCATCTGAACTATTTCTGGCATGACAATACTTAAACGGACGCCACGCAGCCCCATCATTGGATTTTGTTCATGCAAGCGCTTCGCATTAGCCAGCATAGCTTCTTTTTCGATTAAGCCTTTGGTTTCACCCTTAGCTTTTAAAGTTGCTACCTCTTCAATTAATTTCTCTAAATGTGGTAAGAACTCGTGTAACGGCGGATCAATCAAGCGGATAATAACAGCCAAACCGTCCATCTCTTCAAACAACCCAGTAAAATCATTACGCTGGAATGGCAACAACTCATCCAAAGCGGCTATTCGCTCAGCAGAAGTTTTGGCTAAAATCATTTTCTGCACAATTGGCAGCCTTTCGGGAGCAAAAAACATATGCTCTGTTCGACACAAGCCAATCCCCTTTGCTCCATATGCTCTAGCGCGTTTGGCGTCCAGCGGAGAATCTGCATTTGCCCAAACCATTAAACCACACTTAGGCGTATTATTTTCTCCAGAACGCACGTTGCTTGCTGAAATTTCATCAGCCCAGTTAAGCAGTGTTAATAAATCACCTTGCTTGTCAAAGTCTGGCACTTTAGTTGGAATTGGTCTGACAAATACTTCGCCAGTATTACCATCAACTGAAATCCAATCTCCTTCCTTTAAAGTTTTTCCACCTGCGGTCATAGTTTTCTTTTCCAAATCAATCTTAATCGCCTCTGCGCCCACAACACAACAAACGCCAAATTGTCTGGCAACTACCGCAGCATGGCTAGTAGCCCCGCCTTCACTAGTCAACACACCTTCTGCAGCCAACATACCATGCACATCATCAGGCTTGGTAAATGGACGCACCATGATAACTTTTTGCTTATGCTCTTTTGCCATTTGCTCGGCTTTGTCAGCTGAAAAATAAATCTGCCCCACCGCGGCACCTGGCGAAGCATTCACGCCCTTTGCTAGCAGCGATCCGTTAGCTTGAGCTTTTTTCTTTTCCTCAAGATCAAACTGTGGATGTAACAGCGCGTCGATATCTTCAGGACGCACGCGTCTAAGTGCCTCTTCCTTGCTAATTAAACCTTCGTCTACCATATCCACAGCCACGCGCACTGCGGCTTGCGAGGTGCGCTTGCCGTTTCGAGTTTGCAGCATGTAAAGCCGGTTACGTTCAATTGTGAACTCAACATCCTGCATATCCTTGAAATGTTTTTCAAGCTTTTTGATAATCTCATCAAGTTGTTTGGCAGATTCTGGCAATTCTTTAATTAGGTTGGCAATTTTCGAAGTATTGCGAATTCCGGCTACAACATCCTCGCCTTGGGCGTTAAGTAAATAATCGCCATACAAGACGTTTTCGCCAGTTGCGGGATTTCGAGTGAACACTACGCCAGTTCCAGAATCGTCGCCCATATTTCCAAACACCATAGTTACGATATTCACCGCTGTTCCTAAATCGTCAGGAATATTTGTTGCGCGGCGGTAGTCGATCGCCCGTTTTCCGTTCCAAGATTTAAACACTGCCTCAGAAACTAATTTAACTTGTTGATACGGATCTTGAGGAAAATCAAAATTTTTATGTTTTTTAACTACATCTTTGTAGTAGGCTAAAATAACTTTCCAATCGTCGGCGGACATTTCAGTATCTGATTTGTAGCCCTTTTGACCTTTATATTCTTTTAAATAGTCGTGAAAAGCTTCATCTGGTATTTCAAAAACTACAGTTCCGAACATTTCGACTAAACGACGATATGAATCATAGACAAAGCGCGGATTTTTCGTAAGCTGCACCATGCCTTCTGCGGTTTCGTCATTAAGACCAACATTAAGCACCGTGTCCATCATGCCGGGCATAGAAAATTTTGCGCCCGAACGACAGGAAACTAATAGCGGGTTTTTAGGATCGCCAAGTTTTTTTCCGCCTGTTTGTTGAGTAAGCACGCCCAAAGCTTCTAACATTTGCTCCCACATACCTTCAGGAAATGCGCCCGCAGCCGAGTAGGCATTGCAACCTTCGGTTGTAACTGTAAAGCCGGGAGGCACTGGCAGTCCCAGACGCGTCATCTCAGCCAAATTAGCGCCCTTACCACCAAGTAATCCTCGAACTTTTTCCCAATCTTCGTTCACATAGCTTTCAGCTTCTTTGACATCAGTAAATAAATAAACCCATCGTTTTGCATTTGCCATAAAAACATCTCCTTATATTTGATAAGATAGTTAGTATTAAAAATTTCTTGTATAGAAAGAATTAACAAGCGGAGAGCTCATAGCGAAAAAAAAATTTTTTTTCTATACCTAAGTTTTAAAAATATGCTTATTGCCGAGCATGAAGCCATAAGAACGATTTTATTTATCTAAAAATACAGCCACCTTTTTTATCGTTTAAACTAAACTTGTTGCATTTTCATAGAAATTTTTATACAAAATGCGTGTTTTTTTTAGCTTCTTCATTAATTTTTAATTAATTTTTTACGTTAAAAAGCGCAGCAGGTAGCTATCTTATTATTACTTAAATAACTCAAAATATATGCAACTTCGTGGTTTTCATATTCCAATTATTACACCGTTTGCTGACGACTATTCAATTGACGAGGCAAGCCTACGCAAACTGACTAATTATTGTATAGCAGAACAACTTGCTACAGCATTGGTTCCTTGCGGCACAACTGGAGAATCACCTACCTTGACACCAGAAGAATTTTTCAAAGTTATAAAAATTGTTAAGCAAGAAGCTAACGAACGGGTACCAATTATTGCTGGAGCTGGAACTAACTCAACGGCTAAAACTATCGAGCTACTTCAAGAGTGTGAAGCTTTAGAAATAGCTGGAGCTTTAGTGGTGGCGCCTTATTACAACAAACCGAATATGCGCGGCATTTTAAAACACTACGAAGAACTGGCTAAAAACACCAAACTCCCGCTGATTATTTATAATATTCCAGGACGAACAGGAATTAATATCACGCCAGAAACCATAGTCGAGCTTGCCAAGATTGAAAATATTATTGGTTTAAAAGATTGTTGCGGCGATTTAAAACAAACTATGCAGATTATTAGGGCAGTGCGAAAAAACTCAAAATATTTTTACGTTTGGACTGGAGATGATCTTTATACTTATACTAATTTAGTTTTGGGTGGAGACGGCGCAATTTCTGCGACAGCTCATATTTTAGGCAAAGAATATCGAGCAATGTTTGATTATGTTAGCCAGAATGATTTTCAAGCCGCTTTAAAAATCCATTATAAACTTATGGACTTGATTAACGTTTTGTTTGTAGAAACTAACCCTGCCCCGCTCAAGGCGGCATTATCTATGTTAGGTCTATGTAGGCAAACTTTGCGATTACCTTTGGTTTCTTTAAGTGTCGAAAACTACGCCAAAGTAAAATTTGAAATGTCACAATTGGGGAAAATCTAAAATGGCAAACTTAAATCTATTATTAGTTGGAGCAACCGGAGGGATGGGTCACGAAGTGATTGCAGCGGTGAAGCATTCAGGAAAGCATAAAATAATTGGCGGCATTATAGCGGCGGAAGATTTGGCGCTGCATACTCAGATTGCTGGCATAGAGTTTCCGCTAACTGATAAGTGGAACAAACAATATAGCGCGGCGAATGTGATTGTTGATTTCTCGTCGTTGGCTGGGGCGAAAGTAGCTTTAAGTATTGCGGCAGAACAAAAAATCCCTGCCTTAATTTGTTCTACGGGGTTGGATGCAAGTATAGATGAATACTTGGCTGGGGCAAGTTCGGTTGTGCCGGTGTTACAAGCTAACAATACAAGTTTAGGGATTGCGGTCATGCATAAGTTATTAAAACTAAGTTGTGAAATATTGGATGAAAGTTTTGATATTGAAATTTCTGAAATTCATCATAATCGAAAAAAAGATGCTCCAAGCGGGACTGCGCTAGCTTTGGGTAAGACGATTGTCGAGGCACTAAATGCCAAAGCTACTACAAAGCAAGATTTTGATTCAAGAAAAAAAATTGGCAGAACTGGCAATGCCACAACTCGCTGTCCGGGTGAATTAGGTATCCAAGCTATTCGCGGGGGTAATGTGGCTGGTGAGCATACCGTATATTTCCTTGGAGAAGATGAGCGCCTTGAAATACGACATGTTGCGACCAGCCGCAGAATTTTTGCTAATGGAGCATTACGTCTGGCTGAAAACCTCTTAACTATTAAAACACCCGGTCTTTATTCTGTGCCTGAGGTCTTGAATGTTTAGGTATAATCCTTTTTATTCTTCGCCATACTTATTAAACAACATTGAAAAATTAAAAATTTAGCTTTTCCATTTTATTACATCAAATCCTAAATATGGTTGTAAAACTTTTGGAAGGCTAATACTACCATCTTCTTGCTGATAGTTTTCAAGAATTAAAAGCAGTGTTCTCGACACAGCAAAGGCTGTTCCGTTTAACATATATACGTATTCTGTCTTGCTAGTGTCTTTTAATTGGTATTTTATGTTGAGCCGCCTTGATTGATAATCCGTGCAATTTAAAGTTGAAGTTATCTCGCCTACCAAAAAGCCACCACCGTTAGGCAATTGATCATCAATAAACTCCTTATCTATCACCCACTTCCAGGCTCCACTAAAGTTACTCTTGATTGCTTGCGCTACCTGTGCTGCGTTACTTAAAATAAATCTTACTTCCCCAATTTATCCATTTTACAAAATAAATAGCTAACCACATTGACCAAACAACCATCAACATCCTGTAAACCCAAACTGGAAAAGAGATAATTTTTATAGACGGCAAGTTGCCTAAGACAGCATCTTGATACCATTGCAACTGCAAATATGAACTATATTTATAAACATTGCCGATAATTTCCATGTTCCACGTTCCAAGTAATCCATTATAGATTCCTTCAAATAAACTACCAATAAACAACAAGGTTAAAAGTGGGATTCCTATTTGAAATAATTTATTAAATTTTGGTTGAGTGAAAAATTTATCCCGCACTCCCAACACCACAAACCATAAAATAATTACCATTACTAAACTCACACTACTTTGAGTTAAACCTAATAACAAAATAAACCACTGGCTAAATGATACAGGTATCGCTTTAAAACGACTTAAAACAAAAGCCACAATTAACCAAGCTGGTAACATACTCCAAAACAAAACCACCGGACCCTTTAACGGACCAGAAACAAACAACACCCATCGACTAAACGGCATCGACGCATTCTGTGTAATATTAACCGCTGGAGCGCCAAGATCAAACTGTGGAAACTCCATCACTGTTTTCATTTGGCTCTTCATCTCAACCTTAAAGGCTACCTGATTCGTCCCCTGCACAACTGGAATTGTTAATTTATCTTCCACCAGAGTTACTGGGTACGGCTGTCCATTGACCCTCAAATCTTTAATTTCAGCCAAGCTTGGAATTCTTATCTCATGAGTTCCCGCATCCGCAGACCTTAACTCAAACCTCAAATCCCCTGTAACTACTCCCCGCCCATATGAAACATTATAGTCCACCTTATCAAAGGTTATTACATAACCTTCAATATTGGTTGGTCTAAAAATTTTAAACTCTAAGGCTTCGCCTGCATTAGGTTTAAATCTAAGCTTATTGTCAGCAGAATTTATTGGATTTAAACCTGAATATTTAAAACTCCACGCATAATCAACATTAAAACTCCACTCTTCTTTATAATTCTCAATTACAACCGGAGAGAACAAACTAATATCCTGCTCCACTGGCAGTAACGATTCAAAAACTTTGACCTCCTCAGTTGGAGCAAAAGAAATTTTAAGCTTATCTTTGGACAACGTGCCGGTAGTAGCTATTACCTGTTCGCCTACCAGTAGCGGAATTTCAAGTGTGGCTGCAGAAGATAAATTATTAGTTCGCACTACTCTAGTTACGACTTTCCAAAGAGCCTGAATATCAAAATTACGCTCCACCACAAAAAAAGTTTCAATGTTCATTCGCGATAGTTCAGAGCTTTTTTCAAACTCCATTTTTTCTGCGGCAGTCAGCTTTTCAACCCGATTAATCCGAAAAGTTTGATTATCCGAACTATTTTCATCTAGCGTGAATCCTACTAACTTATTTTCAAGAGAATTTAATTTGACCTGAGATAATAAAATAAAATTCGTAACATTCTGAGCTAAACTATAATGCATCTCGACTTGATTAATCCCCTTATTAAGCAAAGCAAAAACACCACTAGTCTCTTGCAAAATATTCAAAGCAGGTTCGCCATTAATCAAAATAGATTTTAGTTGCACCAATCCCGCACCATCAGTTCTAAGTGTTGGCAGTGGCGCGACTAATTGGGCATTACTGTGAAAATCAATAATTAATGTTAAGTCGTTACCTACATTCTGCACAACTCCAGTTGGAATTGAAACACACTCTGGCAGGCAGGATGGCACAGACTCTCTCGTAAGTTTTGCGCCCATCTCCTCAAGTATCGTATTTGTTGGAATAACTCCCTCAGCTTGAACAGCAGTAACTGGAGCTAACAACATTAAGCCCCCAAAAGCCATCATAAATAACCGTTGCAGCGCCTCTTTTCCATTTTTACCTAAACTAGCTTTGAATTTAGAAAAATTAAACAACCAACACAACACAAAAATCTCCAGTATCACACAAATAAACGCTAGAATTATATTCTGGGTTGGCGTTAAAAGGTAAAGTTTAAAATTATCACTTTCACTAACTGGACCTTTAAGCTCAAGCTGAATTGTGCCTCCTAAACTCCAAGTCGGAAAACCAACTCCTGTTTGGGCTACATTTTTTACTACATTTAAACTTTGATATTGCAAGTTATCCTTATTAGAGAGGTTATTGCTTCTTCTAGCAGCTCCTTGCTCGTAAAAAACTTCATCGTACGCAGCCGAGACGGCAGCCTCTCTCTTTTTATATTTTGAAAGTTCGTTTTTAGAACTATACCTTGACCCATCGCCGACTAGCAAAATTGTAATAAAAATCAACAAAGCAGCTACCAATAATATTACCGACGTTCTAAAAAGTTTTTCCCAGAAATTCTGTTGCTCCTTAGAAAATATGCGATATATAAAATACGCCAGCAGAAAACACAGATAAAAAAAGCTTAGAAAACCACCTTCTATTAGCCAAATATAATTTGCCAGGTTATTACTTAAAGTTGGGTAGATTGCACTTCGAAGATGCCCCACGGCAAACGTAAAGGACACAATTAAAAGCAGGCTAAACAAGGAATAACGAACAAAAAGAATTACCTTATAAATTGCCAAATCAGATTTAATTTTGTCTTGCAAAAACAATAAGCCACATAAAACAAAAGACAAGATAATAAATTGCCAAAAGACTGCATGCAACAAAATAAATAATACTAACCCACAAGCTGCTTTTTTAGCCCCAAACAAATAATAAAAACATATTGTTAGTAGCGCCACGATAAATACATCCAATAAATCCCAATCCGTAATCCACGAATTTGAGACAGTATCCGCCCCAGCAGCAAATAACAGTTGATAACCCGGAGCTAACGCTAAATTCCAAAGGACATTGCTAAACTCGCGATTATATCCCGCTACTGGAATATCTCCGCTACTATTTGAGCGCAAAACATTAGTGATGTTGGCTAACCCCGAACGCACTTCAATGCCAGCCTCTGGCTGCACTGAAGTATAAGTTACAGCCTGCGCTAGCCCATTAATTTCGGAGGAATAAAACTTTAAAACTGGTGTAAGTAGTAGTCTGCCATCTTCTTTAAATTTGGCGTTAATTTTATCCTCGATAGAATAAAACGAGCCGTCAAACATCTGCTTAATATTACGCACCAGCGTTAAGACGTCCTGATTTTTATTATTATAATTAATAGCTTTTAAGGTTAGCCGATCGCCTTGGCGCACTTCATATGCCGGAAGTTTTTTCCAGTTTTCAGGCATTGGAATATTTTGAGTTTGAACACTGGTTAAGGTCTGGGGGGCTTGAATTACGCGCCTGGATTTATCGTTTTCCAAAACCCAAATTTCTTGTTCAACTGGAGAATTATCTAAAACAAAATCTAAGCTTTCAGTGTTTTGGCGCAGGCTGAGATCAATTTGAAAATAGCCGGCTTTAACTTCGGCAATTAACGCCCCGTCTTTTTGCAGATAAACTGAAATTGGGGAATCAATGGCGGACAGAGAAAAATTCTCAGGTATAATTTTACCTAGATTTTCTACCCGACCTTTACCAGTAACATTTAAATTTAAGCGCACCGTCATTAATAGCGGTATATCATCGGTGAGCTTACGATAAACAAAAACACTCAAACTATCCGCTGCATTTGTTTCGTCAATTGCCTGTGTTTCAAAACGCAAGATACCATTTTCGATGGTCGGATTAGGAAGAACTACACCAGACTTTACTACTTGCAGCACTGCAGCACCAGTTGGAATAACTAAATATCGGATATCTTGTTTGGAGCTAATTATACCTTCCAGCGTCCACGTTCCTGACTCCAAATACACATATGGATTTCCAGAGCGTGAAATAATATTAGTTTCTTTACCATTAATTAATATCTGTTTAGGAAAAAATTCAGCCGACCCCGGCACTGAAATATAGCCTTTAGTTAAAGTCTTAACTTTTTGAGAGAAGTGCACGGTTGTTTTATTTACCTCAACTTCCAACCGCGCAATATAATAACAGTATTTGCGCTCAAAATCGTCATAAGCAAAATCACAATTACTATTTGGAGTTTTCCCGTCAACGCTCCATTTGCCCCAGTCTTGTATAATCTGAGGCAAATCTTCTTTTAAGAATTTATGAGATTTTTTTTCTTCTGTAATAAATGTTGCACCACTACTAGCCTCCGCCGTAGCATTCACAAATATCCACCCTAAGCTCAAAAATAGTAATATAATTTTTCGCATATTCTTACTAAGATTAGTTAATAAAATTAAAATGTGCGTTATAACTATTAGTATTTATATGGTCAAATATTATTTTTCTTAATTAAGACTTCTTCTACAATTTTATAAAAATCGTTCAAATGTTTTTCCCAAGAATAATTGGCGACTATTTTGTCAGCAAGTTTTTCAAAAATGCCAGCATAATACGCCTGCTGTTGATACAACTTGAGCGCTAACTCTGACATTTCTTGAATACTATCACTGGAAGGCATGATAAACTCCGGCACATCAGATAAAATCTGATGTGCTCCAACATTTTGATTAGTTATTACTGGCACACTGCAAGCTAAAGCTTCCGCAACGACCATGCCAAATGTTTCATTTCTTGAAGGAAAAATCATCAAATCCGTTACGGCATAAATCTCTTCAATTTCTCTAATTTTATTAAAATATTTAAAACGAACCCGGGGCGCCAGCGCCTGTTTTAAATAAAAATTTAATTTAGGTTTGGCATACCAAGTAACATTACCAACTACAATGACCACGATATTCTCTATAGCGTTAGACAATCTTTTGATAACTTCTAAAAATTGTTCTATCCCTCGGTTTTCTAATTGTCCTGAGGTAATTAAACTAATAACAAAAGGCGGATTTTCAGAGTTGTCGCTAATACCGTATTTACGCCTTAATTCTGTTTTCTTGCGCTTGAGTTCTTTATTAAATTTTTTAATATCAATTCCCGGTATTAAAACTCGAACATCTTGATTAAGACCTTCTTTTAGTAAATATAATTTTTTTGTCAGCTCAGACGGAACTACGATAATTTTTGAATTTGTTTTATTGCTTGATTTTTTGGGCAAAGGTTTGGGGAGTTCAGACTGACCAGAATTTGGCGGCAAATAAAAGAAATTATGAATAAAGGCAATATCTCCAGAGCCTTGATTATGAGTTATGACTAAATCATATTTTTCAGTTTGGATTAAAGCGTTAGCAAATTTTTTAAAGCGCAACAGACGATTCTTAGTATGTATAAAACACAGGAAGGTCAGGCGCACTTTGATCAACGGATTAGTTACAAAATCAAGATGTTTTATCTGATTACTAATCACTGTCAGCTCTGCCTTTTTATTCAAGGCTTGCATTTTATTAGCTAAAAACTCAGTCTGGGCGGCAATAATACGTCCCGCACCAGTCATTCCATTAATTGAATGTGCAACAATAGCGATCTTCATTATTTTATCCAAAAGGCTTCGGCAAACGAGACTTTGGGCCACATGCCTCTGTATTGATTTAAAGCAATAATTTTAAAGTAGTCGGTGGATTTAAGTTGAGATTGATACAAACCTATTAATTCTCTTTTTTGCTCAATACAATCCGAAATATTAAGATAATGCGAAACGTGAGGTAAAGTTACCCAAACCTCATACATGGCAACCTTAGTTTTTGCTAAAAGGGTTAAAAGCTTAACTCTACGATATAAGCATTTATGATCTTTGTGCGTCTCATATTTATTCGGAACAAAAACATAATCATATTGTCTAAGTTTTAATTGCCTGAGTTGCTTTAAATTCCTTCGCATTTGTTTATCGGGAATATTGAGATATTGGTAGTTTTTAATACCTACAGTATTCATAACCTTGTCTAGTTCCGCTTTACGAATTGCAATATTTTCTTCGCGGCTTAA
The DNA here is from genome assembly GCA_031278395.1 of Deltaproteobacteria bacterium. GTDB lineage: Bacteria > Bdellovibrionota_C > UBA2361 > SZUA-149 > JAITKM01 > JAITKM01. Next base: position 23,742 of record JAITKM010000018.1, on the reverse strand, counting down.
GGTAGCATCCCCCAGACATCCGTTAGTTAAATAAACGACAGTACATTGTTGTGGATATTTAAGCAAAAATCCGCCACAACCTAAAACTTCATCGTCTGGATGTGGGGCAAGTATTAAAATTTTATCTGTATTTTTAATACAAAAAGGAAAATACTTTTTCTTTTTAAACCATTCTTTTAACATTTCTTGAGAATATATTTTAAATAAATTTTTCCTCTAGCAAATTTAGACTTAAAGCAAAAGCCTCTAATTAAAAAATGTACAACCCGTAATCTAGTCCCTTGCCCTTGTGAGTTAAAATATACCACCGTCAATGCTTCGCATTGACGTCCTACTCTCCGTTGGGCTGTTAAATTCTAAATTATATAAATAAATTTTGCAGCTATTTTATCAAATATATACTCAAGGGTTACTTAGAACTTAACTACATGGGGGAACAAACAAGCCTCCATCTTAAAGAGAGGCAATAGCTGACAGAGTCGGTAAGCCTGCGTTACATTTTTAGGATTGAAATACTAAGCAAATTATTGTAGTGCAGAACCATTTTAATATTCAAGGAAATAAAATATATCAATATCATGGATTCAATTTTAATTGTTACTGCTGATCCTAAATCGGTACAGGTTATCATCAATGTGGCAAATAAATTAAACATTCGCTATAAAGCAATTAATCAAATTGAAACTGCCAAAGAATGGCTCAACCTCAACAGTGTCTCAGCTCTTTTTATCGATTCGCGTTACAACAAAAGTGAACCTATGGCGTTAGCGTCATTCTGTTGGTTAAAACAACCGTCTACGCCAGTTATTGTTTTTAATCTTTACGGCGAAGTCGCTCAAAAATGGCAACTTTTGTTAGTTGGCGTTCAAGTTTTTGAGAAAGAAGTTTTTAATAAATCCATAGAAAACTTGTTTAAAAATCTGCCAGATAATTTAGACCAACAAAATTCTCACTTAAATAAAAAGATTTTACTAGTCGAAGATTTAGATTCGCCACGCATGATTATTGCGGGTTATATTGAATCTTGTGGGCTGGGAAATGTTGTCGGCGTTGCCGACGGAGAAATTGCTTTAAATTTATTAAAAGCCACCCCCAATGATTTTTTTTGTGTGGTAACGGATTTAAATATGCCCAACATGAACGGCATTGAATTAGCTACTGCAATTCGTAAAAATCCAAGTATTAGTCACTTACCAGTGCTAGTTTGCACGGCATATTCAGAGCAGGAGAGTTTAGTTGCTGCGCTGAACGCTGGTGTTACTGGCTTTTTAGTTAAACCGCTTAAAAAAGACTTAATCAAATCTGAGCTTGAAAAGGCTCTTAGAATTTATATTAACCGAACTTCGCCAAGACTTTGTGAAGCCAAGGATGCGCAAATGCTCGGCGCAACGCTTAGCGAGCTGCAAACCAATTTATATATAGGATAATATTATTATGAGTATTCAAATAAGTTTAAAAGAAAGACAAAATAAAAATTTTTTTACTACTTTTGCCTTACTAGCAAAATTATCTAATATTGATGGTTCGGTTAGTAAATCAGAAGCTCAAATTATTAATGATTTTATAGATCACACTTTACAACTCAATCCTAAACAAAAAGCCATTGCGATCCAAATTTTCAATGAGGAAAAAAATTCAGCTATTGGCTATACTACTCTAGCTAAAGAATACAAACAAAATAATGTTGATGCGCCAGAAATTTTACGCTGGCTATTAGATATTTTGTTTAAGGTGGCTTTGGTCAATGAAGAGTTTGATCCAGCCGAAGAAAAATTTATTGTTGAAATCGCAAAGATTTTTGAAATTGACGAAAACGAGTTTAAACAAATTAAAAATACTCATATTAAAAGCACCGCCTTAGATGCGGACTATGAAATTTTAGGTTGCCTACCTAACAGTCCGCTCGCGGAAGTTCAACTTCAATATGAGGCTTTGTTAAAGCAATATAATCCTGAACGCATCCGACAAATGGGGATGCCAGAGGAGTTTTTAGCAATTACGCAAGAGAAACTTGCTAACTTCGCTAAAGCTTTTGAGAATATTCAAAAGCATACAACAGGAGTTACATACTAAAATATTTCCTTTAATTCTTCCATTTTACTTTCCTCTAGGGATTAGCGCTACGTTTTAATTATACAGAGATACACGTAATCATCCATGACCTTTGAACTCAAGAAACCTTTAGCGCCCTATCTATTTTTTATTATTCTGCTCCTGCTCTTTTTCATTTATGGTTATTACTTAAATATCTTATATGGTAACCGCATGCTTTTAGAATATGCTTGGCGGGAAGCGGATAGTCTTTCTATAGCTTTCAATTTTTTTCAAGAAAATTTAAGTTTCTGGACACCTAAAGTTCATTTTCAAGGTTGGGGCAAGGGCGAAGGTTACGCTGTAGGTGAGTTTCCGGTGATTTATTATTTAGTTGCACAACTTTGGAAAATTTTCGGCGCACGTGAATATATTTTTTATGGCACAACCTTAATTTTTACTTGGCTAGGTTTATTTTACCTTTTCAGACTTACTGCAAAAATTTTGGACGATAGTTTTTGGGCGATTTTTGTTAGCCTAACTCTTTATACTTCTCCTCTCTTAGCCTATAATGCCTGGTCTTGCGTGCCGCACGTGATTGCTTTTGGCTTAGTTTGGAGCGGCGTATTTTATTATTATCAATACTGTTCACAACCAAAGTTAAGCTCTTTAATAATCTGGACTGTTATCTTTTCGCTCGTAGGCTGCATTAAGGTGGTATTTCTAGGCATTCCGTTGGCTATTTTAATAGCTCAACTATTGCTGCAGCAAAAATATCAAAACACTGTGACCTTTCAATTTCATCATTTTAAACAAGTCTGGCTGGCAATTACTCTAATATTTTTTAGTTCTTGGCTTTGGATTCGATATTGCCTTAATTTTGCGCAACAACAAGAACACCTACAATTTATGCTGGAGCTAGACTATCGAATTACCCAAAGCGGTCAGATCAATCTGGACTATTTACTAGCTTCTTTAATTAAGCAAACTAATCAACTAACACAACAAATTGCAGCTCAACCTTTAATTTTTTCCGCTTTGCTTATTGGTTGTAGCGGCTTAATAATTTTAAGTTTTCTTTTTAGAAAGTTCGATAAACTTTTACTAGGAACTAGTTGTTTAGTTATTCTTGGCGTATTAGTCGGTGTCTTGTTTAATTTTAAATACGTCATCCATTCTTTTGTGCAATATACAACTCAGATATTGCCGCAAATTTTTAATAATTCTTTTTTCTATTGGACTTTTATTGCCTCTATTGTTGTTACTTTTGTCTTAATTTTTTCCCAAAAAGCTAAACAGCAACTAGCGCTAATTAGTATTTTAGTATTGTTGGTTAGTGTAGCTAATATTTTGCTTTGGCCTTTTTATTTTAAAACGCATCAATATTATTCTATCTTAGTTTTAGCTCTATTGCCGTTTAATCTCATAACTATCTTGGATTATTTAAAACAAAATTATCCTCTAATTTTCAAGAATCAGTATTTACGCTTTGCTGGCTGTGCCTTACTTTTAATTTCGATTGCAGATACAGCTTTGATTAATCGGGCTAAATATTACACTGAAGATTTTTTTGTTCAAAACGGGTTAAGCTTAATTCAAGACGATAAATTTTTTAAAGATTTTCAAGGTAATAAAAAATACTATAGTAAATACGATAAAGCTTACGAAACTATCACTCCATATATAAGATTTATTGGTTTGAAGCGAACAGATAAAGTTATCGTTATTCATACCAAGATACCGAATCTAGTTTTATATTTAATGGATCAAAAAGGTTTTATTTTTCCGTCCAATCAGGATTTGGATCGCCAAAAATTACAAAGAGCTTTAGATTTAGGAGCAAAATATTTAATTACTCATAAAGCGCACCATAAACTTTACTCCCAAATTTCAGACATTATCGACCACAAACTTGGCACATATCAGGAGATTGAGATTTTCGCATTAAAGACAACAACGTAGCGGAGGCAGACAAAACTTACTTTTTTAACATATAATGTGGAATACGAATTAATTGTCCGCGTTTAAGTAAGGCATTAGGATCTACAGCGTTAATTCTGGCAACCGGGTCTATGTTGTTAGTATCCGCTGTGAAACGCGTAACAATCTCCGCTAGAGATTCATAAGGAGCTTCAACATAATAAACTAAATCTTGCGGCTGTGTTTCAACTCTTGAAACATCATTTATATTTTGCCCTTGCAAATCCAGGTCACAACTACTTGCCAAAGTAACTAAAAATAAAAAAACAAAAAAATATCTAAAGCCCCCTCTAAACATAAATTACGCAATAAACACTTGCTCATACTCTTTCATGGCTTCCAAGACAGCGCCATCACCACGAACAATTGCAGTTAGCGGATCCTGCGCTCGATAAAACTTTAAACCCGTTTCTAAACTAAGTCTTTCTGGCAAACCATTTAACAACGCGCCACCGCCAGCAATACATACTCCATTTTCGATAATATCTTCAGCTAACTCTGGACTTGTTCTCTCTAACGCTCTAACCACTGCATCCACAATAGCTTGCACTGGCTCTTTCAGAGCATGACGCACTATCGCATCATCAATAATTAACTCTCGTGGCGAACCTGTAGTTAAATCACTACCAAAAATTTTTATTTCTCTAGTCTCTGTCATAGGCATAGCAGAACCGATAGTTAGTTTTATTTTTTCCGCTTCATATTTACCAATTTGCAGATTAAAGGCTTTTTTAATAAAATTTTCAATCGCTTCGTCCATCTCATCGCCAGCAATACGTATTGATTCTGAATAAGTTGTCCCTCCTAAACTAGTTACGGCAACTTCTGTCGTGCCACCGCCAATATCAACAATCATATGTCCCGATGCTGAATGCACTGGAATACCAGAGCCAATTGCTGCCGCCATTGGTTCTTCCATTAATTTAACAGTGGCAACGCCACTTTGATAGGCTGCTGACTGAACAGCTCGTTTTTCAACCATGGTAACACCAGATGGAACACTAATAATCATTTTCGGACGACGTAGACAAAGCTTGTTACAAATTCGAGAAATAAAATTTTTAATCATTATCTCCGTAATATTAAAATCTGCAATTACTCCATCTTTGAGTGGTCTTATACACTTAACTTTTTTAGGAGTTTTGCCATAAATTTCTTTAGCCTCACGTCCAACAGCAAACGGCTCACCAGTATCAGTATAAACAGCCACTACACTCGGCTCATTTAAAACAATTCCCCGACCCTTCATGTAAATCAAAGTATTAGCTGTGCCTAAGTCCATGGCTAGCTCTTGTCCTAAAAATCCACTAAAAATATTTAGCCAGCTATTTGAACGAGTGTTACTTTCTTTATCATATATATTACTACATTCACAATCCACGTCTGATCTGCGAATTATTGTGTCGATATTCTGGTTTAGTCTATCCGTCAGCATTATATCATTCCTCCTTCTTAATTTTTTATATTAAACTTTTTAAACGCGTTTCCCAAAATGTCGCTGTTATTTTTAGGAAATGCCCCTTTTTTTATATGCAGTTAATTCATTTGAAAGATTGTGTATTTTTGAAATTAATTCTTCTAGCGTTACGCCGTCATTTGGAGCAATCGCCGAAAGAATAGATACACTATTTAGTAGCATTTCACACTGTTGTTTAGTAATACCACTAGTTCTATCTGTTAAGTAAAGTTTTTCTATCATCTTACAAAATCTGTTAGCAAAAGACGGCACTTCTTCTGCAGGAGTCAAAATATAAAGTTTGCTTTCATAAATCCTACAAATAGCCGAATTTTGCCTTTTCACCTGTTCAGCAAGTCGGGTTGCTCTTTCTAAAAGTTCTAAAGTTGAAAGAATAGAAAAATTTCTTTCCAAGCTTTCGAGATTACTAAATTCAATCCGCATTAAACCAAGTTCCTCTTTAGTTTTAGTTCGTTGTTGCAAAAGCAAATTAGCTTGCGCAAAAAAAATCTTCCACGAAAGAGTTGTCCAAAGATTGTGTCCGATTAAGCGTTCTTTGAGGCGAATATTTTCTAAGGTCTGACCAATAACTTTAGCTAAAGTTTCTAAACTATTAATCTCATTGTCTGAAAACTCTACGCCTGGCGCAGTAGTAAAATTTAAAGAACCAGCTTCTTTTTCTAAGACGCGAAACGGAATAGATAAAAATGCTTTTTGTTCTACAGCATCGTTTTGCGACAAGATTCTAACGTTTTTTTCGCTACATAAAACTCTTTTATGTCGACAGATTGTTTCTAACAAGCGATGCTTTAATTGTTCATCTTTTGAAGTCGAGTAAAAATTCCCTACCCCCACACCTCTTTCAGCAGAACTCACCACAACTAACGCAGCATAATCAGCAATTTCTTTGGGAATACGACTAGCTAAATTAAATAAACCTTCTTCTGTAATTTGTAGCCTTAAACTTTCGATAAACTTAGTTAGCACATCTGGGTCGCTTTGTTTTTGCGGCGTATTTAGAGCTAAGGCAGCATCCGCTAAATGTAAGTTTAAGATTTGTTGAATAACTCCGCCGAGGATTTTCTCTGTATTTTGTGTATAGCTAGCAACGTTTTGACTATCGCAAACCAAAACGCCAAGCAGGTTTTGGGCAGCGTCTAAAATAGGAATTGCCAAAAAACTTTTTAATTCTTGATCATCTGAATAATAGAGCAAAGACCTAGCGGAATGCTCAAAGGGACTAACTAAGAGTTTAGTTTTATTTTCAGCGACCCAGCCCACTAAACTCGTACCAAATTTAATTTGCGCAGTAGGTATAAACTCCTCGCTTTGAGTATGAAAGGCTGCTATTTGTAAGGTTTTATCCGGCTTAGCCCAAAAAATAACAGAGGAATATGAATTAGTAACTTCAGCAACAAGTTCGGCTAGCGAGTTTAAACCATTTTGTAAAAAATTATTTGAAATAGACTTTATATTAAGGTCATGAATTATTGTTGTTGAATTAGAATAAAACGGATAAGCAAAATTTGTTCGTCCAAAGGCTATATTATCTTGCAAATCTTTCATGAAACTTACTGTTAAGAATTCTGTTGAACGCCATGAAGGACAACCACAAGGGTTTCCCCTACAATACAAGTCGCTTGAAGTATCACTTAAGTTGACTAATAACAAGTATAAATCGTGATACACGACTTAAGTGTGCAGGATATTTTTATTTAATCACTACTTTTTATCTATATTTTTATAGTTAATTCATAGCAAATTCATAGTGATCGGGGCAGATAATCGAACATATTTTGATTTTTCTATTATATTGCAAGCTTGAAATAATATAGTCAGTCAGGTCAAAATACGTTTAACTTTGCCAATTAAATCATAGCCTTTAGTTTCTGTGATTTCGACTTCCACAAAACGATTATAATATTTTGAAACATCTAAAACATTATCAGTACTCACAACACTTGATTGCTCCGCATCTTCCACTTCATTAATCAACACTACACCATCAACTTCTGGAGCTTGCCACTCGCTACGTCCAACTAACAATAAGTTAGTTTCTGGATGAATCCCTTCAACTAAAACCTTTTGTCTAGTTCCAAGACGATTGCTCAATTTTTGCTTAACTACTTTTTTTTGGGCTAACATCAGCCTTTTCAAGCGCTCTTGCTTGGTTTTCTCTGAAAGATCATTACCTAACTTAAATGCTTTGGCTTCTTCTTCCGGCGAATAGACAAATACCCCAAGCTGCTCAAAATGCCCTTCTGCAATAAAATCTTCAAGCAAATCAACATCTGCTTGGGTTTCACCAGGAAAACCTACAATCAAACTAGTCCGCAATGCCAATTCCGGATTCCACCTTTTTATATTACTTACCAACTCACGAGTTCCAGCTGCACCTAATGGACGGCACATACTTTTTAAAAGTTTATCACTAATATGTTGTAGTGGTAGGTCAAGATAATTACAAATTCTAGGTTCATCTCGCAGCTGCTTAATTAAGCGTTCGTCAATACCCAGCGGATAAGCATACATTAAGCGCACCCAAAAATCGTGGCTAGCGTTAATTTTGGAAATTTCATCAAAGACGGTATGAATGGAAAATTTTCCTCCCTCTAAATCACGCCCATAATTAGTTGTATCTTGGGCAATTAAATCTATTTCTTTAACGCCACTCATAATTAAATTGTTGAACTCACGCAGCACAGAAGTTAAATCCCTTGAGCGATACCTGCCTCGTATTTTAGGAATAATACAAAAAGCGCAAGGACGATTACACCCTTCAGCAATCTTAAGATGCGCTAGATGTCCGCCACTACTTAACACGCGCGGCATGGCATCATCATATAAAAAACTGGCTAGGCGCTCAGTATCCCAAACCTCCTTTGAGGTTTGTAAATCAAAATCAATTTTTAAAATCTCATCAACTGAAAGAAAGGCATCAACTTCCGGGAGTTCTTGGGCTAATTTTTTACGGTAACGCTCCACCAGACACCCCGCAACCACCAGCTTTTTACAGACTCCTGTCTTTTTGTATTCTGCCGCTGCTAAAATTTTATCTATTGCCTCCTCAACGGCGCTTTGTAAAAAACCACAAGTATTAACTAAAATTAACTCAGCAGCTTCCAAGTCTGGAGCAACCACAAAACCTTTTTCTATCAACTTCCCCAACATGACCTCAGAATCAACTAGATTTTTAGCGCAACCTAATGAAATAATCGAAACAGTATGCGACATGATTTTTACTTACTCTATTATAAAATATCCTCTTCAAGGAGTTGAGGTTGCCTCTGGAGTTGGTTATTTCTTGAAGGTAATGCCACTGGATTACGATTATCTATAATATCCAAACCTTGAGGCGGCACAAAAGAAAATTCAGCGGCTTTGATAGACTGATTCAGAACTAAATTTTTAAATACAATCGATGTTTCATTTCCACCTAAATCTACGATTTTAGCCCCAAGTGGGGTATAATCTTTTTGGCGCACTAAAAGATAAAATTTATCTAAACTGTCATCGCTTTCTTTCAGAGTTAAGTTCAACAAAATACCAATTTGGGTGTGGCAAGCATTTTGTAAAATAAAAGTATCAGTCAAAGTCCCTAAGCCGAGTAAAAACGAGACTGGCACACTGGATTTAAACGACGCATTTAAATCGCTCAACATAACTTGATTTTGTGACGGCTGATAATACCAAACAGACTTGCCATCCATAACAAATAACTGTTTTTCTGGAGCTTGATAATCCCAACGCATCTTAGCTGTTTTTTGAAACAAAACCTTGCCCGAACTATTCTCAATTTTATCTAAACCTAACAGATAAGACTCCTGCACAAAATCAGCTTTTAAGCTTTTAATTCTGGCGCTGGCTTGACTAACCTTATTAAGAATTGGTTCGTAATATTCTGTATTAACGTCGGTTTTACAAACAAATTCAGCTACCGCATAAGCTTGAGACACAACCACAGAGCTAAATGCAATAGCAAAAAACAATAACAATTTTTTTAATTTGTCTGTTTTCATAATTTAAACATAATAATAACCGAGCACTCATAGAGACGAGCCAAAAATCACTGCCAATAAACGACGATTTACTATAATTTTCCAACGGTGATTTTTGTTACAAATTTTGCTAAGAACATTGTCTTCGGCAATCTCTTAGCAAAATTACTAAAACATGCCTTAGGGAATTCCCCCCCCCCTACTCAAAACAAAAGAATTAAAAGTTGCGCAGTCATGATTCTTAAAAACATGGTTAGCGGATAAACCGTGGCATAACCAATAGACGGCTTATCACTGCCACTGGCACCCACAGAATATGAAAGAGCTGGCGGATCCGTGGTGCTACCAGCCATCATTCCCATGAGTATAAAATAATCCACCTTGAAGACTTTATAAGCTAAAACTCCGACAAACATCAGCGGCACGATAGTAATAATAACTCCCAGCCCGATCCAAAGCAGACCATCACCACTCGCAACCGTCTCGACAAAACGCTCTCCAGCTGAAAGCCCAACACAAGCTAAAAACAAACAAATTCCAACTTCTCTCAACATCAAAGCAGCGCTTTTTGTAATCCGAGTAGGAAAATTAAATTTTGGACCAAACGCGCTCATTAAGATAGCCATGACTAGCGGTCCGCCAGCCAAACCCAATTTAACTGGTTGTGGTGTGCCTGGAATATAAATAGGAATACTACCCAAAATAACGCCTAGCAAAATACCAACAAAAATTGGAATTAAATGTGGCTCGTCAGTATGTTTTGTCACCGCGTCCCCACTTCCAGAGTTTGCAGTTGCTTCTGACTTTAGTTCGGCTTTTTGGTTGGCTTCTTGGTTAAGATCAATTTTAAAAATAATTCTAATTGCAATAATTGAAAGGATAATACCAGTTACGCCTAAGGGATAGCTCATAGCATATGCAGTTCCAAGAATATTTTGATCACCGCCTAGGTTGGCGTAAGTATTTTGAGCCGCGCCTAGTCCAGGTGTATTGGTAATTGCTCCAGAAAGTATGCCGACCATAGTTGGCATATCAATCCCTGTAATATAATGAATCGCAACTGCCGTTAATACTCCCAGAAAAACAATTGCAGTAGCTAACAAGTTAAGCTTTAGCCCGCCAGTTTTAAAAGTCTCTAAAAATCCAGGACCAACCTGTAGCCCCACAGCATAGACAAAAAGAATCAAGCCAAATTCTCTAACAAAATGCAAAACCTCTGGATTCATAAAGTGTTGAGTTTTTGTTGTATCGATATACTGCATACCAAAATGGCTTACCACAATGCCTACAAACAAAACAAAGGTCATGCCTAGCGAGACCCCAAAAATTTTAATACGCCCTAGCGTAATACCCAAAGCAATAACTAAAGCAAACAAAAAAACTATGTGTCCGACATTGTCACCAACTAAAAGTTCATTTAACCAAACCATAACTTAATTTACTTAATATTTCCTTGATATATGAACGGGTCTTCATGATCACGATAACGCTGTTCGTAAGGCTTTGTTTCCGCTTGTCCCCATTTAGTTGATTCGACCTCGTATTTTTGTGCGTCATAATTACGTTGTTGAACCGAATAGTCTTCAGGTAATTCACCAACTCGTTTAACTTTGTTTTTTGGGATTTCACTAAAAGAACAAGCCAACAACAACACTGGTAGAATTAATAAGAGAGATAGTTTTAAAAAATTTTTAATCATAAAATTATATTTTAAAGAATAATTATTGCAGTTTTTTGGTAATCCACAATTTAAAAAATTGTCAGACATTATTATAAACCCACTAAAACCGCAAGAAGTTTATATTATTAAAAGCCCTGTTCGAAATAATTTAATTTTATCACGCCTTTTACACCCTTTACTATTTAAATATTTCCTCAGACAAATTTGCATAACTCTCCACCAACATCTCGACTTTTTTCTCAACCTTGTCCAACTCAGCGCGGACTTCTTGCACGTCGCTATCCGTCTGTTTTGCAATAACCTTAAACTCATCGACCAAACCAGCCTTACTATAATTTGGCTCGCGAACTTTTTTACCTAGAATCTTGTAGGCATCACGATATGGCATTCCCTCGCGCGCCATATTGTTTGCTTCATATGTCGCATATAATTCTGGCAACATTGCGTTTTCAATTCTATCACACTGAACTTCAAAACGCCCAACTAACAACTCCGCCATTTTAAACATATCACTCAATTCGCGTACACCACGCAACACTGGCTCTTTTGTATACTGCAAATCACGATTGTAACTTGAAATTAGTTTTGAAATTACACCAGCAAGCTCAAAAGAAGTTGCCCGTACTTTTGAGGCACGTGCGCGGCACAACTCTGCCAAATCTGAATTACGTTTTTGCGGCATAATGCTAGAGCCAGTCGTAAGTTCTATTGGTAATTTGAAAAAGCCAAACTCGCGTGTTGTATAAAGCATAATGTCACAAGCAATTTTTTCAAACATACCAGCAATATCTTCTGCCAAACGCAAAAGTTTTAATTCGTAACGACCACGACTATTGTTGCAATCAATCGGACTACGCTGTACTTCGCCAAAGCCAAGCAATTTTGTTGTTAATTTTCTATCTAGTGGAATATTCGAGCCAAAACCTGCGCTCGCGCCAAGCGGATTTTTATTTAAAATCTCAAGTAGATTTAAACCTTCTTTTACAATCTCGACGCTCTGCTCAATCCAGGCGTGAAGCCACATGCCTACGCTCGACGGCATCGCAAGTTGCATATGCGTGTAACCAGGAAGTGGGATGTCTTTAAGTTCAGCATAACGTTCAAAACAAAGATGCGTGAAAGCAATCAATTTAAGCAAAATCTGGATCAATACATATCTTAAATATAACCTAGTAGTAACAAGAATCTGATCATTCCTAGCACGTCCAGCATGGATTCGTTTTCCAGTCTCGCCTAGTTTATCAACGAGTAAATTTTCAATCATATTATGAGCATCTTCTAATTCTAGAGGAATATTAATTTTACCTTCAGACGCCCGGACATATATATTATGTAGTTCTAATAGCAAATTCTTTACATCTTTTTGCGACAACATACCGATTGAAAGCAACATTTTGGCGTGCGCTGCAGAGCCAATACAATCCCAAACAATCATTTCACGGTCGATAATGTGGTCATCACCAACAGTAAGTTGAATCATCAAAGAATCAATCGTATCGCCTTTGTCCCAAAGACGTTTAACATTATTGTTCGCCATTTTGTTTTATCTGTTAAAAAGTCTCCCCGTTGGAAGAAAAATAAGAAGTCTTTTACTTATAACTCCTAACTCCTAACTGCACATTTTCAAACTTTAAGTCTTCTTTATGTAACAGAGGTGCCTTGGCTACTCCTTGATATTCCCAAGCGCCAACATAACTAAAATGTTCATCATCGCGCTTAGCTTCACCATCCTCTGTTTGACTTTCTTCCCTGAAATGTCCGCCGCAAGATTCTGTACGGTGTAGCGCGTCTGTGCAAAGCAACTCTGCAAAATCAATAAAATCAGCTACACGGTTACCTAATTCCAAAGCTTGATTATAATCGTTTTTTTCACCTAAAATATTAACGTTTCGCCAAAACTCCTCTCTTAGCTCTGGAATTTTAGCTAACGCCTTCTTTAAACCTACCTCCGTTCTTGCCATGCCACAATATTCCCAAAGCAAACTGCCCAGTTCTTTATGAAAAGAATTAAAAGTGCGCTTACCCCGAAGCGCCAGCAATTTCTCAAGCCTCTGATTAACTCCCTCTTTTGATTCCTTAAACTCACTGCGTTCAGCACTATGCTGTTCCGGCTTATCTCCCACTAGATAACCACCGATAGTATATGGAATGACAAAATAACCATCAGCTAACCCCTGCATTAAGGCGCTCGCCCCTAAACGGTTTGCTCCATGATCGGAAAAGTTTGCTTCACCCAACACAAACAAACCCGGAATACTGCTCATTAAATTATAATCCACCCACAAACCGCCCATCGTGTAGTGCGGGGCAGGATAAATTCGCATTGGCTCAACATATGGATTTTCACCTGTAATTTTTTCATACATCTGAAACAAGTTGCCATAACGAGCTTTAATTGTCTCTTGACCCAGTCTGGCAATGGCATCTTTAAAATCCAAATACACGCCCAAACCACTAGGTCCCACACCTAAGCCCGCATCACAAACTTGCTTAGCGCTACGTGAAGAAATATCACGCGGAGCCAGGTTTCCATAACTTGGATATTTACGTTCTAAATAATAATCCCTTTCATTTTCAGGAATTTGCTCAGGACGCCGCGTATCATGTTGTTTTTGGGGCACCCAAATCCGTCCATCATTACGCAAAGATTCTGACATCAGCGTTAACTTGGCTTGATGATCGCTACTCACAGGAATACTTGTCGGATGAATTTGAGTATAACACGGGTTAGCAAAACAAGCGCCCTTCTTATACGCTGACATTGCCGCTGAAACATTACAACCGCGTGCATTGGTTGAAAGATAAAACACGTTGGCATAGCCACCAGTTGCCATAACTACTGCGTGCGCTGACCAGCTTTCCAGCTCGCCAGTTTTTAAATTTCTCGTTGTGATACCGCTAGCCCTACCGTTGATAACTACTAAATCTAACATTTCAGTATAGGTGTGCATTTTAACTTTACCTAAACCGATTTGACGCGAAAGTGCAGAATAAGCGCCCAATAACAACTGTTGTCCTGTTTGTCCACGTGCGTAAAAGGTCCTCGACACTAAAGCTCCACCAAAAGAACGATTAGCTAAGAGCCCGCCATATTCTCTGGCAAACGGCACACCTTGCGCCACGCACTGGTCAATAATATTGTTACTCACTTGAGCTAAGCGATAGACATTAGCTTCTCTAGCCCGAAAATCGCCGCCCTTAATTGTGTCATAAAATAAACGTTGCACGCTATCGCCATCATTTTGATAATTCTTAGCTGCGTTAATTCCACCTTGTGCAGCAATACTGTGCGCTCGACGTGGCGAATCATGAAAACAAAAACAATCTACTTCATAACCTAGCTCAGCCAAACTGGCAGCTGCCGAAGCTCCAGCTAAACCTGTACCAACTACAATTATCTTAAATTTTCGCTTATTGGCAGGATTGACAAGTTTTAGCTCAAACTTATATTTCTCCCATTTATCCGCTAAAGAACCTGCAGGTATTTTTGAATCTAGTTTCATTTTATTATTCCTAATAGAACCGCAATCGGTATTGACATATAACCTAAGGCAATGATGATCGAGACTAACTTTCCGCCGTAAGTTACAACTGGCGTTATATATTTATGGCGAATACCTAAGGTTTGAAAAAAACTAGGAATCCCATGCCAGAGATGAAAACCTAAGATTGCCATCATAAAAATATAAAAAGTTGAAACCCACGGAATTTGAAAACTTAAAAGCACCATCTGGTAAACATCGCGCTGTCCGGTTGGAGTTAGCAAGCCAGAAAATTCTGGATAAATAAAAGCTCTAATTGTAAAATGCAAAATATGAAACACAAGATAAATTCCAAGTAAGGCTCCAAAAACGCCCATATAATTATCAGCAAAACTAGATTTAGCACTCTGGCGCACAACATATTTATCTGGGCGAGCTGCAAAATTTTCTTTAGTTAAAAGGATCGCGACAATTAAATGAACCAAAACAACTAACAACAAAAAAAAGCGTATCCCCCAAAGTAGCGGTCCTAAATTCTGCAAAAAATGAGCATAATAGTTAATGCGCTCTGGAGCTTGAAACATTTGCAAATTACCCAGCAAATGCCCAACCACAAAACCAAACAGAATAATTCCTGTAATTGCCATTAATATTTTTTTGCCAATTGAAGATATAAAAAAATTCTGTGCCATGCTGATGTTAATTCATAAATTGCGTTTCTGTAAAAAATACAACTGAAGTTCTCTTATTTTTGCACAGTCATTACTGTACTAGACTGTGAACTGCCAAAATCATTTTTGGCAGAAATTGTAAAAAATAACTCACGGTTTAAACTACCGCATAAAAGTTGATATTCATAAAAAGAACCGCGCTTTGCATCTTGTTTTTTAGTTAAATTGGAAAGTTCAATTGTAAGTGTATTATCTAATTGGTCTTTGACAAAACCATAGCGCAAAACATACTCCTTAACAGGCTGACTTGGGGTATACCAAAGGATAGTAAAGCACCCATTAGAATTAACTGCAGTTGTAGTTTCTGTAGTATTATTACTGGTTGGAGCGGCAGTCTGAACTGCTGACTCAGCAGCCTGCGTAGTTTTAGAAAGATAGACATTATTCTTTGGAGCAACAGCGTTACTTTCTTTGGCTTCATTTAAGCCCACGGTTTTAGAGAGATAGGTAATAAAATTTTCGTCAGCATTTTGTTGTAAATGCGTTAAACCAGTATTTGCTTGGACTTGATTAATGCTTTCTTGACTAAGCTCTGAGGCTTTGACTGTCTTTGAAACAAAGGCGGTATTGTTTTCACGGGTATCTATAATTAATCTATCAATTCCAGCTCGTCCTGCCTGATTAACTTCCATTTCGTTTTTGCCACGCGCTTGGGCTTGATTTGTTCCGCTTTGTATCAGTGCGCCCCGTTGATCAACCTGAGCTATGATAGCTAAGCCTGCTTGAGCTTTAGTATCCTCTGGGTTAAGCGTTAAATTTTGTTCCACTAGATTTCTAGCAGATAAAAAAGATTCTCTATTTGTCTCGTTGGCTATTGGCAAAATAGCATTCTCAGCACAGCTAGTCAGGCTACCCAGCCAAAGCAAAACGCTCAAAATATTTTTAAATTTATAATTCATTGAAACTATTTAGTTCGGTAATATTCCAGCACAAAATTAACTTTCAGTATTTGGCTTTTATTTTCCTTAGTGCCCTCTGGAAATTTATTAAAATTAAATTCATTAAAATTTATATAGCGCTCAGAGTTAGTAATACCGCTGACAAACTTTAAGGCCTGCGCGTAAGTTCCGGTAGCGGAAACTTTAGCTCCTCCAATAAAAATATCATCTTTTTTAACTTCTGGTAGAGTTTCAATTGCCGCAATATTTAGCTTGGAGGTTTGTGCTTGTCGTGAAATTTCCTCTGGAATATCGGGAACTAATTTTTGCTGATTAGTAAAGTTGTTTAAAGCGAAAGTATAATCTCGATACAAGTTACCGAAAGCTTTCATCACAGCTTCAATTTTTTTAATTTGGGCTTGATAAACCTTTTCTTCAGTTTGTTTTTGGGCTAGTTCTTCGTCTAATTGCAAGTTTTTTTGTTGAACGGGCTGCCAAAAAACAAAATAAAACCAAACGCCAATAATAATTATTGTATAAAAAATATTTCTTTTTTGAGAGCGACTCATTATATTTTAGGAAACCAAGACAAAGTTTTACTTAACTGCCAAATAGCAAACGGCTATACAGTAAAAGGATGGAGGCTGGCAACTTACTTTTTTCTGCCTTTAAGATTGATAGCAACAGTCAAACGCTTGCGACCTTTGGCGCGACGACGTTTCAATACTAATCTACCGTTTTTGGTTGACATTCTTTCTAAAAACCCGTGAGTCCTTAACTTTTTAATTTTACTTGGTTGATATGTTCTTTTCATAGTGGCGGGGCTTTTGCCATTTTTGGCTTATAAAGTCAACAATTTTTATAAAAATAAAATACATAACAATTATAAAGAATTAGAAAAGGAAAAATCTCTTTATTAAACTACGTCAAAATTTGGAACGCCATTACATATTTTTTCACCTTGAATAAAACAGAAGATTTGAATCAATTTGATGTAAATAAAAAAAATAAAATATTTTGTATCACAAAGTTGTAAATTATTGTCACAAATGTTAGGGGCGCAACGCGTGCCTTATTTACCGATAACTATTATGACATCACAAGACATTTTAATTTGCATCCCTGCACGTTATGCAAGCACACGCCTTCCTGCAAAACCGCTCCAAAAAATTGCAGGCGTAGAAATGATTAAACGTGTCGCGGCAATCTCCGAATATGTTTGCAAAAGCAACAAAGCATGTAGCTACGTTGTTGCAACCGACCACACTGCCATTGAAAAATTTTGTAACGAAAACAACATTAACGTTACAATGACCCCAGAGACTTGCCGGAACGGAACAGAGCGTTGCTTTGCTGCTGTGCAGCAGGCGTCAAAAACGCCGCAACTTATAATTAACTTACAAGGCGACAATCCTCTTTGCCCGCCGTGGATTTTGCAAGATTTAATTGACTCATGGCACAAAAACAACAGTGCAGATGTTTATACGCCTTACGTGCGCCTTAGCTGGGATGAATATACAAAGCTGCTGGCAGACAAAAAAACAACGCCATATTCTGGTACAACTGTACTCGTGAACAAAAACGATTTTGCACTGGCGTTCTCAAAAAGCATACTGCCTGCAATTAGAAAAATTGAAGATGCAAAGAAAAATAATCCGGAGCTTAGTCCTGTGCGAAGGCACATTGGTTTGTATGCTTACACGTATTACGCGCTTGAAAAATATTTTGAATTTGAGGAGTCGGAATACGAAAAAAATTATATCGAAGGGCTTGAGCAGATGCGCTATTTATATAATGGGTTAAAAATAAAAATGGTCGCTGTTGATTATCGTGGACGTGAAACAACAAGCGGCGTCGATTCGCCAGAAGATATTAACCGCGTGGAAAAAATTATAAAAAAATATGGTGAGTTGGTTTGAGTTATGACAAAACTAATAATCGTTAGACACGGAAACACCTTTAATAAGGGTGAGATTGTAACACGAGTTGGCGGGCGCACTGATTTGCCACTTGTAGAAAGCGGCGTCTTGCAAGCAACAAAAGCTGGCGAACTTTTAAAAAGTAAAAACATAAAAATCGAAGTGGTATATGCTGCGCCGCTAAAACGCACAATGCAAACAGCAGAAGGGATTTTGCGCGCACTTGGTAAAGACAACTTGCCGATAGAATCGCTTTCTGATTTTACTGAAATCGACTATGGCGTAGATGAAAACAAACCAGAGAGCGAAGTCCTTGCACGGCTTGGCGAAAAAGCACTACAAGATTGGAGCGAAAAAGCAATTGTGCCAGACGGCTGGAATGTTAATCCTGAAGAGATAATTCAAAACTGGATCAGGTGGAGCGAAAGAATTAGCAGCAGTGGCAAAAACACGCTGATTGTTTCTAGTAATGGTATCATTCGTTTTGCGCCTTACATTACAGGTGATTTTGAGAAATTTTCCAAAGAACACGATATAAAAGTTTCCACTGGCGCAATTTGCATTTTTGAATATCAAAGCAATATTTTGCCGGGCAAGTGGGTTTACGTAGACTGGAATATTAAATAACAACAGTAGAAGTTGCTGCGACTGCGCAACTCCCTCCGCAATCCTAATGAACGGTAGAACGCCTAATAATTAGGCGCGGGCTAAACTGTTACATACACACCCTTAGAATTTAGCCCTGGGCTACTCCTTACGATTCTCATAATGCGTGTGAAATAACTCGTGCGCGTGATGTGAACCTATTTCGCCAATAGAGTTTTGGTATTGAGCAAGCATGTCTGGGTTATCCTGCGAATTTTTTATCTGGGCTAATTTATCAGCCTTATAAAGCCCTTGAGAACGTAATTTTCTGACCACACTTCGTCCCTCAAGATGATACGGCTGACCACCACCATTAATACAACCCCCGGGACAAGCCATAACTTCTATTAAATCCGCCTGCTCCTTGCCACACTTGACCGCCTCTAGTATTTGGCGTGCATTCGCCAGACCTGAAACCAGCGCTAGTTTTAATTCCACACCAGCCACATTCAAGACCGCGCGCCGAATGCCTTTTCCTTCACCACGCACTTGCTTAAATTCCAACTCTGCTTTCTGCCCAGTTAATTTCTCTGCGGCAAATCTTAAAGCCGCCTCCGTAACTCCACCAGAAACACCAAAAATCATACCAGCGCCTGTTTGTACACCAAACGGCTTATCAAAGGCTGAAGGTTTTAATTGTTTAAAATTTTGCCCTGACTCGCGAATCATGGTTGCTAACTCTTGCGTGGTAATAACAATATCTATATCTGACAATCCGGCGTGTTTAAACTCTTGTCTTTGAGCTTCAAACTTTTTAGCTGTGCAAGGCATAACCGAGACAATTGTTATTTCCTCTCGTTTGCGATTTAGTATTTGAGGTAAATATTCCTGCGCAAAAGCTCCAAACATTTGTTGCGGCGACTTACACGAACTTAACAAGTGGTTCAACTCTGGATAGGTCTGCTCTACAAATTTAACCCAACCTGGACAACACGAAGTAAATTGTGGCAAATTTTCACCGCTAGTCTTACGTTTAATAAACTCTGAACCTTCTTCCAGAATAGTAAAATCAGCAGCATGACAAATATCAAACACATAATCAAAACCAATATTTTTTAGCGCCGTAACTATCTTACCTGTTACAATTGCGCCAACTGACTCACCAAATTCATCCCCTAAAGCCACCCGCACAGCTGGCGCAATTGCTGCCACACAAACTTTTGATTTATCAAAAACTGCCTTAAAAACTTCCTGCACTTGACTTCTGGGCATTAAAGCCCCGACCGGACAAACCGCTGCACACTGCCCACAATTAACACACTGACCTTTACCCAAGCCTTTACCAAAAGCTGGCAACACAAAACTCTGAGAACCACGAAAAGCAAAACCCAAAGCCCCCACACTCTGCAACTCACGACAAGCACGCACACAACAACCGCACAAAATACACTTTGCAGTATCACGCACTAAAGCAGGACTAGAGCAATCCTGCGGCAAACAAGCTGTCTGACCAGCTGCCGCATACTCTGGCACATTTTTTTTTATTAAATCTGGGTAGGACTTTTCTATTTTTTTATAACGAATTTTGTCCACGCCAAAACGCTTAGTATATGCTTGTAATTTACAATGCGTGCTTTTTCCACAAGTCAAACAGTCCTGCGGATGACTTGCCAAAAGTAGCTCAAGATTTATTTTTCTTAATTTTTGCAACTGCTCGCTTTCAGTCGTAACTTTTAAACCGACTTCCGGCGGAGTTGAACAACTAGCTTGCACGCCGCGCCCTTCAATTTCAACCAAACATAAGCGACAAGCTCCGTGAACTGACAATTCAGGTTGATAACAAAAAGTTGGAATATCAATTCCTACCCTCCGACAGATTTCTAAGATATTGCGCTCTTTATCAAATTCAACCTCTCTACCATTAATGTATAATATTTTTCCTTTCATTGTTTTTCCTAATTTTTATAGAACATTCCAAAAATCATGACGAGGTAATTACTGCGCCAAATTTGCAAATCTCCTTACAGGAGCCGCACAAAATACATTTTCGCAGGTCAATCACGTGCGCTATTTTAGGTTTGCCGCTAATTGCTGCAACCGGACATTTCCTAGCGCAAGCTGTGCAGCCCCTACATTTATCCTCTAAGATTTTATAAACTTTTTTCCTGCCAGCTAAAGCTTTGCACTGCCCAGTTGGGCAAACTTTATCTTGCACGTGCGCTAGATATTCGTCTCGAAAATGTTTTAAAGTTGACAAGATTGGATTTGGCGCAGTTTTTCCAAGCCCGCAAAGAGAAGTAGTAATCACCGAACGCGCCAACTCCTCCAATAATTCCAGTGTATCTAATGTGCCACGCCCCTCAACAATATCATCCAGCAACATTAATAATTGCTTGGTTCCCTCGCGACATGGTACGCACTTGCCGCAACTTTCATGCTGCGTAAACTGCATAAAAAAGCGCGCTACATTTACCATACAAGTTGAGCTATTCATTACTACCAAACCACCAGACCCCACCATCGCGCCAACTGCTCTAAGCGAGTCAAAATCAAGCGGTAAATCTAAATGCTCTTTAGTTAGACAGCCTCCAGACGGACCACCAATCTGAACTGCCTTAAAGGCCGAATTATCAACCTTGCCATTTTCATCTAACGTTCCGCCACCAATATCAAAAACTATTTCACGGAGGCTCGTGCCAAAAGGCACTTCAATTAGTCCGGTATTAGCGACATGCCCAGTTAAAGCAAAAGTTTTGGTACCAGTTGAAGTCGGCACACCGCGAGCCTTAAATTCTTCCGCTCCATCCAAAATAACCACTGGAACTAACGCCAACGTCTCCACATTATTAATTACTGTTGGTTTACCAAATAAACCACTTTGCGCTGGAAAAGGCGGCTTAGGCTTAGGCATTCCACGCAAGCCTTCAATGGAAGCTAATAAAGCTGTTTCCTCACCACAAACAAATGCCCCCGCGCCTTCCAGAACTGTAATTTTAAAATTGTATTTGGCGCCAAAAATATTTTTACCTAAAATGCCAGCTCTAAGCGCTTCGCGCACTGCAGCATTAATTCGCTTAACTGCGAGTGGATATTCAGCGCGAATATAAACATAACCCTCATCAGCCCCAATGGCTTTAGCAGCGATAAGCATCCCTTCAATCACCCGATGTGGACTGCCTTCCATAACACTGCGATCCATGAAAGCTCCAGGATCACCTTCATCAGCATTGCAAACCACATATTTCTTTTTATTCTGTTGCAGCCTGGTTAAGTCCCACTTTTTCCCGGTTGGAAAACCGCCACCGCCCCGTCCGCGCAAGCCTGAATCCATTAAGGTTCTACAAATTTCAACATCTGTCATTTCAATTAAGGCTTTTTTAGCAGCAGCATACCCACCAACAGCAATATATTCTTCAACATTTTCTGGGTCGATAGCTCCACATAATTTCAATCCAACCCGATGTTGTTTTTTATAGAAATTTATTTCATCTCGGCTTTTACATGCCGCCTCGTCCTGATTTTTATATTGTAAGTGCTCAACTATTTCGCCATTTTTAATGGTTTTTTCGACAATTTCTGCAACATCTGCCAGCCGCACTTTAACATAAAAAATGTCGTCTGGCTGAATTGTTACTAAGGGTCCCATCTGGCAAAACCCCTGACAACCACTACCTGTAAGTTGAATTGAGTCATTGATGATTGGCGTAGATTCAGCTCGCATTTCAACCACCACATTTAAACCTCGTTCTGCTAATCTTTGCTCAAACTCCGCTTTTAATTTAAGAGAACCATTGGCAACGCAGCCTGTTCCTGCGCAAATAATAATCCGTTTTTTAATTTTCTGTTCTTGAGCTTTATAGGCTTGGGTTATTTTTTCTAAATTAATTATTGGCATTTTCTTTCCTTTTAATTTCTGTAATTAACTCTTGAGCCTTCTCTGGAGTTATCTGACCATAAACTTCTTCATTAATGACCATGACTGGCGCTAAGCCGCAGGCTCCAAGACAGGAAACAATTTCAAGAGTAAAAAGCAGGTCTTTTGAGGTTTGTTCATTACCAGTTAATCCAATGGTTTCGCGAATAGTATTTCTAACATTATCAGACTTGCGGACATGACAGGCCGTGCCGTCACACAGGCGAATAATATATTTTCCTTTGGCAGTTAGCGCAAAGTGTGAATAAAAAGACGCCACGCCAAAGACTTGGGTTTCTGGCAGATCCAATTTATGCGCCACATATTTCATGGTTGCTTCTGAAAGGTATTTTTCTTTTTCTTGAACAGCTTGCAAAATTGGAAGCAGTTTTTTACTGTCACATTTGTATTGGTTTAAAATTTTATCAAGCGTTGGATCTTCCATTGTTTGTTCCTTTTAAAAAAGTTTCTATTCCATCTATCTCAAGCAGCAAATTCTTCACCCTCTACTACAAAGTTTAATTTATAATCAATAGCCCCGAATTATTAAGCATTTTAATATAGTATATTTTCAACTTGGCTCTTGCTTTTTATAAAAAAATTGTCTATAAGCCCTGGCTTTCTGAACTTGTAGTTATTTTTATTTCATTATTATTTTAAGGAGCAAAAAGTGTCAGTTGTAATTAGACTTACTAGGCAAGGGCGCCATAAAAGACCGTTTTATAGAATTGTGGTAGCAGAGAAAACTATGCCGCGTGATGGTAGATTTTTAGAGTTAGTTGGTTTTATTAATAATTTAAAACCTGAACACGAAGTTAAACTAAACGAAGAACGTGTTAAATATTGGATTGGCGTTGGCGCTAAGCCTTCGGATACAGTAGCTAGTATTATCGACAATAAGATACCCGGATTTTTAGCTGATTTAGAAAATACTCGACTTGCCAAAATTCGTTCTAAACGCTCAGCTCGTAAAGCTCGTAGAGCAAATGCATAGATTTCTTTTTTTAAAGTATCTACCTCCCCATCTATTCTAAGTAGGGAGGTAGATATTATAAACTAAAACAATAGCCACTATTCGCTGCGTTTTA
>JAITKM010000045.1 GCA_031278395.1 Deltaproteobacteria bacterium | reverse complement strand
AAAACTAATAGGATATTACCCTGCAACCTATCGCTGGAATTTTAAGGCTATTTCATAGTATATAAATATTGTTTTGAAACAAAACTTTTTGGTTTAGTCGTGGTTGTCTGGTGTTCTGGTACTTGTTCTGGTACAGGGTTCTTTTTATATACTTTATATATATTTATTTTAAAAAAATACTAAGTAAATTAAACATATTACGTCTATACAAACTATTAAAGAAGTAAGAAATGAAAGTAACCCCATACCAGTTTAAATAAAAGTAAATGGAAAGGCTATTTCATAGTATATAAATATTGTTTTAAAACAAAACTTTCTTTTCTGGTGCAGGGTTCTTTTTTGGAAAGGCTATTTCATAGTATATAAATATTGTTTTGAAACAAAACTTTTTGGTTTAGTCGTGGTTGTCTGGTGCTGGTGTTCTGGTACAGGGTTCTTTTTATATACTTTATATATATTTATTTTAAAAAAATACTAAGTAAATTAAGCATATTACGTCTATACAAACTATTAAAGAAGTAAGAAATAAAAGTAACCCCATACCAGTTTAAATGCCAGTTTAAATGGATTCCCATACGAGGAAACATTTTTAAGATCTAACTTAAAATTTATATTAAATGTATGTATTAAAAGTAACCCCATACCAAAAACAACCAAAAACAAACCCCATACCAAAAACACCAAAAACAAAAAAGTAACCCCATACCAAAAACAAATACCAGAAAATATATTGCATAATTTTAATATTTCAGACTAAAAGCTTTGGCTTATTTTAATTGAACTTGCAAAGCTACTTTTTAAACGCACCATAATGCTAGAAAAAAAATATATTAAATACTCTGTTTCCCTTATTTTAATTGGCTTATTGTGTGTTTTCAGCGCTCTTTTTCATTTTGCTAACATCTGCGCAGCGGATGATATAATATGCGTTGAACCAATCCCAACAGAATTAAAGACATATTGCGCCATTCATGAATGGCTAGGCACTAGCATAGCTACACCGCCGGTAGGAGATGAATATGTTTGTAAGGATTTACCTTTTATAGAAGGTGACATTACTGATTTTTGTCCAGCTATTACCTGTGAGACCGAAAATGGAGATCCTTGTGACGGAAATTATCCTGATACTTTCGTGCCAGATAATCCAGATGATCCAGACAATAGCTGTTATGATTGCGACTGCCAAGATAGCCAAGAGCCTAACTATGATGAATGTATTTTCAACGATCCAGAATGCGGCGGCGGATGCGAATGCGCTGACGGAGACTATGAAAATGAAGGTAATTTATGCGGT
The DNA here is from genome assembly GCA_031278395.1 of Deltaproteobacteria bacterium. Classification (GTDB taxonomy): domain Bacteria; phylum Bdellovibrionota_C; class UBA2361; order SZUA-149; family JAITKM01; genus JAITKM01. The sequence goes on along the minus strand of JAITKM010000045.1, from coordinate 60,346 downwards.
GACTGTGAGTTTGATGCAACTGTATGTGAAGATGAAAACGGTTCTGACGCTTCGAACAGTTCAGCTTCAAGTATAGAATGGGAATTAAAAACTGAAACAGGTTGTTATGACCCTATGATGTGTTATGTTACAATTGCAAGTGAAAATTGTTCAGAATCATCATCTTCTAGCAGCTCATCATCGTCATCTTCTAGTAGCCCATCATCATCTTCTTCTAGCAGCTCATCATCATCTATTGAACTGTGTTACTGCAGTCAATTAGGAAAGAACATATCTTGCGATACTTATTGTCCTAAACCATCTGAAAAACCATCTGAACCTCCGTCTTCACAACCAGAATCAGAACCTTCTGAATCATCAGAATCTTCGGAAGACCCAAGTTCAAATCCAAGTTCTGAAACTCAAAATTCCGAAGACTCGAATTCGGAAGGACAAACTTCAAGCGCTAAGCCGCTTAGCGATGAAACTTGTTATGGCGATAAATGTCATGGATTGAAAGATTCAGAAGGCAATACCATGTATTGCCCGTTAAGTTGTGAATGTGTCGAGAATTAAGCCAAAGCTCGTAGCAGGGGAATTTTTATTCTAATTCTCCTCTATGTCCTCTGTGTTTTAAATTTTTCCTTCCCTCTCTTTACCAGCGGATACCAAATTCAATTTCTGCTGCTTCGGCTTTTTTATTAAAAAGTTTCCAGAACGCATATCTGGCATTAGGTGAAATAAAGTTGCAATTCAGCTCAAAAAATTCCTCATCAGCTATAATTAGTTTATCAACCTCTATTTCGTAATCTTGTTCAAGATTCAGCGCAAAATGTTTGAATAACAAATTTATCCACTCTCGACGCATTGAGAATGCAGTCCACTCGCTAGAATACGTAGAAGATAAGATAGATAAATCATCTGTTTGCTTCAAACGTGGTTTTATCATAAATCAAAACACTAATTATTGTAACTAATTAACCTTATTACTTGACTTTTCCAAGCGTTCAATAATATACGGGCTTTTCCTGCATTCGCTATAACTCTAAACTAAATATAAAAATATGTTTGCTATGCTAATTCATAAGCTCCCTATAATTGATTTATACTTATATCGACGTCTGTAAATAACAACTTAAACTAAAAGGAAATCAATAAATTATGCTTAATAATCAATACCCTAGTGAGGAAAATCAACAAGTTAGGAGAAACCTCAATAGTTCCTATCCTCATTTATCTGAAAGTGAAACATTAAAAATCTCTAGTAGCTATGTAGTAATAATTGATCAATTTATGTTGTCTAACCAACAGTTTTTATCTCGACTACCAGAAGACGCCAACAACATCGACAAAGTTAAACAGGCAGTTGCTGACTTTGGAGGAGCATGTTTTGAAATTGAAAACGGAACGTTTGACGTCAGCCGCGATATTTATCAAAAAGCTATTGTTGCAAGTCAAATTTTAGCAACAGTTCCAACAAACCCAGCTCCAGCAGTTCAAAAACCAACAACAACCCAAGCTAAAACTACAACTTTCTCAATTGATGATATCGCTTTAAGAAGCGACGAGTTATTTGCTGTCGGTAAAGTCTTTGTGGATACTAAGTGTATGGTCTTGTGTGACGTTAACGCTTTGTTTAACCAGCGGTTACTTGAAGAATATTCAAAGCTCAGAGCAGCTAATAAAGATAAGCCCGCCCGCGATTTGCTCAGAAAACATGGGTGTGCAGTGCGTTATGGTTTTCTGCCACAAGGTGATGAACTTGGAATACATATAACAAGAGAAAAAACTGCGATAGTTTTCTTTTAATTATCTTAATATGTCTAACATCCTCTACTTAATCGACGGTTCAGGTTACATTTACCGGGCATTTTATGCGATTAAAACGCTAACTAATGCTGCCGGCTTACCGACTAACGCTCTGTTAGGCTTTACTAAGATGATACTCAAACTACTCAACGAAGTCGGAGCAAAAAATATAGTTGTCGCTTTTGATACTGGCAAGCCAACTTTTCGCCACCTCAAATATCCTGACTATAAAGCTAATCGTAAAGCCTGCCCTCCCGAGCTGCTGCAACAAATGCCATATTTTAGGCGTATCGTAGCAGCTTTAGGAATTAAATATTTAGAAAAGGAAGGCTTTGAAGCTGATGACATCATTGGTACAGTAGCTATGACGATCGCTGAACAAAAACAAAAAGTCATTATTGTCAGCGGAGATAAGGATTTAAATCAATTAGTTCAAGGACCAATTAGCGTCTGGGATGCAATGAAAAACATTCATTATGACCGAGAACAAGTCAAAGAGAAATTTGGAATTTATCCCGAACAAATCGTTGACTATCTCGCTTTAACCGGTGATGTCTCGGATAATATTCCGGGCATTAAAGGGGTTGGCAATAAAACTGCTATACAACTCCTAAATGAGTTTGGCACAGTTGACGAGTTATTAAAACAAATTGATAAACTCGATAATTTAAAATCTATTCGTGGTGCTAAAACTCTTAAACAGAAAATCCTAGCTGATCTGAAAGCCCTAGAATTAAGCAAAGAATTAGCGACCATAGATTGTAAAGTTGAGCCATTCAACGAGTTTAAAAATGTTACTGAGTTTGCCTGGCAGAGTTTTAATTTAGATTTAATGTTCCCGCTGTTTGAGGAATTAGGTTTTCAGAGTATTTTAAAAAGACTTAATGAAATGTCCTCAAACAAAAATTCAGAACAACCAGTCGACGATAAAATTCCGCCAGATGCAGAATACAAAATTTTAACTGCTGAAGAATTGCCAGAATTTGCCAAGCGCCTAGCTGAAGTCGAGGCTTTTGCTTTTGATACAGAAACTACGGGACTAGATGTGTTAACTTGTCAGCTGGTTGGCATTTCTATTGCTTGGGAAGACAAAAAGGCTTTTTACCTGCCAGTGTATTCTGAAATAGCTCCAGTAGAACAACTCATCCCCCTAGATTTAATCAAACTACATTTAGGCGCAATTTTTTCTAGTTCTAACATCAAAAAGATTGGTTGGAATTTAAAATATGATATTGGAGTTATGGAAGAACACGGCATTCAAATTAATTCCCCTTTCATTGACGGTATGATCGCTTGGTTCTTGCTGCATCCCGATAATCAGCTATCTAAGGGACTTAAAAATTTGACTAAAGTTATCTTAGGCGAAGAGATGCTAAATTTTAATGAAGTGCTAGGCAAAGAAAAGCACATCGCTCAAGTTGCAATTGAGCGTGTAGCTAAGTATGCCTGCCATGACGCTGACGCCACTTGGAGATTGACTAAAAAAATTTACGCTCAATTAAAAGCGATTGGCACAAATGAAAAATCAGAGTTATTAAATAAATTTCAGACTATTGAGATGCCGCTAATTAAAATCCTCTCTCTCATGGAGCGCACGGGGATCAAAGTTGATCTTCCAGCTTTAGAAAAATTAAAAAAGGAATTTACTACTGAGCTTAAACAATTAGAACAAAAAATCTATGCCTTGGCTGGACACGAATTTAACATTAATTCTCCGCGTCAGCTGGCAGAAGTTTTATTTAATGAATTAAAAATTCCATTTCCATTTGCTAGCCGCAATCAAGATCCCAATAAACAGCTGTCTACCGATACGAATGTTTTATCAAAGTTAACCCAAGCTGGCTATGAGATAGCCTTACATCTGCAAGAATATCGTGAAATTTTTAAACTTCAAACAACATATGTGGAAGCCTTAATTAAGAACAGTTCTAAAGCTCATCGTGTGCATTCATCGTTCAACCAAACTCAAGTTGCGACGGGGAGACTTAGTTCTAGCGATCCGAACTTACAAAACATTCCAATTCGTCATGAGCGTGGGGCAAGACTGAGAAAAGTTTTTATTGGTGAAAATGATTTTAAACTAATCAAAGTTGATTATTCGCAAATTGAACTCAGGGTACTAGCGCATTTGTCAGATGATCAGAATTTAATTCAGGCTTTTTTAAGGGGGGAAGATATTCACCTTGCCACAGCTCTAGATATTTTTGGTGAAGAGGCATTAGACCCGACTAGAAAAAAAGAGCTCCGGCGTTATGCAAAGACCATTAATTTCGGCATTGTTTATGGAATTGGAGCAAGTAGTCTAGCTAAAAGTCTAGCCATTCCTCGAACTCAAGCCCAAGAGTATATTGACAGTTATTTTAACAAATATCCAACAGTTCAAAAATATTTTAATCAGATTGAAAAACAAATTACTGAATTAGGTTATGTCGAAACCATGTTTGGCAGAAGGCGTTATGTTAAGGAGTTAGCGGATAATACTTACACTCGTGATCCAGGTTTTATTAAGCGCTCTTTGTTAAATGGTGTAATTCAAGGCACGGCTGCAGAAATTGTTAAACTGGCTATGTTAAATGTCTTTGACAAATTTCAGTTTTACAATAAAGATTTAAACGGCAATCCAACTCTAGCCAATCGTGGGTTAGCGCGCTTAGTTTTACAAGTCCATGATGAATTAGTTTTTGAAGTCCATGAAAGTATTATTAGCGAAATTAAACAGCTGATTATTTATTGTATGGAAAACGCCGTTACTTTAAGTGTACCATTAAAAGTTGATGTAGAAATCAGTAAAACTTGGGGAGGCTAAAAAAGTTACTTCTCCTCTTTTAGCTGATATTCTATGAGGCAACTACTAATGTACTCTAAGCACTATAAATAATTTTGTGTTTTAATCCGCCTTCCTGCCGTAATTATTGATGTAGCGGTAATATTGTCACTATGAATAGATTCATGATTATTAACAATAACTATATAATCTAAAATCTTTTTATCTAAGCAAAGATTTAATTTTTCTGTAACATTCCTCGCTATATCTTCAACGAATCTAGGACCACCGCCAACAGCAAAAAAACTACCTTTATCCCAATAGCCACCTAAATAAGAAACTTCTGTAACCCATTTTTCGTCTGGACGCTTAAGAACAGAAAAAGTAGGAGCAGAAACACTAGATTTAACTATATCCACAATATCTTCAATCCATAAAAAATCATTTTTTGCCATTTCAACGGTAACTTGAATTTCTGATTTCTGATTATGCGCTCCAAAACCGCTGGCAAATATTTTTTCTTGGAGCACTGGCGAAAGGTTGTATATTTCTCCTAATTCTTCTGAAGAGATATTATTTTTAAGTAAACTCATTTCTTTTGAACAAGGGCAGAGGCTCATTTCTGTTGTTTTCACGGTCCATAAATTATGAATTTGATCATCTTCAAAAAAATTTTCTACAACAACAGTAACTGGTTCTAGTGAACATATTTTTGTTATTGGAGTTTCTATATTCATTATATAATCAAAAGTAGTTTTGATATAAATGTTATCTACATTATTGGTTACCCTCAAATGTTCAACAAGTTTTTCAAAATCATTAATTCCGATTTCAGACGAATTCTCTTCCAGTACTTTATATATTGTTCTTGCCATTCTTGACATATTTATACCTCTGATATTCTTATCCAAAGAACAATAAGAATTTATAGTAGCTAGTACATGCTGTCGTGTTTTACTCCTTGTCTCTATATAAAGATTAACCTTTATATTTTTTACCCCAACTTTCTCAATAAATATTTGAGGCGAACTATTTTTTTGATTCTGTACATCTGGCAAATCTCGCATGCTAATACCTTTTTCTAAAATAGGATTTTGTTTCGTCTATCCAAACAAAATAAACTTAATAAAATTATAATGTCCTTGACATTTTGCTTTTAGCAATAGTTACTAAAAGCCGCGTCTCTAATATATTAATTAAAATTAAATGCAATAGAAAGCAAAAAATATATTCAAAACATCATATTCAAAATCTTGGAGAAGAAAATTCATGAATAAAAGCTGTCTTACTATGTCATAAATAATCTTAAAATTGAATAATTCATGGCGTTAAATATATTAGCAAGAAGGATTTTAAAATTGCTTGTAGAAAAAGCTAAAATATATAAGCCAACTAAAATACCAAGCGGTAAGCTGATAATAAAAATATTCATCTGCGGCACAAATTTGGTAATCAACCCTAAAACAAAATTAGTAATTAAAGCAGTTACCAAAAGCGGAGCAGCTAAAATAACAGCAAACTCAAAAGATTCTTTTAAATTATATAGAAGCAAAGACAAAGTTTGATAATTGGGAACAAAAGTTCCAATTTCTAAATTCCCCAACATTCCAGCGCAAGCTTGAATAACTATATGATGCCCATTCAACAGCAAGAAAATAACTGTTGCCAGCATGACTTGCAATTTAGACAAAACTGCCGTCTGCTCGCCTAGCGAATGATCCATCATATTCGCCTGCCCCAGGCCGATCGCTCCAGAAATAACTTGCCCCGCCACACCAACGCCATTAATTATAATAGCTGGAATTAACCCCAAAGCCACACCAAGTAAAAATTCTAAAATTAATAAAATTAAAGCTTGCGCTAAATTAAGAGGTAACTCCACCTGCACACCAGACAGAGTAATAAAAAGCGAAAGACAAAACACAAAAAGTAAGCGGAAGGTAGCGGGAATTTGCGAAGTCCCGAGCGCTGGAATAATCTCAATCATCCCCAAACAACGCATAAAAAGTAGTGACCACGTCCAAAGAGGAACAAGATTAAGAATTATACCATTGCCAAAGTCCATAATTAATTAGCTATGCTAGTCATTAAGTTCATCGTGTAAGTCGCAAAACCAGAAATCTCCGCAATCATCCAAGGTCCAAAAATAATTAAAGACAACACAGAAGCCAATATTTTGGGAATAAATGCTAAGGCTGAATCATTAATTTGGGTTGCAGCTTGAAAAATACTAACTAGCACACCAGCAATTAACCCCATTAGTAATGGCGGAGCTGAAACCAAAATTGCGGTCTGCACACCATATGTTGTAAGTTGTATAAAATCTTCAATTGTCATAATAATTCCCTATTAGTTATTTTTGCTACCCGGCAATTTCTCGCGTTAATTCGCAAAAATTCGGGAGGGAAAATAAACTTATCCTCCATAACTTTTTACCAAATTGCCAATAATCAAATGCCAGCCATCAATAATCACAAACAACATTAGCTTTATCGGTAACGAAATAATAGTCGGCGGCAAAGTAATCATACTCATTGAAGTTAGAATTGATGAAATAATTAAATCTAAAATCAAAAACGGCAGAAAAATTAAAAACGCTATTTGGTAAGCTGTGTTTAACTCACTTAATAAAAAAGCTGGTACAATCACACTTGGCCCTAATTCTTGCGGAGAATTGGGCGGTGTAACTTTTAGAACTTCCATAAACAAAGTTAAATCCTGCTCTCTAGTATGGCTCAACATAAAATCTCGGACTGGCGCAAAAGCACGCTCTAAAGCTTCGGTGGTGGTAATTTGGTCTTCCGAATATGGAACTAAAGAATTGTTATAAATCTTTTCAAAAGCTGGACCCATAATCGCAATAGTTAAAAATAAAGCGATACCTAAAAGCACTTGATTGGGCGGTGTTTGCGCAGTGCCTAAGGCTTGTCTAGTCATAGCTAAGACAATTGCAATTCTCGTAAAGCAAGTGGTGCACATTAAAAGAGCTGGTAAAAAAACTAAACTAGTAATTAAGCCAACTATTTTCAAGGCAGTCATGACTTGCCCGTTAGCTGCTGTGTCAGCAGCAGGAAGATTAACGCTAATTATCGGAGCTGTAGTTTGCGCAAAGCTCAAAGCTGGTAAAGCCAGAGTGAGTAGTAATAAACCAAGCCCAGCTACTTGCGCCTGAGCTAGTTTATTTAACCCACTAAAATTTGAAATTCTCTCTTGATAACTCATCGAATAATTTATTGTAGGGACGCCACACGCCACTTGTGGGTGCCCGCTGTTGTGCGCGCTATTCCTTATAATTTGTCGCTAAATAACCGTCGTCTATAATTTCGGAGATTAAATGTAAGCTGTCGTAATTATGGGCAACTAAAAATTTTTTATTTTCGACCTCAATCAAAAGAAAACTAGCACGATTACCAATAACTTTCTTAGCTAGAATACGAATTGAATTGTCTGAATTATTACTATTTTTTAAATTCAATTTATGTTTCAAAGCTAAAAAAATTAAAAAAATCCCCAGACAATAGATTAATCCTTTAGTCGCACTACCCCATAACTCAGAATGCGGTGGCAGATTACTCCCCACAAGATTTTTATTTTTGGAAATGCTGGATTGAACAGTTTCAACTTGCGGTAGAGTAACTGCTCCTAAGCTTGACGCTAATTCCTCTTGGGCAAATGTAACATTGTCCAAACTTAAAATAAAAACTAGAAAAAATAATTTAACTCTAAATTTGTTCATAATTTTAGCCCAAAGCATTAACTCTTTCTTGTTGCGAAATAATATCTGTCACCCGAACTCCAAATTTCTCATTAACAATCACCGCCTCACCACGAGCAATTAAACGTTCATTAACATAAATATCTAAAGGCTCACCAGCTAACTTACTTAACTCAACCACTACGCCTTGCCCAAGTTGCAACAAATTTTGGATAGACATTTTTGTGCGCCCCACTTCAACACTAACAGTTAGCGCCACATCTAGGATAAAATCTATATTTTTATTAGGAACTGACGGGACACTACCGCTAGTTATATTATTAGTAGCTTTAATTACATCATTGGCTGCAGCAGCAACATCTTGCACTGCGGTTTCTGTAGTCTCTGTAGTTTCACTCATTGTTTATCTCCCTGGTTATGATGATGATGATGATTGCTGAATTTCAATTGGGGTTGTTTCTGGCAGAACGTCTTCCATGATTTTTATCGCTTTACTGCCATGAAAAGTCCCAACTTTACCTCTAAATTTTTTAACTCCTTCTATAAAAACATTGGCAAAATCTGTTGGATCTGTTTCAAGTTGAATTATATCGCCAAGTCCCAGACTTGAGATAGTTTTTGCTTTCACGTTACCCTTAGCTAATTCAACCCTCAAATTAACATCCGAACGTAATAAATTTTGCACCATTCTAGTTTTAGTCGTGTTGTCGATTTCAAATCTAGTAGATTGTAGACCTGTAGTTAATTTTTGTCTGATCGGCTCAATAGTTGAATAAGGAATACAAATCGAGATGGTGGAGCTTTCGTTTTCTAGTTCCACTTCGATAGTTACAATAATAACGACATCTGCCGCAGGCACAATTGACATGGCTAAAGGATTCATTTCTGAACGCACATATACAAAATCAACTGGGTGAATAGGCAACCATGATTCTTTCATAGTTTCTAGCGCCATCATGGTAACTTTACTAATTAATCTCGATTCGATTGGGGTAAATTCTCGTCCTTCAATCTTGCCCTTGCCTTTTCCGCTACCGCCAAACAAGGTATCGATAACGCTAAAGATAAATGGCGTAGAAAGCACTAGCATGGCATAACCTTGAAGTGGTGACATACGAAAGATGTGCAAACTCGCAGGCTGTGGTAATTTTTTTATGAATGCCCCAAATTTAATGATTTCAATACTTCCAACATTAATAAAACAAGTCTTACCAATAAATTTATAGAGTGAAGTCCTAAAAGATCTGACAAAACGATCGTAAATTAACTCCATGGCTGGCATTCGACCACGAATTATTTTATCTTGGCTAGCGATATCATATCTGGCAGCTGAAGCATCCTCTTCAGTTGGGGCCTCTTGTTTAATCTCCTCAGCTCCGTCAGATAAGCCTTGCAACAGGGCATTAATCTCGTCTTGATTTAAAACTTGATTCATAAAACCTTAAAAAAACCTTTTTTACTTGCTGGAAATAGGTAATCAAACCTTATGTAGTAAGTCGCTGTCCCCTACTTGAGTTCGTTTACTTTACTGAATAACAAAATCAGTAAAGTAGACGTCGATTACCTCCTCCCCGCCAAGTGTAATATTAGATACTTTTATAATATCTTCTCTTAAGATATCCTTACCTTCGACAGTTAATAATTCATTAGCTGTCTTATTAGTTAAAATACGTATAATTGCATCTCGTAAGCGTGGTATTTCTTTATTAACTTTTTCAATTTTATGTGCATCTTCAAACTCAAGTTGCATATCCACTTTTAAAAATCGATTAGCAACTTGCAAATTCACAACAAATGTTTTTAAAGACAATAAATTTGTTAGTTCTTTGCTTCCACTGCCGGACGCAAAAGACTGCTCGGACTGTATCGCAAAAAGTAAGCCAAAAATTAGACTGCTCACCAAAAAATAATTTTTTATCTCAGAAATCTTGAAAACGTTCATAATCTAGCCTTTAAATATATTGAAAATAAGATTCAATTATTTAGTTTTATTATAAAAACTTCATAACTAAATTTGCTAACAACGCTGGCGGATTATAACGATTTATTTTAATTTGAAAAGATAAATCTACTTTTTATACTAAGTTTATCTTAGTTGAAATGCTATTTTTTTGTTGACTAAACAAATTTTAGTGCCAATTTTTTGGCAAATTGTAACTTTTTATATCTACTGCTCTGTATTTTTTCACATAGCAAAAAGATACAGAGCAGTAGATATTTATTTCAGAAGCTGAACTGTTATTTATAGGACAATCCCTGCAGCTGCTTTCTCTTGACTAACCGACCTGACTATTTTATACCCCACGCTATGAAAAAACCAACTGAGCTAACTATACCTAAAACATCGGCGCTGCTGATTGGCGCATATACTGAATCTGTCGAGGAAAGTAATGTGGCGATGGCAGAGTTAAAAGCTCTCGCAGAATCAGCGGGGTTGGTTGTAGCTGACTGTATTATTCAGCGCAGAAGGCAATTAGATCCTAAAACGCTAATTGGTAAAGGCAAAATTGAGGAAATTGTTGAGCTAAGTCAAAAACTAGAAGTGAACTTACTAATTTTTGATAAGGAGTTAAAGCCTAGCCAATTGCGTGCTATTACCAGCCTCACAGATTTAAAGGTTATTGATCGTTCCATGTTGATTCTCGATATTTTTGCTCAACGGGCTAAAACCAGCGAGGGAAGATTACAAGTTGAGTTAGCTCAACTTAAATATTCTTTACCACGTCTAACAGACCTTGATAGTGGATTGAGTCGTTTAACTGGTGGCATTGGTGGGCGAGGTCCTGGTGAAACTAAATTAGAAATTAGCAGAAGGCGAGCGCGGGAGAGAATAGCTATTTTGCAAGAACAGATTAATGAAATTTCAAAACGTCGTGGGGTTAAAAGAAACAAACGAGAATCTCAGCAAATCCCGGTGATTGCTATTGTGGGATATACTAATGCTGGAAAATCAACTTTATTAAATGCTTTAACCAAAAGCTCAACTTGGACAGAAGACAAACTTTTTGCCACACTGGATACGACTAGTCGCAGAATGTATTTAGCAAGCGGGCTAGAAGTAATTTTTGTAGATACAGTCGGTTTTATTAGGGACTTGCCTAAAGAATTAGTTACTGCGTTTAAGGCGACTTTAGAGGAGATTGAAACTGCTGATGTCTTGTTACATTTAGCTGATATTACTGATCCAGATTTAAGTAGGCGTATAAAGGTTGTGGCTGATACTTTGGAAAGTCTGAATGTTTATACTAAACCACAAATTTTAGTTTTAAATAAAATTGACGCATTTGAGTCAGAGCAAGTTAAAATTCTTGCCGAGCAGTTTCACGCCTTAACTATCTCAGCCAAGCAACGTATCGGCTTGCAGGAATTAATTCAAAACCTTCGAAATTGTGTGTAGGGGCATGCCAAAAGTAGTTGCGATTTCTCTGGTGCAGGGTTACTTTTTTCTCTGGATAAACAAAAGTAACCCTGCATCAGAGAAAAGAAAAACATCAGAGAAAAAAATACTTGGTATTAGAAAAATGGTACCGGAAAAATTCGGCGCAGTTTAATTATTTTGTTCGTTTTGTGGAGCGTTTTTATTTCTTTCTAGTACTTCATGAACCATTGCTATAGTTTTAGGAAAATAACGCATTAAAACTAAGCTGCGAAAATTTAAAGAATTACCTTCAAAACCGGATAAAGCATTAAGTATCATGTGTGACTCTGCTAAGGTTTCGCTATACCCTACTGATGTTTCTATCACGTCGGCAGGTCTAAGAAAATCCCCTATACCACCACCGTGTAAATCTACCTCATTCCCATTAGAATTTAATGTAAAATATGTAATGGCATTTCGTTCAAGAGGAGTTGATGTTTTTCGAAAATTGTCAAGTTCCTTCTCATAGACATTCAAAATCGGCTGGCTTGAAGATAGCCCCAAGCGTCTCTCGGTTATATGAGTAATATCCGTAAACTCTAAATCATATAAATGCCCTAATTCATGCAACAGTACTGCCATATTTTGATTTATAACCAGCACGTTATTTAATGGATCAACTCGCGAGCTAGGTAATTTATCTGATATGTAATAGCCAATTGGAGGAATATCTTCTTCTTTATCAAATAATGCTAAAACTGATAACCTATCCGGTGGGACCTCTAACAAAAGAGAAGCTGCTCGTGCTTCATATTCTGAGTCTATCGGTATATTATGTATATAATTAGTTGACCTGTTAAAATAATTCTTGTTGTTTTGTGAAATGTATTGTTGCCAAAGGTGGTGATCATTATTCTCGATCTGTTCCTCATCTTCTCTTTCTCTCCTTGGATTTCTCTTGGCTTCCATTTTATCTAATTCTATTTTGTCTTCTTTTTTTACCATCGCTGATACGTCAGAAATATTATTATAATGCTTTATTATCTCTGCATTTAATGCCAGAGCCTCCTTTTTTAAATCATTAACTTTTTGTCGGGATTCTTGATTTGTCACTGAATTATTTAATTCATTAATTTGATTTAATAACCTACTAAGCTTTAGTTTCTTTTTATAGACGTTAGATTCTCTTTCGATCATATGAGTGAGCTCACTCATATTAGCAACGTACAGAGCATCTGAAATTTCTTTGTCTATTGGTTGGATAAAACCGTTAAGAGCGGTTGTGTATTTTTCAGGCAGTAGATTTATGGATTCTACAATCTTACTCAATATCTTAAGTCCATTATTTATAGCTTCAGGAGCACTTATTACTTCTTGTATAGTTTTATCTACTAACTGCAAGTCGGATAAACCTAACTGCAACATTTCACGAAGTTTAATTGTTTCTACTGTGTTGTTATTGGCAGTTTTATCTTTCTTTGGAGAATATCTTGTAACTAAAATATCACCATTCTTTGGAGAATATTTTGTAGTGTACCGAACCCCGTTAATTATAGTCTCTACCACATTGTTATCTTTACTGATAGGTCGTTGTGTGATCTTTCTCTCAACAAGTGTTTTATTATTATCAGTTATATTGATGTTGTATGTTCTACGCCGCTGTTTCTTATTTACTGTTTCAGTAACATTAAGCTTAGTATCCCCAGAATTAGTGTTATATGCGATTAAAGTACTGCCATCACGCAAAACCTTAATGCTACTTTTAGAGAGTAACTTTTTACTTTCACGGACTTCACTGTTGTAGCAACCGGTTTGTGGGTCTAAATAAACATTTTCTGTCCGTCCGGTAGCAGGGTTGTTGGATTCTAATGTCTGTAACTTTCCTCCCAATGTATTATAATCAGAAACATTAGTATATTTAATATAGGCATTGGTTTTGTGATCCACAACCTTATAATCAGCATTAACTTCTTCATTTTTACCATTATAGACCTTTTTGGTACCGGTATATAAAAGCTCTTTGCCATCAGCAGAAAATACTTGTTCATAGATTGAACCGTTGTAGGTCATAACAGAATATGAAACGGTTTTTTCAGAATTTAAATCCGATAAATTTTTTAAATTATATATTAATGAATTATTATGTAACCCATCTTTAAAATAAATACCTTCAATATCTTCAATAGGAAAGATGGTTTCAGAACTAAATTTAGACTTATCTTGCATCTTATCAATTATTGTGCGAAATAGTTCAACATTGGATTTAACAAATTCTTGAGAATCTTCAGTCATGCGTTGGTACATGCCATAGTTTTTAAAAAAATTTTCAGCGCTTTTATAAAGATCACTAATTTCCGGCAAAGATGCAGATTTTAAGATGTTTAGGGGCTCATTTTTTGTTGTTACCGCAGAGCCTGTGGATGTATCTTTTTTTTTATTCTTTTCAAGAGTTGATGTGTTGTCTTTTTTTATATTTATATCTGTCATGTTAGTATTTATTAAGGTTAAACTAAGATTAAACTACCGATACATAATCGGAATAAAAATATTATTTCTTTAAATAAAAATACTGGTACAGGGTTGTTTTATTTCCTACTTTTTTCATAAGTTGAATAATATATAATATGCTAAATTTATTTCCTTTTTTCTGGTTTTTTCTGGTACAGGGTTACTTTTCCTTTAGCTCCCCGACCAAAAGTCGAGGAAAAATAGATAGAAGAGCAAAATAAAAATAAAAAATTTTTGGAGTAACTCAATCATCTATATTCGGGCTGAGGTATATCTGAAATAACCCATCACTCTACATGTTTCTTTATTTATTGACTTCATGTTTAAAGTAGTGCTAAACGCCAAGCTCATGTTACATTCAATTGATTTTAATTTTTCTTTTCTTATTGTTCGTCGTCGCTAGTAGGCGGCATATATTTATTCTCATATAATTTTAATAATTCAATTAATAGCTCAAGTTTAATAAAAATCTCAAAAAGGAGGAAATTATGATTAAGCAAATTCAAGGTGGAGTTTGTGCAGCAAAAGGTTGGAGCGCCAGTGGTATATATTGTGGTATTAGATCAAATAAAAATAAACTAGATTTAGCCCTAGTCTATAGCTCAACTTTAGCATCTGTTGCTTGCACTTATACTACCAACAAAGTTAAAGGCGCGCCGCTTTATGTTACTCAAAAAAATGTTGCTAATGGACAGGCACAAGCTATTATTTGTAATAGCGGTAATGCTAATACTTGTAATGCCAATGGAATAGAGATTGCTCAAGCTATGTGTGAGCTAACAGCCAAAGAACTTGGGATTAAGGCAAGTGATGTTGTGGTAGCGTCTACTGGTGTAATTGGCGCGGAACTTCATATAACGCCAATTAAAAATGGTCTACCTCAATTGGTAGCGGAATTATCTACAAATGGTCATTTGCGGTCTTGTCAAGCTATTATGACCACCGACACTTTTTCCAAAGAAATAGCAGTTGAATTTAATTTAGGGGACAAAATTTGCCATTTAGGTGGCATGGCAAAAGGTAGCGGCATGATAAATATCAACATGGCAACCATGCTTTGCTTTTTAACTTCTGATGTTAAGATTACTTCTGCTTTATTACAGAAGGCTTTGTCTGAAGTTGTGGCAGATACTCTAAATATGGTTTGTGTTGATGGTGATACTTCAACCAATGACATGGCAGTAATACTTTCTAATGGTCTAGCTGATAATGAGCTGATTGCTACTGAAAACGAAGATTACCAAGTTTTTAAAACAGCTCTTTTTGAAGTGTTAAATTATCTTTCCGCTTTATTAGCTAAAGATGGTGAGGGGGCGACTAAACAACTTATTTGTCATGTTCTTCAAGCTCCGAGTATTTTAATTGCTCGTGCTATAGCTAAGAATGTAATTGCTTCTGATTTATTAAAAGCGGCAATGTTTGGCAAAGATGCGAATTGGGGACGTATTCTTTGTGCAATTGGTTATACAGAAGGAGATTTTTCCATTGCTAATATTTCAGTAACTTTGTCTTCAAAAGCTGGCGAATTATTAGTGTGTCAATATTCTTTTGGTGTAAAATTCGATGAAGATCTTGCTTTAAAAGTATTAGCCGAAGATAGTATTACAATTCAGATTAATTTACATAATGGTAATCACTCAGCGGTAGCATATGGCTGCGATCTAACATATGACTATGTTAAAATAAACGGCGACTATCGGACTTAATTTTTATTAAGTTCACGGTCGCATTAACGGAAATAACATGACATCTCTGATACTTGTATTTCCAGTTAGCAACATAACAAGTCGGTCAATCCCAATACCCTCACCAGCAGTTGGTGGCATGCCATAACTTAGCGCATTCACAAAATCCGCATCATATTCCATTGCCTCTTCATCGCCGGCAGCTTTAGCTTCTGCCTGTTTTAAGAATCTCTGCTCTTGATCCTCTGGATCATTGAGCTCATTAAAAGCATTCGCCAATTCTGTCCCATTAACAAACAACTCAAAACGATCAACAAACCGTGGATCATCTAAAGCTGGACGTGAAAGCGGCGAAATTTCAAGCGGATGTCTAGTAATAAAAGTTGGATTAATTATTTTTGATTCAACCTGCGAATCAAATAATTCATACATCGCAAGTCCATAATTTTCTTCATGCTCAACTCCATCAAAGCCAACTAATTTAGCTGCTTGCTTAACGCCCGCAAGCGTATATAAATCTATGCTCTTGGGGATATTTAAATATTTATAAATAGCCTCTACCATATTGAGCCTTTCCCATGGAGCAGTCCAATCAATGATTTTTCCGTCATACTCAATTTGCCTTGAACCAATAATTTTATCGCATATCTGCCCAATTAAATCCTCAGTCAGATGCATCAAGTCTTCATATGTTGCATATGCTTGATAAAATTCAATCATCGTAAATTCTGGGTTATGTTTTAGATCAATACCTTCATTTCTAAACATTTTTCCCATGTCAAAAACTCTGTTAAATCCGCCTGTAATTAAACGTTTTAAATATAATTCTGGAGAAATACGAAGATGTAAATTTAAATCTAGAGCGTTGTGATGCGTTTCAAACGGTCTGGCATTCGCTCCGCTAGCAATGGCACTTAAAAATGGAGTTTCAGCTTCAAGGTATCCATGCTCAAAGAAAAAAGTTCTGATATATTGGATAATTTGCGAACGCTTGACAAACACTTCACGAACTTCAGGATTAACAATTAAGTCCACATAGCGTTGACGATAACGTAACTCCTTATCAGTCAAGCCATGCCACTTTTCTGGTAGAGGATTTAAACACTTAGCCAGTAGACGAATCTTTTGCAGATGCAGACTTGACTCGCCAGTTTTAGTTCTGAATGGATAACCTGAAATTTCTATGATATCGCCAATATCAAGATTTTTGTAAGTAGCAAAGATTTCATCACCAACATCATCTTTGCGAATATAGAATTGAATTTGTCCTGTCTGGTCTTGTAAATTACTAAATGCAGCTTTACCCATCAGGCGTTGAGACATTAAACGTCCAGCTAAAGTGAATGTTTGAGTTTTAAGAGCTTCTAATTTCTCTGTTTGCTGAAGTTCGGTCAGATTTTCGCTAGTAGCAATTTTAACTAGTTCATTAATTTTTTCAGAATCGGCTGTAATTTTTACATCATTTGGATATGGATACTCAACTGTTCGCAGCTTAGTAAGTTTTTCTCGTCTAATAATTTGTTGTTCATTTAATTCTTCGTTCATGTTTTTTTATTTAAAAATTACTAAAAACCCTCAAGCCTATAACAATATTTGTTTAAAGTTTAAATAGGTTATTTTAATTGGTGCAGGGTTACTTTTGGATTTTTTCCTGGTATGGGGTTACTTTTAGACATAAATATCAATGGAAATTTATTTAATTATTTGACGATACATGATATTTTAGGAAAGTTTTTAACCTCAAAAATTACGACCAAAAGTAACCCCATACCAGCACCAGAAAATACAAATGTTTGAATTGATTTACTCCACACAAGGTACCCTATTCCGTATTACAAAAATTCGCACTTGCTCATTGATTCTGCATTGATTCTGCACCTATACCAGAAAAAAAAGGTATTAAGATATTTTTGCCAAATAGCGCTCGGCTTCAATTCCAGCCATACAACCAGAACCTGCCGCAGTAATAGCCTGTCTAAAAATTGGATCTTTAACATCACCACAAGCAAAAACACCTTCAAGATTCGTCTCCGAACTATTAGGTTTAGTAATTAAATATCCCTGCTTATCAACTTTTAGATATTCCGTGAATAACTCAGAATTAGGAACATGACCAATCGCATAAAAAAGCCCGTCACAAATCAACTCCACTTCAAGACCAGTCTGAAGATTCTTAACCTTTAACCCCGTCAAACCTTGCTGACTATCTCCTAATAAATCACTAATTATACTATTCCACAAAACTTTAAGCTTAGGATGATTTAAAACCCTCTCCTGCATCACACTCGATGCCCGCAACTCATCACGCCGATGAATTAACGTTACAGTCTTACCAAAATTAGTTAAATACAACGCCTCCTCACACGCTGAGTCTCCACCACCAACTACTACTATAGCTTTATCTTGATAGAACGCTCCATCACAAGTAGCACAAGTAGAAATACCTAATCCCAAAAAATCTTTCTCCTTCTCATGACCCAACATCTTAGGTATAGCACCAGTAGCAATAATTAAAGTTTGAGTTTCAATTAACTGCTCAGCGCCAGTCCAAACTTTATATGGACGCACACTCAAATCAACCCGCGCCACACTCTGCTGCTCAACCCGCGTCCCAAAACGCTCAGCCTGTCCACGCATCTGCTTCATCAGTTCTGCACCTTGAATTCCTCGCTCAAACCCAGGATAATTTTCAATTTTTGTAGTTGTCGTTAAAAAACCTCCCGGTACCTTACCCTGCAATAAAAGAGGATTTAAATTTGCCCTCGCTGTATAAATCGCAGCTGTATAACCAGCAGGACCAGAACCTAAAATTAAAATTTTTTCCATGCTTGTGAATTTTATTATTTTACAAATCCGTTTTGCACTAACTTTGTTTCATTCACTACCATAAAGGCTTTTTCGTCTAGCTTTCTAATCATTTTCTTAAGCTTTCCGAAACTATTCTTATTTATTTCTATAAATAACATATTGTGATGCTCACCCTTACCCTTAACGTCAACCACCGACACTGCAAACCCATTCTGTCTAATATTATTGACAATATCCTCATCCGCTTTGCCGCTCAACACAACTTGCACACCATAATTACCACTAATAAATTTATGAGATAATAAACCACCAATAAATGTTCCAGTTGCATAACCTCCAGCATAACTAATCGGCACCCAAATACTATCAATACCTGTATTAATAGCTTCACGCGCTATCACAAACCAAATAAATAACTCAACAAACCCAATTACACCTGCAAACAAAGCTTTGCCTTTGACCGTTAAAATCATCCGTGTTGTTCCAAGCGACACATCTAAGATTCTAGCAAAAAATATTTGAAGACATAAAACAAACGTTGTCATACATTAAAACCTTTATAATAAAAAAATATTACATTAAGAGTATCTCTAATAATTCAGGTTCCTTTAAATTCTAAACAACAACCTCTCCTGAGTATAAGGATGCACAAAATCAAGACTGTTAGCACATAAGAAAAAACCCTCTTCAGCAGCCAAAACGCCATATGTAGCTTGCAATTCCTGAAACTGGCTAACCCCTTGCAAATCTTTTAAAGTCATTAAACTACCATACTGCGTATCGCCAACTAGCGGAAAGCCTGCAAATGCTAAATGTACGCGAATCTGATGTCGATACGCTGCCGTGGCTACTGCCTGAACTAAAGTCGAACGCGCATCAATAGTTTTTTCAAAACTCGCCCGCGTCTCCCTAATTATTAAAGACGATTTATCAACATAATCCGGCACGTCTTCAAGAGCAAGAGTTTTCACAACTTGAGCCTGACTTTCCAGAACTGTTTTGATCAATTTCTCTCGCTCCCTAAAATTACCTTCAACTAACGCCAAATAAGTTTTTTTAATTTTGCCACTTAGTAACATCAAACTTAATATCTTATGCGTCATCTTATTCTTAGCGGCAAGCATTAACCCAGTTGTCCAGTAATCCAAACGCTGAATTAAACCTGCTTCAAACGGATCTTTTGAAGCAGTTAAACAAGCTGGACAATAAGCGCTAAGAGCGTCAGCTAAGCTAACAGCGGGATTACTTTTTTGCGTAACCGAATGTAATGAGCGCGGCTTATGCAACACTAAAAAATACTCATCTTCAAAAAGTATTTTCAACGGCAATAAGGCGGCGCCTAACTCAGGTCGAGCAGAAAAATTCAAATGCGAAAAATCAACTTCAATTTGGTCTCCACACTTAACACTTTCTCCTGCTTTTACTTCGGCATTTGAGTTATTTAGCTTTACTTTACCTTGTGCACACAGTAAGTTGGCGTCGTTTTTACTTAAAATCTGTATCTGCTTACTAATCGCCGAATCTAATCTGACATTTGTTTCAGTATTAATCCAAGTCTTGATTTTTTCTAATTTTTTATCTTGATCGGTAGTCATTGTTTTTTGACATTCAATGCCATAACAAGAGCATTCTCAGTTGGGTTTTGGTAATAATCCTTGCGCTCAGTGAGTTTCACAAAACCAAACTCTTCATAAAGACGCACCGCAGAAAAATTACTTTGGCGAACTTCTAAGAAAAAAGAAACTATCTTTTGTTGTTCAGCCAAAGCAATTACTTTTTGTAATAAACAGTTAGCATAACCTTGACGCCGATATTCTAGACGCGTCACAAAATTTAAAATATTCACCTCGTCTAAAACTAAAGTAGTCAAACAAAAGCTAATTAATTTATCATCTAAAAATAATCCGAAAGAAAAACTATGAATATTCTCTAATGTGCTTTGAAGATTCTCAAAAGTCCAGGGTGAGCTTAAGCCTGCATGCTGAATTTCAAAAACAACAGGCAGGTGTTCAGGAGTTAATTTAATAATCTCCAGCTTGCCAACGCAATTTAACAATTTTGAATTTTGTTTAATCGAAGCAACCCTAATCATTTAGTTACGTCTCCTCGGAATTACTTAACTCCAACAGCGACTTCCTTAACTTTAGTGAATACTTCTGGATGTAATGCACCTAAATCAGCCAAAATTTTTCGATCTAACTCAATTTTGGCAGTCTTTAAGGCATTAACTAATTTAGAATAGCTAATACCGTTTAACTTAGCCGCCGCACTTAAACGCACGATCCAAATTCCACGCATTTGACGTTTACGTTGTCTGCGATCACGATAGGTATAACATAATGATTTATCCAAACGCTGCCGCATCTGACGAATAGTGTTTTTAGAACGCCCTCTAAAACCTCTCGCTAATTTTAATAATTTATTTCTACGCTGTCTTGCTTTGATTCCTCTTTTTACTCTCATAAATTCCCCAAAAAATTAATACGGCAACAGCCTTAAGACTTGTCTCTGATTAGCATGAGCAACCGTCCCTCCCTGACGCAACTTACGTTTACGAGCAGTTGTTTTTTTAGTTAGGATATGGCGCTTATTACTGCAACCTCTTTTTAAATTACCACTTCCAGTTTTTATAATACGCTTTCTAGCTCCTCGATGTGATTTTACTTTAGGCATCTTTTTTCCCTCTCTTCTTTTTTTCTTTGTTATCTTCCATTTCCATTTTTTCTTTTAATTTTGCAGCTGCCTTAGCGACGTCTCCTTCCTGAGCTGAAACACCCAGAACTTGCACTTCAACTTCCGCAAAAACTTCAGAATGTAATTTTATCTTAACTGTATGTAAACCGATTTTCTTAATCGGCTCTATTAGCATTACCCGGCGCCGATCAACCTCATATCCCAAAACTTTTAGCGCCTCGGCAATATCTTTAGAATGAATCGCGCCAAATACTTTATCATGCTCACCTACTTTCAAACTTAATTCCACCTTGACCTGCTTTAAAGCATTACCTTTTTCCAAAGCCGCGCCCTTTAATAAAAGCTTTTTGGCTGCAAGTTGTTTCATTCTATGAGCTAAAGCCCTTCCATTTTTTGAACCACTTTCAATAGCTAATCCTTGCGGAATGAGAAAATTCCTAGCATATCCTGGCTTGACATTAACTTGCTCACCAATATCGCCCAATCCAGCTATATCTTCCGTTAAAATAATTTCCATAATTTTATAAAATATTAATCAATATTGATCTCTAAACTCCAGCAGCCACAACTTCTTCCTCTACCAACTCTTCAATAATATCCACCGTCTCTTCTTCTAATAATGAACTTACATTGCTATCATCCAATACAATCTCGCCGTCTGGAGCATATTTATCTTTTTTAACTACTAAATGTCTTAAAACAGCGGTATTAATTTGAAACTGGCGCTCTAAATCAGAACCAATCTTACTATCCCCACTATGCACTAATAAAACATAAACCCCAAACTCTTTGTGGTTTATCTTGTAAGCTAGTTTCTTTCGTCCAGCGATAGTTTTCTTTTTTACAATCCCGCCATGCACATTTATCAACTCCTCAATTTTAGCCAACTCCTTATTAATTACAGTTTCATCTAAACTTGCATCATAAACTATGACTGTTTCGTAATCTTTATTATTTTCCATATATTCAATTCTACCCACAAGTTAATACAAAATAAGGCTACCGCCCTTACTATTTTTTCAAATCTTTTACAAGAGAACAATTAAAATTAATTGAATTGTCTTTGTGTCTGCTCTACCCCTTCTGCAAGCAGCATTTTTATTGCTTGACTAGCTTTCTCTATTGCCTCTCTAATCTTAACTTGCTCCTCAACTTGAAAGCTACTCAGCACCCAGGAAACAGTATCCATCTCCTGCTTATCTGGTTTTCCAACTCCAACCCGCACCCTACAAAAATCATTTGAACCTAAAATATTAATCAAATCCTGCACCCCTTTATGTCCACCACTACTGCCGCCCTTGCGTACTCTTAACTGCCCCAACGCTAAATCAAGATCATCATGCACAACTATCACTTCCGCAGCCTGCACTTTAAAAAAATTCAATAAAGGCTGCACAGCTTGCCCACTTAAATTCATAAATTTCTGGGGCTTAACTAAAATTCCAGTTTGTCCAACTATATTTACTTTCAAATATAGACAACCAAACTTTTCTTGAAACTTATCTAGCAAACCGCTGTTCGCACAGAACATATCGACTACCGCAAAGCCTACATTATGTCTGGTATTTTGATATTTCTGTCCTGGATTACCAAGTCCAATTATTGCAAACACGTTACTTTTTAGCTTTATCTGTGGCTTGAGCCGCCGGAACAGTTTCAGTTGCTGGAGCAACTGAAACTGTTTTTTCTTCTTCAACAGCCGCTAGGGTAACAACGTTTAGGTCGTCAGCTTCTTTAATTCGCACGCCATCAGCAACTTTTAAATCTTTAATAAACAAGGAATGTCCCAACTGTAGCTCAGAAACATCAAGCGCAATTTCATCTGGTATAGCCGTTGGTTGACACTCAACTTCAACTTCAAATAATGACTGAGCTAGAGTTCCTTCTTTTTGCTTAACCGCTACTGGTTCGCCAGTTAGAACGATCGGCACGACAACTGTAACTTTATGTCCTTTATGAATTTCATATAAATCAAAATGCAAAATTTGTTGTTTTACTGGATCAATTTGTAGGTCCTTAACTAAAACCATTTTGCCATTAATCACTTTGTCGTCACTTACCATTTTAAATAAGTGAGTTAAAGGCACTCCTCTAAGTGTGTTGTATAAATGTATAGCATCCACCGCGACATTAACACCTCTTTGTCCCTGAGAATAAATTACACCTGGAATTTTTCCTGTTAAACGAAATTTTTTATTCGCATTTGAACCGCTCACCTGTCGACTTTCAATCTTAATCTCTATAGCTTCCACAATTCCTCATTCAAAAATAAATCTGATTATATTATAAGGATGGCTGGGCGAGGAGGATTCGAACCTACGTATGCTGGTATCAAAAACCAGTGCCTTACCACTTGGCTACCGCCCAATAATAATCACTAACAATAAAAAAACGGGCACCTCCCGCTAAAGTAGGGGCGGCTAATACTATTTTCTTTAAATATTGTCAATAACCCATAACTTACGTTTATTTCAGTGGGGTATTTGGCAGAATTTCAAAGAATGTAATTGTTCAGCCACTAAATTCACTCTCTCCCCCACATTCTTGGGTAGCAAAAATGTGGGGGAGAGGGTGGATAATTAAAATTTATAAATTACTTAGCGCTAACCTAACTAATTCACCGCTATCCTTAATTTTCAGATTGGCTACCAATGCGCTAGCTACAGCTTGCTTGGCTTTTTCTGAGTGGACTCCTAGTTTTTCAAGAGCAAGGATAGCGTCGTTTTCCAGACTTGGGGTTAAGATTAAATTGGCTGGATGTGATTTTGAAAGTGGTTGGTTTTTAAATCCTAAAACTTCCACATTATCGGCGTTACTGTCTAAATTTTCGCCGCGCACTTCTTTAACAAAAGAAATTACTTGTTCTCTTAATTCAACAATAATGCGTTCTGCCATTTTTTTGCCTATGCCAGAGACTTTTTTTAGAGCTTCTGTATCTCCGCGCCCAATTGCGACTAAAAGTTTTTCTGCACCAAGAGTGGAAATAACATTCATGGCAAGTTTTGAGCCAAGTCCTTTAACTTTTTTGGTTAATAAAAAAACCTGTTTTTCGAGAATTGTCGAAAAACCAAAGAGCGAAATTGAATTTTCCCGAACGTCGGTATAAATAACTAATTTTATTTCAGAACCAACACCTCCCAGCTCGGCTAAGACTGTTCCAGATACTTGCACGACATAACCAACTCCATGCACATCTATAATTAGCTCGTCATGATTTTGATATTCTAAAATTCCCTTAAGTTGTCCAAGCATTATTTTTCCTTAATTTTTTGAATTAAATGGTGTTTTTTCTCTTATTAGACTTTGGATAGCAAGAAAGTTTCTAAATTCCTAAAAAAAAACAGAAAAAAGAAAAACCGAAGTCAAATAAATTGACTAACGGTTTTTCTTAAATATCTCATCAAAATGAGACTAAAACATATAGCTAAGAGCGTCAAGGCGTCTTCTTAGCTTACAAACAATTTTTATGTCTGGATTAGCATATTCAGCGTGCAAAAAACTTTCATGTTTATGAAAGTTCCGCTGAATGAGATTAGCTAGGCGATCAAGATCACTATAATCACCTAACAAATCAGATTTCTTAAAATATTTAGCGAACATTTTAAGAAATTTTTCTTTTTCTACGGTCTCCAATTTGAGCCATAGATTTAAAAAATGCTGAGGAAGTTCTTTTTCAAGGACTTCCTTAACATTTTTATAAACACAATTATCTGTATTCATTTTTTTATCCATAAAAATTAAATAAAAAAACCTTCTGAAACTTTCTTACGTCATTTATATTTTTGATATAAATGACATAAAATTTTGACTTCTACCCGAACCTGATATTTTTATTGTAGTTAAAACGGGCTACTATAAAGCATAAATTATAGTAAGATACAAATATTATGTTGGAAATTTATCGTCAAAAAATTACCTTAAATTACCCTTTAACTCGTCCTGCATGCTGGACTGGTAAGATTGCACCATTATATTCTATGCCATTAAGATTATTCACCAGCGTATCAGCCGCATCCTCTTTAACGTCAATAAAACCATAATGCTCATGAAGTTTTAATCTAACAATCTTACTTGCTTCTATATCACCTATAGAGGTTGCTAACTGCTTAAACTCATTTTCAGTCAACCCAGAATTTGTGCCTTGCCCAATATACAAACGTAAATCATAAATAGTACTCCCCTCGCCCTCTGTAAATTCACCTCTCCTGTTAGGCGATCTTCCTTTAAATTGACCCTTACCGTAATTATCATTTTCAAAACGACGCCGACCGCTGCCATATCGTCGATCACTATTCCTACTATCATCTTCCCTCGCACGGCGCTCTTTTGGAAATTTCCTATCATCATCTCGTCGCCAGCCTCTTCCTCTATTTCCTCCACGATTCTCATCAAATCTCGAACGCCGATCAAAACGCCTTGCACCTCTAAAATTATCTTCTTCATTGTTAGAACTACTGTTCCAACTACCTTTATCATTAGCCAGCTGCTTTAACGACGGATCTTCTCCTGCTAACTCTTCTTCTAAACTTACAACCTTATCTGGAAAAGCATATTCTGTTAGCGCTAAGCAAACTCTAGCCATAACCTCTACAAATTCTGGCTGAACAGAGTTAAGCCCATATTCATCAAGAAAACTCTGCGCAACTTCTAAATCAGAACTTCTAATCTCAGACTGTATGTTGCGCAAAATACTATGCAGTATATTGAGTTTGGTCAGACTCGCATCAGCTAATAATCCTAGCTCAAGCTCTTTAAATTCTAGCTGGCTCAGCGATTTTTTTAAGGTATAAAAACTTCCAAAATCTTTGGCGCCTACAATATTAACCACACTTGCTGTAGGATTTAACTGTTCCAAACTCTTTAAATAATCACTACTATTTTCTGGAAGGGCATAATTAATCACCAAGTCTATTTCTTTATTATTTAAATTCTGCTTTAGAAAATCAACAGCAACTAAAACCGGTAGCTGTCCCGCAGCAATTTTTTCCAATATTCTAGTAGTCTGAAACTGTGATAAATCATAGGTAACACGCCTAGCATTTACGCCTTTGCGCCGAATAATTTTTTCAACAACTTCTGTTTCACTACGATTATTACAATAAATTATAGTATTTGTTGGCTTCAACTGTAGTAATAAATCGCCAATAGCGTCGATTTTTGCCATTAATTCATTACTAACTTCACAAGCATAATGTTGAATACTTGTTATTATGCCTTGTTCTTCTATTTCTTGCTGTTTATCTAAATTATTAGTAGTATGTTCGCCTGCATTTTGTGTTGTTTGTCTGTCTTCCATTGTATTTTACTATTTTTATTAAGTTATTTTATATTATGTTATCAGCTTATAAATTCATCCAGCTAATCTGCTTCACTGCATATAGGAGGATAATTTTTTTCCATTATACAAAAAAAAATTATCAGGGACTTTCTCTATTAACCCTAGTTTATCTGATCATCATTTGTCTCGTTACTTTCGGCTGCACTTTACAAAATACAGTTACTGGACTTTGGTCTGAGCGTAGCTTCAAAAATTCACCTTACCTCATAGACGATAATGACCCAAAATTGCAAGCTAAGTTATTAAATCCGATCCCTACTAAATTTGTTAGTTTTATAATTCCTCCACCAACCAATCCTAAAACTAATAAAAATAACTTTTTTTCTTTTGCAGTTCACAACAGTGACATTACTTCAATCGCTGTTAGGAAGGATGGTAAGGGGGCCTGGACAGCGGATAGCCAGGGACAAATTTTTTATAGTGAGATAACTGATAATTTAAAACTAAAATCTAGCTTACTATTAATTAATAATTCTAGTATTAACCTTCTTGCTATATCTCCTGATGAGAAATTCTTAGCCATAGCTGGTCCCTCAACTATCGCGCTCTTTAACTTAAAAGAAAAAAAAGTTGTGGCTGAACTAAGTCAAATTAGTGGACGTATTACAGCGTTAAATTGGTCTGTAACTGGTAACTATTTAGTTGTTGGACAAGTTGGCAGTATCGTTGTTTGGGAAATATTTAAAGGCGCTACATTCGTAGCTAATGAAACTTCTAATATTAATAGTATTGAAACTTACAAAGAAGGGATATCTCCCATTACTGATATTTATTTTTACCCGAATAGTCGTATTTATTTTGCGACTGACCAAACTGGACATCTCATTGCTCGCCGGCTATTAAAAACCGAAAATGATATGGGGCTTTGGGGGAGTAGCGAAAAAAATATGCCGCAATATATCAATACCAAACATGTAAACCTTAATACCAAGACGCCAATTGCAAATCTTTATTTTGATGAACTAAAAGACGAATTAATTACATCGCATACCAATGGTCTGGTAATCTGGTGGAAAATCAAAGGCTTAATTCCTGTTAGACTGCTCCATTTCGAAGACAAGTTTGTTAAAAAATTAGAAATTCTTTCCTGCCCTAACAAACAAAATAAAATATCTAAACATCATTATGTTACTAGCTCAAATGATAATATCATCAGATTTTGGAATATTAATTCCTTCAACACTGCAGAAATAACGCCAACCATCCGAAATAAAATCCCAGCTGGTATAGTTTTCGATAAAAACTTACAAACTATTAATCGAGAATCTGCCTTAGAACTTCAATCTCCAGCTTTTGACGACCCGGTTGAAAATATCAAGTCAGTTTGGGGTAGCCAATATTTATGGATTATCCAAAAAAACGGAGAAATAACTATTTTTTCTTGCGAACCGCAGTCGACTTCGCCCGACACCCACCTCAAAGAATGAGGCTTTATAATAGGCAAAAACATCAGCCAGCCTTGGCTGCTGCGGTTTTGAGTTTTTCTATACGGTCTTTTAAGATTTGAATTAACCCGGTGTAACCGCTTTTTCTGATAATCTCATTAAACTCACTTCGATAGTTAGAAATCAAGCCAATGTTTTCGATAATCACATCATACACCCACCAGCTACCATCTTTGCGCTGCAACATACGATAAGCGACATTAATAGATTCACCGTCTGATATAATAATAGTCTTAACTGTTGCTTTCTTATTGTCTGACACAACTGAATCTGCAGGGTATTTAATCTCTGCATTCCCAATACCATTTACAACTTTTTTCATATAAGCATTGGCTAACATCTCACTAAATAAATCTACAAATTCTTTCTGCTGTTCAGGCGTCCCAGCGTTCCAATTATTACCCAAACAACGTTTGGCCATTTCACGAAAATCAAATACCGGCGCAACCAACTCTTTAAGTTTAGAAATCATTTCTGTTTCCGCAACATGCCCCTTATTCTCCAAAATATACGCCTTGCAAACAGTTATGACTTCCTGCACCCTAACTAACGGCGTCGCATTCTCTTGCGCAATAACATGGTTAAAATTAAAAACAACAACCCAGCCTACAAAAATAGTTAAATAAATAGCTAATATTTTTCGCATATATTCCAGATGTTAAATTTTAATTCACACTACAACTTAATCTATCTTGTGAATTACTTTACCAATAATCTCCTCCAAATCCACTGCCGACTCAGTATCGCTTAGACGACTTCCAGATGTTAAATAATCTGTTGATCCGCCCGGGATAACTTTTATATATTTTTCACCAATAATCCCTTTGGTTCTAACTGACGCAATATCATCGTCTCGCAATTGCACATTTTGATTTATTTCCATTATAACCAGTGCCGAGGTATCATCTAAACCAATACTCGCGACTTCACCAACTTTAACCCCAGCCACTTCAACTGGCGCGCCAACCATTAAACCTGCAATGTTATCAAATTTAGCAGTTATGGTATAAATATTAGTTTTAAATAAACGCATACCTGCTAGGTTAATTGACAAATATGAAAAACATAAAATACCAAACAAAACAAATAACCCAACTATAAACTCTACGGTCCATTTCTTCTTTGGTAAATCAAAGATTAAATCATTTTTTTTACTTTCCATAACATTCCCTTTATAAATTGGCTTCTCTATAAGCCTCGGCTTAAAAATTTAGTTGTATTGGTCCATCCGCAGTGCCTTGAATAAATTGCCTAACTACTGGTTTATCACAATCTAAAAATTCACTAATACTACCATCAACCTGAACCTGCCCTTCATAGAGCATTATCACTCGACTACAAACTTGAAAGATTTCTGGAATTTCATGACTAATTACAATTCCAGTAAAACCAAATCTTTTATGCAGCTTAATAATTAATTCATAAATTCCCTGTCCTACTTCTGGATCTAGCCCCGTATTAGGCTCATCAAAAAATAAATATTTGGGTTCTGTAATTAATGCCCTGGCAATACCTACTCGTTTTCTCATGCCAATCGAGATTTCACCGGGCAGCTTATTTTCATAACCCTTTAAGCCTACATTCCACAAATACTCTAAACTGCGTTCTTTAATTTCTTTCGGCGCTAACTCTTGCCTTTGCTCCAATGGAAACGAAACATTTTCAAACAAAGTCATCGAATCAAACAGGGCTGCTGCCTGAAATAATACTCCCATTTTTTTAGCTACAAACTCCCGTCCTGCCGCCCCTCGATTGCCTGTAACTATGTAGCCATCTATTGAAATTTCTCCCGCATCAACCTCCAACAAGCCAGTAATGAGTTTAAGTAAAACGCTTTTGCCTGTTCCGCTGGGACCTACCACAGCCACTAATGAACCATCAACAACCTGCATGCTCACTCCATTCAGCACTACATGTTGACCAAATCTTTTATAAACGTTATCGATTTTTATCAAAAAAACACCTTAGTTAGAATTGAGGTTAAAAAATAATCTAAAACTAAAATCGCAACAGAAGATGTTACCACTGCACTAGTCGTGGCCTTATTCACACCAACAGCCCCAAAACCACAAGTCCACCCCTTGTAACAAGAAACCCAAGCCACTATTAAGCCAAAAAATATTGATTTGATAAATCCAGAAATTACATCAACATCACTAACGGCAGAAGTCATTTGCGACATAAATATCCCTGAAGACAAACCTAAACTTTCAACCCCAACTAAATATCCACCTGCAATACCCACTACATCAAAAATAGCCGTTAAAATTGGCACGGAAATTATTCCAGCAATTACCCGTGGCACCATTAAATAACGAATCGGGTCAACAGCCATTGAACGCAGGGCATCAACCTGTTCACTGATTTTCATAATTCCAAGTTCAGCGGTCATAGCTGAACCAGCCCGTCCATTGACCATGAGCGCGGTTAGAACTGGTCCCAGTTCGCGAATTAGACTAAGCGCAATTGCCGAACCAGTGTAACCGGTAGCGCCAAATTGCGACAAGGTATATTCGCCTTGAACCGCCAGAACTGCACCTGTAAAACCACCAACCAAAGCCACAACAGAAAAAGACTGCGCCCCGATAATATATAGTTGTTGAATAATCAGTTTAAAACGATACGGCGGCGTTAGGGATTTGTATAAAACTTCAAAGATAAATATCCATGCCTCAGCTACAGCTAAAACATAGCGTCCAAACTGTTCTCCAAATCCTGAAATTATTCGATAAAACATAAAAAAAATTTTTACCTTACACATATTGCCATGCTGGTTTATTATCATATACAAACTTATAATATTCTTTATTCTTTAACTTACTAGCAGCAGCTGAATCAATCACCACCTTTATTGAAGGATGAAACTGCAAGGCTGAAGCTGGCAGCATCGACGAAATACATCCCTCAACCATCGCAGCAATTGATTCGGCTTTATGTTCTCCAAAAGCAATTAGCATACATTCCTTACTATCTAGAATTGACCCAATCCCCATAGTAATGACATGATGAGGCACTTCATCAATCGAGTTAAAAAATCGTGCATTATCCTGACGTGTCGATTCAGTTAATGTTTTTATCCGAGTTCGTGACCCCAACGACGATGACGGCTCGTTAAATCCGATATGTCCAGTTCTGCCAATACCTAAAATCTGTAGGTCAATTCCGCCGCAATCTTCAATATATTGTTCATATTTTTTACAATAATTATCAAAATCAGCAACTAACCCATCTGGAATATTAATGTTATGAGGCTTAATATTCACAAAATTAAAGAAATTCTTATACATATAGGAATTATAGGACTGCGAGTGTCCTGGAACAATTCCGACATATTCATCTAAATTAAAAGTTATCACTTCTGAAAAATCCAATATTCCCTGCTGATATTTATCAATTAGCTTTTTATACATTCCAAGTGGACTACTACCAGTTGGCAGCCCTAAAACAATCCGTGGTTTTTTTAAAATACGACTTGCCACATAGTTGGCAGCAAACTGACTCACTTGTTCTTGATTATCTAAAATTATTACTTCCATAATTATCTCTTTACTTTCTCCAAACGAGCTACTATATCTTCGGCAAAATTATTTATCTGCTCTTGCACTAAATCAAAAACGCTAACCGTGTCGTCAGTAATTAACAAACTTAAATCCACCAAATATTCAACTCCACTAACTAGTTCTGTATCATATGCGGATAAAAAGGTTGCATTTGCCTGACGCCGTCCAATAATTCCTAAATTATAATTCTTCTTTAACCCAACGTTTTGGGATTTGTAAGCCTCGATTAATCTTTTCCCTAACTGTTCTGGATCGTTCAAGCGAATAACTTCTTTGTATTCTTCGTTAATCCAATCTAAATCGCGCCAAACTTCTCCACCGAATAATTTCTTGGGTCTTTTTTCTTGCGGCAAACTCTGGATTGCTTTCAGTAACGACCAAAATGTAGACAAATGAGTGTAATGTCTATCATATGGAGAATGGGTATAAACACATTCTGGCTCTGTTAGTTCTAAAATCTGGATTAGATCCTGCACCACGTCTAGGTTTGTTATGTCCTGTATTTCTTGGCTAGTATAACCAAGTTGTATGACACTGCTATATTCGCCAAGGCTAGCAACATCGCACTGCTCTGCTCTTCTAATTTTTATCAATTCCTCTTTTGAACAAGTAGCATAATCGTCGAAATATCCTTCACCAGGACTATCAGTACACACCACGCCGGAATACCACTTGCACGGATTTTTATAACACTCCAAAATTGCTGCAAAGGTCGCAATTTCCAAATCATCCTGATGCGCAACAACACCGAGATGCGTTGTGCGTCGAAAAGCCAAATCTGCGTTTTTTTCTGTAGGTAGAAAAAAACTTGCTCTACTATTTTTACTAATAAACATATAAATAAAAAGAAGCTCTAAATATTACTAGAAAATTTTTAGATAGAATCACAAATCAATACTTTGCACAATGTTTTTTTAAGCAGCTTGAAACTCATACTAAAAATACCCTGATAACTAAAAAAAGAACCCGATACCAGAGTAGAAACGCCGATGACCCAGATTGTCCGGAGCAAGGAACACAGCCAGAATTGGCTATGCTAAAGTCTTGGCTGTGTCGCGGTGCTCTACTCTAGTCCGTATTAGTTAGTAAAATAATAGGTGGGGGACTTATATAATTTTTGGCATCCCACTAGTAGCCTTCTCATGGTTCCACTAGTTTCATCCTGGAGTTCATCCTGGTGCAGGGTTAGTTTTTTCTCTAATTATAATTATAACAAAAACATAAAGTTAAAAATAAGCTTAAAGTAACCCTGCACTAGAATATAACAAGAATAAAACAAATTTAATTCTCAGAAACTTCATTGGCATATAAACAATAATGATTCTCAAAGGCGTGTCCAGATATAGAATGAGCAATATCAACGCATCCACCTTTACAAACCGCCCCATATCGGCATTTTGCACAACATCCTTTTAATTGGCTCTCATCGAAATTTCTGGTGTAAGAAAAAGATTTTGGGTCAGTCCAAATATCATATAAACTACGTTCGTGAACATTGTCTTCAATATATTCATCAGGTAAAGAATCACATCCCTTGATATTACCATTACTTTGAATACCAAGATTACTTTTTCCTGCTTTACAGCCATCCCAACAATTATAGTTAATTGTACAAAACGGATATTCTTTTGAGAAGTAACCTATATCGTCGGCTCCCGCAATTGGCAGTTCATCGACCGTATAAGCTTGGGTGGATTCGTGAATAAATTTTGCGACTTCTAAATACTCTTCTTTGCTTAAAAAATAGTCTTTGCTAAAACGATTACCATTTTTGTCGCATATTTGAATTTGCCAGGCTATCTCTTTACCCAAAATTAAATCTCTAATTAGCGGCAACTCTTTAACATTTAATTTATTAACAGCAGTAACAATAGAAAGCTTGATACCTTTATTTTTAAACAGCTCTAATGAGCTAAAAACCTTATCAAAAGATCCTTTGTGACCTCTGATATAATCGTGGGTTTCTGCTTTGCCGCCATCTAGGCTAAAGCCAATAACTTGTGGTTTAGTATCAATTACTTGTTCAACTAATTTTTGATTACCGGGAAACAGTGAACCATTGGTTACATATGTTAATTCAAGTCCTTTGCTTTTTATCATTTTGGCAATTTCATACCAGTCTTTACGTAAAAAAGTTTCCCCTCCGATCAAGGATACTCTTTTAAATTTTATTTTCTTCAAATCATCAACGACCTTAGTTAATTCGTCAAAAGTTAATTCATTTTTGCGACTTAATCCAGCTGAACCACCACAGTGAATACACCTAAAATTACATGCCAAAGTAAGCTCTAAAACAGCACAGTCTGGCTGGTATCTTTCAATTATTGGCTTTTCTATAACAATACCCATAAAAAATTAGTTTTTTAGTCATGTGCTAAATGTTGGATAGATGAAGATCAAACCCGCAATCTAATATTTAGCGACTATAGTTAGTATTCTTAATTCTTAACGCTTCTTTATATTTAGCAAATTTGAAATCTGATTCTTTTGTATAAAAATCTAAAAAATAGCTTTCGTCAGATTTTTCAATAATTCCCTGCAATTCTTGAATGGTATCTCTAACTTTTGATTTATTAACAATATCTTGTTTTTCTTTCAATAAAAGCAAAAGTAATTTTGGCGACACACGACAATACGTTTCAATAATATTTTGAAAATCATTTACATCTTCAATTTTTAAAAAATCATCTACTATTTTTTCAAAATATGGAAAATCAGAATAGGTAATTTTAATTTTCTTACTTCTTAAAATTTTCCCAATTAACAAATTTCTTCTCGTGAAAAAATCAGTGTCAATTTTTTTTACAGTAATTGTAACGTTTGGCCTAAAAAGTATCTTTTCAAAATTTTCTTTCTTAATAACTTCAAATCCGCTTTTCCAAAGCAAAATTTCCATAATTGACAAAGGAAAACAAAATTTATGCGACATACCGGCATCTTCTATCCCATATATGTGGCATAAAATATTTTCTTTATCTTCTAGGCTTTCAGCGGCACAATACTGCTCAAATGATTTTTCTATGTCCGGTGTCGTAATGACCAGCACACCATCTTGTTTTAACAATAAATAGCAATCAGCAAGAATAACAAAAGACTGACAATACCCAAAATGCTCAATGACATCTTTAAATAAAATCTCGGAAAAATAATTTCTTGGCAGAGCAAGGGCAGTAGCAGACATTTTTATATCAGCTACTGTATTGTTAAAAAAATCTACATTCAAATAACCTTGTAGATAATCGTAACCACATCCAAGATTTAATTTATTTGGATAATTTGTAGTTGATTTCATCTTTATTAACTACTGCATATTTTGAACCAGGTGTATAAAGGGGATCCGTCTGAGGCATAGAAACTTTGTTATCTACTTCAACTGAATACACATCCGCAGGTGTTCTTTTATCTTGATAGCTAACTTTAAACTCAAAGCTACCATCAGGCTTTTCAGTGATCTCAACTCCTTTCTCAGTGCCATCAAACTTATAGCTGAACTTAGAACCCAAAATCTCTCTTCCATCAGCAGATGTTATTTTTACATTAGGAGCAATTTCAGCTAGTAATTGTCCTCTTTCGTTTATAGAAAATTTGAATCCAGCGCTTTTCAATGCCTCTACTGAGCTAGCCGATACCGAATAATCAAATTGTTCCGCAACCTTACTACCACCGATAATCTGTCCCATAATTTTTATGGACGGTTCAAGGTAGTCTCTATTAAATTTTTTTAAAACATTTTCAGATTCAGACAGCTCTTCTGCTAAAATGTTCCTGGCAAGGTTAAATCTCTTGTCTGTTTGATCTTCCAGCCATAAATCCATAAATTTAGATGTAGCGTTTTGCAAACTTTGATTTGTTCCTTTTAAGATATCAGCTTTCAAAGATAAAACAAAATCTGTAATCTTTTCCTTATAAGCAACAGTACTTGCATCTATTTTTATATTAGTTGGTACATTTTTATTGGTTATTTCAGGCATATATTTATTCTCCTTAAAATTAAAATTACTATATAGTAAAGATCTCATAGACTATGAGTAATTTCTTAGATGCAATACTTTTTATAATCGATCAATTTTTTTTAGAAATAAATAGACAAAAATAATGTAATTATCTAAGTAAAAAAATACTTTATTTATAGTAGATTTCCTCCTTCCTCCTGGTGCAGGGTTAGTTTTTTCTCTAATTATAATTATAACAAAAACATAAAGTTAAAAATAAGCTTAAAGTAACCCTGCACTAGAATATGGTTCCCATGGTGCAGGGTTCTTTTTTCTCTGGACAAACAAAACATTTCTAATAGCAGAACAAAGTTATGTTTCTGCTGTAGGAAGTTTTTCCTGAAAAAAATATCTAGACAAGCGCTGGCTTTTCGCTGGTATGGGGTTACTTTGTTTATTAGTTTTTTCATGCATTAAACAAACGTAACTCTATAAATTATTTTGTAATTTCTAAAAAAGTATAAAAATAAAAGTAACCCTGTACCAGAAAAAAGCAAAAGTTAAAAGCAGTCATTCATCATTATCAAGCTCAATTACATCCAGCTCGAATAGCTCCGACAGTTCGGACAGCTCTGAATCAAGTAGTTCGTCGAATAGTTCGGATAGCCTGTCGTCAGGTTCTGATTCCAGTAGCCCCGACAGCTCTTCTAGTAATTATAGCTCGGATAGCTCCGACAGTTCGGATAGTTTTGAATCTAGCAGTTCGTCGAATAGCTCAGATTCCAGCAGCTCTTCATTATCTTCATCTTCTTCTTTTAACAGCTCAGATTATTCACCATCTTCTTCATCTAGTAGCTCTGCGGAGAGTTCTCGCTGTTCAAGCTATAGCAGCTCAGATTATTCATCATCCAGTAGTTCAGATTATAGTTCTAGTAGTTCCTCGGATAGCTATAGCTCGGATAGTTCGGATTCCAGTAGTTCAGAGTTAAGTTCATTTAATGGCGACTTCGGAGATTTTTCATTTATTAGTTTTGATGATGAATATGGAGAAGGTACTGACGGAACTCCAAGTTCATGTATCAGGGGAGAAGTTATGTATAATGGAAAACTATATGGTATTTATGGTAATGATTCAGATTGCGAGAGTGGTTTTGGTAATTTTATTTCAAATGTGACTTCTGATAATATTACAGTATTATTTTTGTATTATCCTCCAGATTTAACAGTTACTGCAGAATTATATCAAAATAATATACTAATCGGACGCAAAACTGTTACTATGTGCATAACATCTAGTGGTTATGGTGACGGCTCATATTATGACTATTACGGAGTTTATTTGGCTAAGTGGCATAATGCTTGTTACCACTATTCAGGATATTGCTATTTTTATACTGGACCTTGTAATTGTTCTTGACTATAATTTTTAGTTTGAAAAAATACTCAAAAGATTACTGTTACTCATCAGCAGCACGGTGGACTTTGCAAATACCACGTTCAGATAACCTTAAAAACTCAATCCAACTAGCAATATACGGATTAGCTTTTACATTTTCATCAAGTTCGGAAATTTTCTTTTCTATTGCAGCGCCTCTCAAAAACAACTTTCTATAAACTTTGCGAATTAATGCAATATTCTCTGCCGTAAAGCCATTACGCTCTAACGCAATAACATTAATCCCATACAACACAGCGTGATCACCACGAGCAATACAATAATTTGGAACATCCTTACCAACCATCGCACCACCACCTAGAATTGCATACTCTCCAATTCTAGCAAATTGATGCACAGCCGATAGCCCACCTAAAATAACTCGATTAGTAACCGTAACATGCCCAGCTAAAGTTGAGGCATTGGCAAAAATATTAAAATCACCCACCAAACAATCATGAGCAATATGCGTATACGCCATAAATAAATTATTGTTGCCAACTTTCGTAACCATCCCCCCTCCTTCTGTTCCAAGATGCATCGTTACACTTTCACGAATAACATTGTTATCACCAATAATTAATTCTGAATCCTCACCATGGTATTTTAAATCCTGCGGAATTGCACCAACCGAAGCAAATTGAAAAAAAGTATTATTCTTGCCAATCGTGGTTTTGCCATCAATAACCACATGCGGACCAACTTTACAACCTGCACCAAGCTTAACCCTTGCTCCGATAATTGAATATGCACCTACAGTAACATTCTCATCTAAAATAGCTTTTTTATCTATAATTGCAGTAGGATGAATTGTTGTTGTCATAATTTTGTAAATTGACTTTTCAGACTGCCCTAAACTAATGCCGCTAGAAATTTCCCTTCCACCGCAACCTTACCATCAACTGAAGCTAGACCTCGCATTTTCCAATAACGCATTTTTAAAGTCTCGTTAAACATCTCTAATTTTAATATATCACCCGGAATAACTTTTCTGCGAAATCGCACATCGTCTAATCCAGACAAAACAACTAATTTACTTTGAACCATATCCGGCGCTGTTAGTTTGGCAAAAATAGAACCAATCTGCGCCAACGCTTCAATCATTAAAACACCTGGCATAATTGGATTACCAGGAAAATGCCCTGTAAAAAATGGTTCATTGATTGTTACATTTTTATAACCAACGATTCTTTCGCCACGAATAAATT
The DNA here is from genome assembly GCA_031278395.1 of Deltaproteobacteria bacterium. Lineage (GTDB taxonomy): Bacteria > Bdellovibrionota_C > UBA2361 > SZUA-149 > JAITKM01 > JAITKM01. The sequence goes on along the minus strand of JAITKM010000045.1, from coordinate 22,108 downwards.
CAGTTATCTTATCCACTAATAAAAAAGGATAACGATGCGGCAACAGTTCTTCAATTTCTTTAGTTAATAATGGTAATTGATAATCCATCTTATTTATCTAACGCCTTGATTACTAGATCAGAGATATCGATTGCATCTCCTGCAAATATGGCTTGCTTTTTATTCAAAACCAAAGAATAATTTTCTTTCCCAGCAATATCTTCGACAACTTTAATAACATTTTTATAAATATCTGCTAAAGCCAAATCTCTTTTTTTATTTAGCTCTTCTTGTATATCGTTGACTGATCTTTGTAACTCTCGTTGAGTTTTGACAAGCTCCTCTTCTTTTTGAATCCTAACGGTGTCACTCAAACTAGCTTTCTGTTTTTCATAGTTACTAGCTAATTTTTCAAAACTAGTTTTTTTAGTATCAATCTGAGCTTGAGATTTTTTCAAGTCTGCCTGCAATTCCTTTTGAACTTGAATTCCCTTTTTTGAACTAGAAACAACTTTTTCAATATCCACCACCGCAATTTTTAACTCTGCCGCCTCAACAGACCAAACAGGAGTTAAAAAAACTCCCAGCAACAACACAAAGACTAATCTTACCAATAAACTTTTCATCTTATGCTCCTTAATAAAAAAATAATTACTCCAAACATACAACAGTAAAAAAAAAACGCGGTGAAACCTATATGAATTTAATAGATGATGCAAGTGCTAATTAATTAGGCATACCAAAACTAAAATTAACTATCATACCTTTATGGTCATTTTTTTCTGGATTAATTGGATATCCGAACTCTAATCTAATTGGCGCCATTGGAGTTCGCCATCTAAACCCCCAACCCCAAGCTAATTTTAATTTGCTAAACCTAATCGATTGCTCATCGTCAAAAGCTTGCCCTATATCATAAAAAATTACACCTTTTAAACCAATCTCAGAAAAAATCGGAAATATTAATTCGTAATTTGAGATAAATTGTTTATTACCGCCATACTCTCTGCCTCGCTCATCTTTGGGACCCATTTCTCGAGCTTTATATCCACGCACTGTATTTATGCCACCCGGAAAGAATCTTCTAAACATTGGAAACTTTCCATCTGTATTATAAACATCGCCATAATCAAGGCGCATACGATTAGAAAATACTAATTTCTTAGAATCGACCAAAGGTAAATACAAAGTATTACTAGCTCCAAATAACCAAAATTTTTGGTCACCGCCAAGACCCGCCACCTCAAACGAGACAGTCTGCTTCGAACCAGATGTAGGATCTAAAGGATTATTAATAGTATTACGAATTAAGGTTGGCGTAATACTTGAACTAACACTTTTGCCACCTTGTTCTCTGACTAAGCTCGCCGCTGAATCATTAATATGATAAATATCAATTTGTGACAATTCGTAGGTTAAGTTAAAACGTATATCGTCTAAATATTTTTCGTCCAAAAACCACAGTGGATAACCAACCGAAACTGAACCGCCGGTTTGCTTGCGATAAAAATCGTCATATTCTCTATCAGTCATAAAAGCGTTAATTCCGCCAGACCACTGCGTATCATCAATACGCGGATTAGAAAGACCTAGACTATAAGTTTTATACTCTGTGCCAGTATTTAAATCCAACTCAAGTGCATTACCGGTTCCTAATATATTGTTTTCAGATAATTTCGCCATCAGAATTAAACCATCTAACGTGCTAAATCCAGCGCCAATATTAAATGATCCAGTTCGTCCTTCCTTGACGTCAAAATCTAAATCAACTTGGTCTTCATAAATACTCGGCTCGGTATTGAGTATCACCTCATCAAAATACCCTGTGCGTTCAATTAACTCACGACTTCTTTCGATTTTCGAGCTAGAATAAAGTTCGCCTTCTTGGATTCTAATATTTCTTCTAATCACATTATCTCTGGTCTTTTGATGACCTGAAATATTAATACGGTTAATATAATTTTCGTTTCCTTTATCGACAATATAATGCAAATCGATTGTTTCTGTGGCTTGATTAATTCGAGGATCAGGCGCAACATTGGCAAAAGCATAACCAATATCAGCAAATTTATCATGTATTTTGAAGACGTCTTTACGCATTAACTCGACATTAAAAATATCGCCAGCCTTTAGCTCAATTCCAGCTAAGGTTTTTTCCTCACTCTCTTCAAACAGCGTTCCAGCAGCAGACACCGAATTAATTTTAAAGATTGGTCCTTCATCTATCTTGAAAACAACTTTTAAACCATCTTCAAGTTCTACAATTTCTGGTTCTGTAACCCGCACATTAACATGACCTTGAGTTAAATAAAATTCGTGCAGTGCGCTAACATCGCGAGCTAATAAATCTTTTTGCACTACGCCAGTTCCAAACAACCAGGAACTCCACCATTTATAACGCGTTGTCTCAATTTTATTAGCTAACTCTGAGTTAGCAATAGTTGAATTGCCTTCAAAAACCACTTCCCGAATTAAGGTTTCGCTGCCTTCATCAACTACAAAAGTAAGATCTACCTGCGAATCATCGATTAATTCAGTTTGATACTCAATTTTTGCTTGGCGATAACCTTTTTCCTGATAAGACTTCAAAACTTCAGCTAAGCCGACTTTAATTTTGCGCTCATCAAAAAATCTCCGAATACTGCCCCCCATCTTATCTTTAAAAGAGTCGTTATCAACGGCTTTATTACCTTCTACAAAAACATTTCTAATTGTAGAACGTTCTTTGACTACAAAGAGTAAAATATTTTCTACCCTTCCCGCAGCTTCAAGAGAGGGCTCTTGTTTTTTTTGCGCTTCAACCTCTGCAAAATATCCAGTGCGATATAGTTCTTTGAGGTCATTAGTAATTTTTAATTCATCAAAGCTGCTGCCTGGCAAAGAACTAATTTTCGTCCGAATTGCAGCAGTATCAATAATTTTGTTACCTTCAATTTCTATCTTAGAAATTAGGGGCGAATCAGCTGATACCATGCTTGACTTACTTAGCACCAACATAATTAGTAACGCCCAACATATACTCTTTATTAAATTTAACATTAGCTTAAAATTTAAAAATTCATTTCAGACTAGAGTCTGGCACATTTTAAACCTACCCCCCTAATCACTCTTTAGGAAATTAAATCGCAGAGTACACAGAGAACAAATTTTAGATCTTTATTTCTTGAACTCCCATATTAACTAATTCTAAAACACGCTCCATTTTTTTGGCGATATCAAGCGAGTGCGTTACCACAATTAAACTGCTTTCTTCTTCACGTTGTAACTCAAGCAATAATTCCGCTACTTCGTCGCTATTTTTTTTATCTAAATTTCCAGTTGGCTCGTCAGCTAAAATTATCCCTGGCTTAGCAACTAAGGCTCTGGCAATAGCTACTCGTTGTTGTTCTCCGCCCGATAACTGCCCTGGTCTATGTGTCAATCTATCTTGTAATCCGACGCGCAACAGCATCTTTTCTGCTTTATCAAAAACTTCATTTTTATTCCGTCCTTGAATTAAAAGCGGCAAAGCCACATTTTCCAATGCATTAAATTCCTGCAACAACTGATGGAACTGAAAGACAAAGCCGACTGACTTTCTGCGCACTGCAAACAAATCTTTGTTTTGCATTTGCAGACTGGTGATATTAATTCCGCCCAACCAGACCTCGCCAGAGGTCGGCTGTTCTAACCCACCTAATATATAAAGTAAAGTTGTTTTTCCAGATCCAGAAGACCCTAGAATTGCTAAAGATTCTTTCTGTTGCACTTGCAAATTGAGACCTTCAAACAGCTCAATTCTGCGTCCCCCATCATTAAAAAACATTCCTAAATTTTTAGCCTCTATTTCCATATAATTACCTATTAGTCATCTATTCTTAGAGAAATTTTTTAATTTGTTTTGGTGTCATCTTAAACACTTGTAAATTAAATTTAGTGATTAACAATCATTCATAACGCAAGACTTCGGCAACATTTAATTTGGCAGCGCGACAGGCTGGGTAAATACCAGAAAGCGATGTAATTAAAAATGCTGAAACTGCTACTATAATAAAATTCTCTGGAACAAGATAAACTGGAACCTTATCCATCGCAAAAACAGCCGGATTTAGCGGAAAACCATAAGCTCGCAAACCTATACAACCTAAATATCCAAGTATTGTTCCAAGCACAGTTCCAATTGCTCCAATTATAATTCCTTGTAGTAAAAATATTTTTAAGACTGAACAATTAGATATACCGATCGATTTTAAAATTGCTATATCCTTATTTTTTTCCATCACGACCATGACCAACGTGCTAACAATTGAAAAGCTTGCAATCATTATCAAAAGCAGCAAAACAATAAAATAAACTTGTTTTTCCATTTTTAACGCCTCCCAAAGCGGACGGTTTAAATCCTTCCAACTCAACACCTGATACATTAATCCGTTACTATTTAAGATATGATTTATTTCGTTTGCTACCTTTTCAGCAATTAACATGCTTTCTACAAACACCTCAATCCCACTGACCTGTTCGGATAAATCAAAAAAACGTTGTGCTGACTCAAGTGAGGTGTAAGCTACACCAGATTCATATTCTTTCAAGCCTGAATGATAGATACTAGTAATTAAAAAACGTCTTAACTTAGGCATGGCCCCCTGTGGTGAAGCAGTAAAACTTGGAGCAATTACAGTTACAGGATCGCCTTCTCGCAGACTAAAAGAATTCTTCAAGGCCGCGCCAATTAAAAGTGGTGGTAATTCAACTTCATCCTCTGTCCCATCTGGACGAGTTATCAAGTATTTGGCAGGAGCAAATAATTGATTAATAGCAATTTTTGCAACTAGGTTATCGTCATTAGGTATCTGAGAAGCATCCTCGACAGTATTTCCAGAAATTAATTTTTCAATTTTTGCACGAGCAGCAAGATCATCATTTACTCCGCGCACTAACAAGCCATGCGAACCATGTGGTGTTGAAATCATAGCTTGACTTTGCGTGTATGGCGTAACCCCAACCACGCCCTTAACAGACGCAATACGCTGAGCTAGTTGCGTATAATTTCGAATATTAGCTCCATACTGTCGCACTAAGACATGGGCATTGGCGTCTACTAATTTAATCTGTAGCTCCGATTCCAAGCCAGTCATAATTCCTAGTGCGATATTTAGCACTAACACGCTAATTGCTACCCCTAAAACTGAAATAACTGTGATAATCGAGATGAAGACTTCTTTTCTTTTACTTTTCAAATAGCGTAGCGCTATAAAGGTTTCAATTTTATTAAATATTAACATCGCTTTCTCTTTAAATAATTATATCTCGCCTCTATCAGCATAGCCTAACGAGACGCCAGCAAACTCTATAAATAACCGCTGCACTGGCTATATCTATTAAGGTCAACTTGGCAAGCAAAATCAGAATTCCTTGCTATAAAATATTCTAGATGTTTTCTGGTATTGAGTTACTTTCACATTTAGAGCTTTCATAAAATACTTCAAAAATACCACATAAATTAATCATGTTATAAATATTCAAAGTACTAAAAAAATCGTAAATCACAACAAACCCAAAAAACTCAAAATCTTGCAAAATTCATTAGCAGGTAAAATCAATCAAATAAAAACTATAAAAACTGCTTTATTTTTTGGAATTTTCTCGGAGGCAAAGGCGCTTATATCGAATTGTTAGACTATTTTGAAAAAACAAAAATTACGTTACGCCTTGAAATTGAAATTGATGAATATTTTGCACAATTTGATAAATGAGAAGGGAATACTTTTTTGTTTATAAAAAGTATAAAAAAGGGCTGCACCAGAATAAAAATAAAAAGGAGAGCCCGCTATGCGGGGTGGGTGTAGTGGTTATCATAAGCCGTGTTTCCGAAGACTGGACGGCAAATGGTCTTGAGGTAGCCCAATTAGTGATTTATATATATTAATTGCGTCTTCATAATTTAACTGAAGCGTTTTAAATATATCTATTGCTGACTTCCCCTGAAAGTTACGTAATTCTGAACTCGCACCTTTTTTTACCAACAACCCAACCATATATACATCCTCGGATAAAACAGCGTACATCAGCGGCGTGTTACCATTATTATCACAAGCATTTACACGAGCACCACTATCAATCAAAAGCTTAGCAACCTCTGCATTTCCATTCCCAGCAGCGCACATCAGCGGCGTTCCACCCCTATTATTCCAAGCATTTACATAAGCACCACGAACGATCAAAAGCTTAACAACCTCTGCATCTCTATATATAACAGTGTACATCAGCGGCGTGTCACCATCATTATTTACAGCATTTACATCAGCACCATAGTTGTCAATCAAAAGCTTAATAACCTCTGCATGTCCAGTCATAGCAGCGCACATCAGCAGCGTGTCACCATTATTATTCACAGCATTTACATCAGCACCCTTATCGATTAAAAGCTTAACAACCTCTGCATTTCCATCTCTATTCCCAGCAGCGCACATCAACGGCGTGTCACCATTATTATTCACAGCATTTACATAAGCACCCTTATCGATTAAAAGCTTAACAACCTCTGCATTTCCATTCCCAGCAGCGCACATCAGCGGCGTGTAACAATCATTAGTCACAGCATTTACATTAGCACCCTTATCGATTAAAAGCTTAACAACCTCTGCATGTCCATTATCAGCAGCGCACATCAGCGGCGTGTAACCATTATTATTCCCAGCATTTACATCAGCACCATAGTTGTCAATCAAAAGCTTAACAACCTCTGCATGTCCATTCCTAGCAGCGCACATCAGCACCCTCCTCTCACCAATATTTACAAAAGCACCCTTATCGATCAAAAGCTTAACAATCTCTACATTTCCATTCTTAGCAGCGAGCATCAGCGGCGTGTCATCATTATAATTCACAGCATTTACATTAGCACCCTTATCGATCAAAAGCTTAACAATCTCTACATTTCCATTCCTAGCAGCGAGCATCAGCGGCGTGTTACTATATTTATCCCTAGTATCTACATTAGCACCCTTATCGATCATGCACTCAACATCCTTTTTATTATTCTCAGCAGCAGCAGATAACAACATTTTATTGACTATGTCTTGCTCATGCTGGGTTAGCATTGGTGGCAGAGTAGCATCTTTAAGTTTATCTTGTTGGTTCTGCTTAGTAGTGTCATTAGTTTTGTTATTCGGAGCTGGTTTTATTACTTTATCTATAGCTGCCATACACAATATTCCATTTTTATTTTGAATAATTAATATAATGTTTTTTAAAAGAAAAAAATAATCATTGCAAACCTTACGGTAGCTCTGCAAAATTAAATTTTTACCGTAGGGACAATCCTATATTTTGCAAATATATAGTTTACGATACAACTACGGCAGGTATTGAGAATTCCTTTAAGTAGAAAAAATAAATAAGATATTTTGCGGGATTATAGATTTAGTTAAAAGTAACCCTACACCAGTGAACAGCCAGTGAAAAAATAGTGAAAGTGAAGTGAAAAAACCATACCAAAAATCAAAAACTACACGACTAAACTAGCAGCTTTGGTTAATCTATCCTGAATTGCCAGAAACGAGGGCTTATTTTGATAGGCTAAAAATTCAACAATAATCAAATCAATCTCCATTGCTTCGAGTTGTCGCATTTGAGAGTATAAAGTTCTTGCTGCAAGAGTAGCGCTTGATTCTAAATGTAAAGTAGCAAACTTTGCGTCTTTAGAAATTTTAAGTTTATTTTTAATTTGCTTTAAAAGCCTTGGGTTGAGGTCACTACTGCTGAGCAAGACTAAAGGCTTCTTGGGCTGATAATGATTTTGTAAATGTCCCGGCGCTATATTACTAGTAGCGTATCTAACAGTAATAGCTTTGGACAGTTTAGCTTTTTCTAAAGCAGCCTCAAGCATTTCTTTACTAAGCATACCAGGTCGGTAAATTATAACTTCATCTTCTGTCGGAGCTAAGACTGTTGATTCCACACCAATTAAACACGGTCCACCATCTAAAATAAATAAATTGTCTGTTTTAAATTCATTAAATACATGTTCTGCTTGACTTGGGCTAGTGCGCCCGAATTTATTAGCAGAAGGGGCGGCTAAAGGTTCTCCTACTTCTTGGATTAAACTTTGAGCTAGCGGGTGATTGGGAAAACGCACGGCAACTGTCTCCAAGCCAGACGTAATTAAAGTATTGATTGTCGTTTTTTTATTCAAAACTATAGTCATTGCTCCAGGCCAAAACGCTTTAGCTAAAATTTCAGCAGTAGTATTCCAAGTTTCGAAAATTTTAAAAACATCGTCGAAGTTTGCAATATGCACAATCAACGGATCAAATAAAGGACGTTCTTTAATGCAAAAAATTTTTTTAATTGCATTTTCATTACTTATCATGCCAGCTAGACCATAAACTGTTTCAGTCGGAAAACCAATTATCTCGCCAGTTTTCAGTAATGAAACTGCTCTTAATATATTTTTAGAAATTTGAGTTGCCATAAAAAAGTAGCATAGCTATCTAAAATATAGATTCTTGACAAGACAAGTCCTGTTATAGTAGGTGAACAAAACCAATCGGGTAAGGATTTTTAAATTTATTTGGTGTATTCATTATGAAGAAAAGTAATATCTCCTATCTAATTTTATTATTGACTGTTTTATTTATGACTGCTGCTGCAATTCAAACGGCAGCGGCTCAAACCGATCTAAGAATTGCTGGGGCGCAGTCTGGTTTTCCAATCGCTTTACAAAAGGTTTGCGATAATACAGAGCAAAAAACAGTTGGACCAGTGTTAAGTAACACGATAGAAAAAAATCTTAAAATTTCTGGGGTGTTTAATATAATGAATCCCAATTCTTTTGTAGAAAGTTCTAGTAAGTGCGATGTCAAAGATGTTGCTTTTTCGGATTGGAGTATTATTGGGGCTGAAGGGGTGGTCAAAGCGCGGGTTATACCAGCTGCTGGATATAATTCTGTTACTTACGAGTTGATTCTTTATGATGTGAATAAACGGCAGGCAGTTGTCGGAAAACGCTATTCGGCGACAACTGATGAAGTTAAAAAAGTTGCTAATAAATTTTCTAATGAAGTAATTCGTTATTTTACTGGCACTGCCGGAGTTTTTGGTGGACGCATTGCATTTATTTCCAAAACAGGTAGATTTAAAGATTTGTTCACTATGGATCTAGATGGCACAAATGTTCGACAGATTACTAACGATAGAGGTTTAGTAATTTCTCCAGCTTGGTCAGCCGATGGTAACCGATTATTATATACATCATATAGAGCTAGGTTGCCCGAACTATATCAATATACTATTGAGACTGGCGCATATTCTAGAATCACCAGAAGTCCACATTTAGAAATATCTGGAAAATATACTTCAAATGGAACGGTGATTGCGGCTCAGAGTATTGCAGGTATTACTAATATAGTTGAATTTGATATGAAGGGAGGAGTGGTTAGAAAAATTACTAACTCAATTGGAATTGATGTATCTCCATCATTATCGCCAAATGAACGTTATATTGCCTTTTGTTCAAATCGTGGAGGCAATCCACAAATCTATACTATGGATCGAAATGGTGAGAACGTGCAAAGAGTTAGTCGAGTAAATAGTAATTACTGCACCTCGCCAGCTTGGTCACCACAAGGTGATAAATTAGCTTTTGTTTGCAGAGAGGCTGGAGGATTTCATATTTATGTTTCTAATGTCGATGGTTCTAATCCAATTAGATTGACCTATGCTGGCAGTAATGAAGATCCAGCCTGGTCTCCGGACGGAAGATTTTTAATTTTCACACAAGGTAATCCTAAAACCGGCGTGAAGAATATAATGGTTTATTCTCTAATCGGTGGTAATGCTACGCAAATAACTTTTTCAGAAAATTCAGAAAATTCAATGCCAGTATGGGAACCGGTTGTGTATTGATTTTTATAAAGTTTATTGTAATTTTGATAATTACATCTTTTTGCTGCCAAAATTGAGTTATTTTATAAAAAATTTAATTCTTATTTTAAATAAAAACGAATTGTGTTAGGAACGAAAGCTCGTTACAGAGAATTACGTAAGTTTTTCAAGTAAGATATTTTAATTTTAATATGTAGAATGTTGAATAAATAGATTTTGTTTTTTATTTAGCTCAACATTTCTTTTTTTATTGGAGGATGCGATGCGATCAGTGCGTTTATTTTTCTTAGCTGTATTTACAATGTTTATGATTACTTCATGTTCCGAAGTATGTAATGATAATATTTTGGATAAAACACCTATTGAACCTCCTGAGGATACTGTCCCAGCATCTGTACCTGGGGATATTATTCAGGATGTTCACTTTGCATTTGATTCAGCCGCTCTTTCTCCAGTCGCAAAGTCAACATTACAAGAAGCTGCTACTTGGTTAAAAGCTAATGCTAATCGCGTAGTTGTGATTGAAGGACATTGTGACGAGAGAGGAACTGTTGAGTATAACTTAGTGCTTGGTGAAAAAAGAGCTCGTTCTGTATATGAATATCTACGTGGGTTAGGTATTCCAGCAAGACAGATGAGTACTATTAGCTATGGTGAGGAATTCCCATTAGACCCGGCTCATAATGAGTCAGCTTGGGCTAAGAATCGTCGAGCTCATTTTGCAGTGAAGTAAAAACTTAAAGACGAGGGTGTGATAAACCTTGTCTTTAAAAATTTTATTTATTTTATATGACCTGTTGTGCATTGTAGTGATGTTCAACAGGTTTTTTTTTATTTTGCTGAGCCATGAAAGATTTTCAAATACGATATTCTGATTTTTTAATATTATTTTTATTATTTTTGCAGGTCAGTTGTTCTGGTCAGACGAATGAGCTGAATACTAACCTCGGGCAGCTGCGAACTGTTCAAGCTGAAATGACTACCAAAATTTCTGACTTACAGTCTAATATAGATTTACTGACTGGGCGGGTTGAAGAGTTGGAATATAAGTTAAGAGGTCAGACCGAACAGATAGAGAGAAAACTTGATTTTGTAAGTTCGCGTGTGCCGCCTCCAGAAGGGGTACCAGAGGATTTGCTCAATAGTGATGAGGAAGCCTTGAAGTTAAATACGGGTCAATCGGCTACATCATATAAGGTTGGACTTTCGCAAATTAGGACTGGTGATTTTGAAGCGGCTAGACAGACTTTTCTAGTATTTATAGAGAATAATCCAAATACAGCATATACTGATAATGCTTTGTTTTGGACTGGGATTACTTGGGAATTAATAGATAATTATGACCGAGCAATTGTTGCTTACAATGACGCGTATCAAAAATTTCCGGCTGAGGATTATGCTCCAGTTGCAATTTATCAAATATCTGAATGTTTTCGGAAGATGAACGACACTAATAATATGCGTTTAATGTTGCAGAAGCTAATCGACGAATATCCAAAAAGCAAATATGCTAGTTTAGTGCGTGAAAGATTAAAAGTTCCGAAGAAATCCATTAAAAAATAGATGTTGCTTGATTTTGAATTTATTTCTGTGCAAAACAAACAGCGGCTTGATCTAGCGTTGAAGGAGTTTGTGAAGGCAGAGACTCAAAATCAAGAGCTGAGCAGCTTAAATTTGACGCGAAGTAAGCTGGCTAAACTTATTGTTTCTGGCTTTGTTAGGGTTAATGATGAAATAGTTACGAAGTTGGGATTTAATGTTGCGGTAGGCGATTTTATTCAATTTAGTATTCCAATTGATAAGCTGTCGTTAGTTATTACTCCAGATCCGAGTGTTAAGATAAATGTAGTTTATGAAGACGAGTACTTTTTAGTGGTGAATAAACAAGCTGGGGTTACTGTGCATCCTGGGGGTGGGAATGAAAAGCAGACCTTGTGTCATGGGTTGGTGGCTTATTTGGGTGAAAAGCTTTTAAAAGTTGGTCACCCGTTGCGACCTGGTATAGTTCATCGTTTAGACAAGGGGACTTCTGGGTTGATATTGGTTGCTAAAACGCAGCAAGTTTATTTAGCATTGACAGAGATGTTTTTGCCGCCGCGAAGAATATCGAGGCGTTATGTTGCGATTGCGACTAATACTCCTGATAGAAGTCGGTCATCAGGGACAATAGATATTCCGATAGCTAGACATCCGGTTCAGCGGAAAAAAATGTTGGCGGATAAAAATTTATCATTGGCTAGACCGGCTATAACGCATTGGATATTGTTAACTGAGTTAGCTTACGGTTGTCTTTTAGAGTTAGAGTTAGAGACTGGTCGAACCCATCAGATTAGGGTGCATTTACAGGCAAAAAATGTACAAATTATTGGCGATGAAGTTTATGGTTTTAGTTTGCCGAATGTCCCTAAAAAATTCTTACCTATTATTAAGCAAATGGATAGGGTAGCTTTACATGCCAAATATCTTAAATTTAAGCACCCCATAACGGATGATTTAATGGAATTTGAAAGTCCTTTACCAGAGGATATGCAAAAAATTATAACACAACTAACTTGCTAGCTTTTCTAGCTTTTTTTTGGTATAGGGTTACTTTTAATTGCGAAGTAGTCTTCTTAACAAATTGTAACGTGTGGTTAAGTTTGCGCTATCGTCAAATGTTATGCGAATTTCGTCAACCCTGTAAGATGTTGGTTTTTAAAAGAGTTTTTTGACAAAGACCAACTTGTTATCGCCAAAATCGTAAAAATCTGGAAATTCAGCAGCAAGTTTAAAATTACAGGCAAGATAAAATTTGCGGGTGTTTTCATAAAGCGCTTGCCCAGAAGTTTCGGCATAAATGAATTTGCCACCTGCAGCAAAAATAATATCTTCAGTTTTTCTAAGCAGAGCTTTGCCTATTTGTTGTCCTTGAAAATTTTTATCTACCACAACCCAATCCAAGTCATAACTAATTAGCGAACATTCAATTTTATTATAACAAGTGTAACCCACAACCTGCCCCTGCACTTCAGCAATGAGAAATTTATAAATCGATTCAGGATCAATCACCAATTCAGCAATTAAATTTTGGGCGATTAATACTTCATCTTCACGGAAAAAATCTGTGTTACGCGTAAGCGCAGTAATAACGCTAATATCAGACTCTTTGACTATATTACGATATGCTACATCCATATATTCATATTGGCGGATTTAATTAATAGTTAGAGACCTTAGCAGCTACACGCTAGCTTGGGAGAGTTGTCCAATTTTTCTACTATAACAACAGGAGTATCAGTAGGCGGAGCTGGATTTAGTGCATTCTTGATAATCTCATTAATCGCCCAGTTGTAGGTTAGCCCAAAAGCTTTTAGGGTTTTACCAAAATCGCCATCTTCGGCAATACCAGGATTAGTATTAATTTCTAAGATATAGGGGTTGTCCTGACTATCTGTACGAAAATCAACTCTGGCATAACCATCAATATTAAGAATTTGCCAACAACGCTCTGCTATCTTTTTCATTTTTTCAAGCAGGCTCTGGTCTTTTTTTGAAAAATCATGAGAATAAATAGTATGCAAACTTTCAAATGAATGATCTTCCCATTTGGCAATATAATTATAAATCTTAGGTTTATTTTCAGGATATTCAAGATACAGTATTTCTGACATGGTTATCACCCTGCCATTTAATAGGGTTACGTTAAACTCTCGACCATCCAGATATTGCTCGGCAAAACAATAAGAATTAATCAGTTGCGAACGTTTATGAATTTCAAGATCTAACTCGGCTTGGCTTTTAACAGAAACGACAGCTGTGTCGTCCATGCCATACGAACAATGTTCAGTAATTGATTTAATCACATACAAATTATGCCCGACTTCATAATCTTCGGTTATGGTTGGCAGATTATTAGCGCGCATAATTTGTTTAGCCCAAACTTTGTTCGAGCTTAACAGTAAACTTCCAGTTGACGAGCCAGTATATTTGATTTTTTCAGTTTCTAAAAACGCCGGCAGAATAGTTCCCAGATAGTCGTTGTCGTTTAAAGATTCAACCAAATTAAATATCAAATCTGGCTTTAGCTCGCGCAATAACTCTTTGGTTTTTTGTAAATCTAAACTAACTGGGTATTTGCCAAGATATTCATAATTACCCAACTCTAAAATAGCTTTTTCAACGTGCCTAGCTTCGTCTAAATTATCCTGTTGCTCAATCCGAGGCTGCTCAGGAATGACATCATATAGAATTAGAATTTTTCCCATAAATAAAAAATTTTTATACTGTTTGAGCTTGATTGATTATTAATAAATTTTCAACTCGTTTAATAATTTCCGCAATTAACTCTTGATAGGAAAGACCATTGTGTTTAGTAATTAAAGGCAGATCTGAATATTCAGGACGAATACCAGGAATAGCGTTAATTTCTATAAAATGAGGAACTCCATTTGCGTCGGAGCGAATATCTACTCGCGAAACATCACGGCAGTTTAAAGCTTTATGAGCTTGCAACGCTAAATCTTCGGCAAGCCAAACTTCTTTATCTGCACGACGTTCACTTTGAGATAAATAAACTTCCTTAACCAAATTCTCAACTTTGTTTAAATACGTATACGCGTATTTCTCTGAGTTACTAGTTAAGAAAATTTCTGTGGTTCCGATAACTTTTGCCTCAGTGCCAGTTCCTAAAATAGCAATCGTGAACTCACGACCTGGCAGATATTCCTCAACTAATACAGGTTGGTGATACTGGGTTAGTAAATTTTTAATTGTTTTCTCGGCGGCTTGAATATTTGGCAGATAAGAATCTTGAGTAACGCCTTTTCCTGTCCCTTCGCCAATAGGTTTAGCAAAAAGCGGGAAAGTTAAGCTGTTTAATTGCGCCAAGTCGGCTATTTTTTCTATAGTTTTGAAATTTGGGGTTTTAAGCCCAAAATCACAGATAACTCGCTTAGTTATAGCCTTATTCAGAGTTAAGGCTAGGACAACAGTATCTGAAAAAGTATAGGGAATATTATAAACATCTAGGATAGCCGGCACTTGAGCTTCACGTCCTAAGCCATGGAGCCCCTCGGCAATATTAAAGACAAAATCCCAACGGTCGCCGTCGAGTAAACGTTTCATCAGGGCAATGGCATTACCAATACAATCTACGTTGTGTCCTAAACTTTCCAGTGTGTTTTTAATTGCATTAATAGTTATGGGACTATCAAACTCAACAGCTTCAAGTGGCGACATACCTTGGGCGAGATAATCGTCAATGAGATCATATGTTATACCAACTTTCATAAGATATTGTTCGTTTATTTTGATTATTCAAACTCAGGATAATAAAATTTGCTGTGTTCATAATTTTGCAGACACAGACCATTTTCATCAATACTCACAATGCGATTCGGCAGCAGTGAAATCTTACCTCCGCCCCCAGGTGTGTCCACAACGTAGTTAGGCACTGCATAACCAGAGATATTGCCTTGCAGACTGCCAATTAGCTCAACACTATGTTTGACATTTGTTCTAAAATGCGCCGAGCCAATAATTGGGTCGCACTGATATATATAATATGGGCGAACTCTGTGTTTTAATAAGCCAGTCATTAAACTGGAAAGTGTCTCCAGATTGTTATTAATACCATTTAATAAAACAGTTTGGCTACCTAGTGGAATACCTGCATCGGCAAGTCGTTCACAAGTTATCTTGTTTTCAAGTGTTAGCTCATCTGGGTGAGTAAAGTGAATACTGACAAAGAGCGGATGAAATTTTTTTAAGATTTTTAGCAATGGCTTGGTAATGCGTTGTGGTAAAACAACAGGCATTTTGGTGCCGATGCGGATAATCTCCACATGTTTAATGGTGCGGATACGTTCTAATAAAAATTCAATCTGCGAATCTGTCAAGGTCAGTGGATCGCCACCCGAAAGAATGACATCTTTAATTTCGGGATGCTCAGCAATCCAGTTAATTGCTAACTCCCATCTCATTTTTAAGGCTTTAGCTTGAGCAGATTTTCTACCGCCACCAACCAGACGAGAGCGCGTGCAATAACGACAGTAGCAAGAACAGAAGTCGGTTGCCATAAATAAAGCGCGGTCGTTATAGCGATGAACTAAACCATGAATTGGGCTGTGATTTTCTTCGGAAAGAGGGTCTTCTTTTTCGCCGGGAGCTTGATAGAATTCAGCCATTGAGGGCAGCATGCAACGTCTTAACGAACTTTGGCTATTATAAATTAAGGCTAAATAATATGGAGTAACTGCAATTGGAATACCTTTATTTTGTGCGAAAGCTAATTTTTCGTCGTCTGACAAAGAAATAATTTTTTGAAATTCTTCGGCAGTGCTTAAACGATTTTTTATTTGCCAACGCCAGTCGTTCCAATTGCTAAGTGTAATGTCTGGAAAAAACTTTTTTCTAAAATCGTTAATTGTATCTGAAATAGGTAAATTATTAAAATCAGTTTTGAGATAACCGGGAGGTTGATCGTCTTCTGTAATTTGAGTTAAGGTGTTTGAGTTATTTGAATTGGTTGCAGTAATATTTACAGGCATGAAAGTTTATATTTTTTAACGCACTTAATAAATTGTAGATCTAACGAACTACTAGCTAAATTTTTTCGGCACATTATTCTTTTTGAAATTATTGTCAATAATTATTTTTTACGGTTTAGAGGTTTTAATGCTTTTGAGTTTTTTTGTTCGAACTATTGAATTCTTAACAGTATTACGAAAAAGAGCTGCCCAAAAAGCTTAAAAATCTTAACTTTCAGCAAGAATGATTGGATCGTAGAGGTATAAATTGCGCATTGTCCATTGAGTATTGCAAAAACATCTTGCTCAAAAACTTAATTCGCCAATCTCGGTCAAAAAGTCAGCCACAAGTCAGCCACGACGAAATTCAAACCATGGTGGGTAAAAATATGAGTGATTTAATTAATAATTATAGCGCTGCTATACTAGAATCCAGCCAAAATTAAATACTAGAATTACCAGAATTGAAAGTAACCCTGTACCAGTAAAAGGTAATGATTTAAGTATGTTATTAATAACAAATTATATTTGATTTTTTGAGTCAAATTAGAATATAAGAGCGAGCTTTTAAGGTGCAAAAATTATGTCTATTATTTGTTTTACATCATTAAAAGGTGGGGTTGGAAAAACATCAATGTCGTTGAATGTGGGACACGCCCTTGCAAAAATGCAGCAAAAAACCATCTTCCTCGACCTTGACCCAGCAGCTCATGCAAGCCGTTACTTTCAAGGTTCAGAGATAAAACCTTTTAACACAGAGTCTCCATTGGCTCACCTATTTTTAAAAGAGAAGAATTTTAACAACCTCAAGGAACATATTATCCATGTTCGCACAAATTATGATTTGATCAAAGGTGGCGCAGAATTAAGACATTTTTATTGGGGACGCAGCGCAACCAGCTTTAAGACTTTTTTCCCACAATTTATCGAATATTTAAAACAAAGTTATGATAATATCGTTGTCGATACAGCGCCAGATTTTAATGTGCTGCTACGCAATGCTATTGCAGTTTCAAATATGGTAGTTGTGCCAATAGATTCCAGCGCGATGAGTATTGACTGTTTGGAAGAGCTTTTTAATTATTGTGGACATATTACTAAGCCGGATTGGTCAATTATTAGAACCATGGTCAACAGTTCAGCTACCCAAGTCCGAACTTTATCTAATTCAAGTATTGAACAGAAATTGCATAACAAAAGAGACGAAAAGCCAATCTATCTTTTGAACTCTTTCGTTAATCGAACAGAAAATCAAAACCGTTTAAGCTTTCTCCATCGAACAGCTTTTGATTTAAAGGATACAAAAAAATTGGCAGAACAATACAGTGCAGTCGCGCTAGAAATAAAGGGGCTACTAGCTTATCTAGCTGAACCAGAAAACGATGCTGAGAATTTGAGTTTGGCAATGTAGATTTTAAAAATATATTTTATGAAAATAAATCAAATTAGATTTTTTTCAATTTGTGGAATAGTCTTAATCAGCGCCGTTTTTAGATGTATGCCACATCCGCCAAACTTTGTACCAACCGTGGCCTTAGCTATGTTTAGTGGCTATTATCTTACTAGTAAGTTGCAAGCTGTCAGTTTAGTTTTGGCTAGCATGTTAATTAGTGATTTATTCTTAGGGCTACACGTGGTTATGTGGTCTACATATTTAAGTCTGGTTTTAATTATTTATGTTGGAAGTATTGTTAAAACTAAAAAAGACGCTCTACTTAGTATTGCTGGTGGAACTTTGTTTAGTTCAATAATTTACTTTGTAGTTACTAATTTTGCTGTTTGGTATTCTGGTTGGTTGGAAAATTTATATCCGCTAACTTTAACAGGTCTTTTAAGTTGTTATATAATGGCAATTCCTTTTTTGGGTTATGCAGTCACTGGTGATTTATTCTATACAGCTGTGATATTTGGTATTTTTGAAATTATAGAACATAAATTTTTATGTCGGGAGTCAATTAGGTAATACGCTAAAATTAAAAACTAAGGCTATAACCTAACCAGAGATAAAAATTTTATAGTGGTAACCCATTTATTAAGAAATAGTATGGCAAATACATTTGGATATTCTTTCGGATATGATATGAGAATTTTAGCAGGAAAGTATAAAGGGCAAGAAGTTTGTAGTCCGCCACACGGGACTTTGATTTTACGTCCAACCATGGCAGCAACTAAGAATTCATTGTTTGCAATGCTTACCAATCTGCTGAATTTCGAGGGTATCAACGTTTTAGATTTATATTCCGGTAGCGGTTCTTTGGGATTTGAATCTCTCTCGCGGGGAGCAAAATTTGTAACTTTTATTGAAAAACGCAAACCAGTAGTTGCTTGTATCCATGAAACAGGCGCCAGACTAAACATCCCAAGAGCAGATTATAAAACTTTTTGTACGAAAGTAGAGTCTTTTATTAACAAAAGAAAGGCTGGTCACCACTGGGCGTTAAGCCAGGTTGAACATTACGATTTGATTTTTAGTGATGCGCCGTATCGAAAAGAAATTGTGCTAAATGGCAATGAATTAGTTAAAGAAATTTTAGAGTCGAATTTGTATAAAAGAGAAACTATCTTTGTAATCGAGTTAGCCAGCACGGTGGAGATGCTGGAAAGCTTTGAATCTGGTGGGCGCACAGCTACTAGGTTAAAAGCTAAACAATCTGGTGATACTTCTTTTTATATTTATAAAATTCACGATTGGAATGTGAACGACGAAACTAAAGAACAAGCTCGTGAAAAAAGCCAAGCAGCCCTAATCAAAGACCAACAGACTAATAAAGAAGAACAGAACCAGAATCAAGAGAGCAAATCAATAAGTAATACATAATCGTTAAAATTCTAAGAATCTAGCATCCCGCATTTTTAGTACCGGATAATGCAAAAAAAAAGAGTTACTTTCCGATGAGAAGGAAAGTAACTCTACAAAGGAGGGAGATATGAAAATTATTTATTTAATCTACTCTCAAGGTTGTTCAGCTCAGTTTTAAGTTCCTCAGGCAGCCGATCGCCAAATTTTGTGTAATGTTCTTTGATTAACTCTATTTCCTTTAGCCACTGTTCTTTGTCGACTTTTAACAATTCGTCTAGCGCAGAATTGTTTTCAAAACCTGCTAACCCTGATAAATCCAAAGCATCTTTTTCAGGAACATACCCAATTGCAGTTTCATTTGCCTTGGCTGTTCCATCAATCCTTTCGCAAATCCACTTCAAGACGCGACTGTTTTCGCCAAAACCAGGCCATAAAAATTTACCATTGGCATCTTTTCTAAACCAATTGACATAGAAAATCTTAGGTAGTTTGTCTTGGTCTGTTTTTTTACCTATATTTAGCCAATGCTTAAAATAGTCACCCATGTTGTAACCGCAGAATGGCAGCATCGCAAACGGGTCACGGCGCACAATGCCAACAGTGCCAACGCTGGCTGCTGTTGTTTCAGACGAAACAATTGAACCTAGAAATGTGCCATGATTCCAGTTAAAAGCCTGATGAATAAGAGGAACAGTTGAAGGACGGCGACCTCCAAATAAAATAGCAGAAATAGGGACCCCTCGTGGATTTTCCCAATTTTTATCAATTACAGGACACTGCTTAGCCGGCGCAGTAAATCTTGAATTTGGATGAGCCGCTGGCTTTTCACTATCCGGTGTCCAAGTTTCGCCAGTCCAACTAGTTAATTGAGCTGGTTTTTCATCAGTCATACCTTCCCACCAAATATCGTTGTCTGGAGTTAGAGCAACATTTGTGAACAATGAATTTTTGGTGCAAGAAAGCATGGCATTAGGATTGGATTTCATAGAAGTTAGAGGCGCAACACCGAAAAATCCAGCTTCTGGGTTGATCGCATATAAACGACCATCTTCACCGAATTTCATCCATGCAATATCGTCGCCAACACACTCGACTTTCCAACCTTGAATTGTAGGCACCAACATTGCAAGGTTAGTTTTTCCGCAAGCACTTGGGAAGGCGGCGACAATGTATTTTTTGACGCCTTGTGGATTAGTAATCCCCAAAATTAACATATGTTCTGCAAGCCAGCCGTCTTCGCGTGCCATTGTGGAAGCAATACGCAAAGCAAAACATTTCTTACCAAGGAGTGCGTTTCCACCGTAACCACTGCCGTAAGACCAAATTTCTTTGTCTTCTGGGAAGTGCGTAATATATTTTTCTTTGTTACAAGGCCATTTGGAATCTTTTTGTCCAACAGCTAGCGGAGCGCCAATAGAATGAATGCACTTAACAAAGTTTCCATTACCAAGGACGTCTAAGGCGCTTTTCCCCATGCGAGTCATAATGCGCATACTGACTGCTACGTAAGGTGAATCAGAAAGCTCAACGCCGATGTGAGCAATATTAGATCCTAGCGGTCCCATACTAAAAGGAATGACGTACATTGTGCGTCCTTTCATGCAACCTTTGTAGAGGTTACGTAGGATGGCTTTCATTTCGACTGGATCTTTCCAGTTGTTAGTTGGTCCAGCTTCAATTTGAGTTTTTGAACAGATGAAAGTTCTATCTTCGACACGTGATACATCGCTAGAGTCAGATTGAAAGTAGTAACTGTTAGGGCGTTTTTGTTCATTTAATTTTACTGCCATACCGCTTGCAACCATTTGGTCAAGTAAACTTTGGTTTTCTTCTTCGGAGCCGTTGCACCAATAAACTGCATTTGGTTCACACCAGTCTGCCCATTCTTTAACCCAAGCTTTTAATTTTTCATTTTGAGTTAAGTTTTCATCGTTTGTAGAGCAAGAACTGCAGCAACACCAGTTCTTGAGCCATGATTTTATTTTTTCACAACATGTATTTAAATTTTCGTTACTCATAGTATTTAATTTGGTCCTTATTGTTATTAGGTTGTTATTAAGCCTTAAATTAATTTTGGGGGGTTTAAGCATGTAATTATTTTTGATTCAATAGTAATAATTTAGTAATAAATTAATAGTATAATGATATGTTTTTTCTGGTATGGGGTTCCTGGTTTCTTTATTTTATTATTTTTTTAATGATTTTGATAAGCGCAATATCCTAAATTAATTGGTAATTTTTAAAGAAGCCTAATTTTATATTTTTTCTCGTAAATATAATCTAGTTACAATAATGACCTCTTATTTTAGGACGAAAAATTTTTTATGCTGAAACTAAAAGACACTCATGTAGGATATGGTTAAAAAGAAATACTTCGTGGTCCTTCGCTAGAGATTACGACGGGAGAAATAGTTGCGCAACTTGATTCGAATGGAGTGAGTAGATCAACAATGTGTAGTTTTTTTCTTGTTTCGTTTTTTTGAGAATATTTTTTGAGAATAAATGATGGGTAGTAGAGATTTTGAAAACCGTAGTAAAAAAACTAAAGGCTAAAACATGAAGTCATGTTTTAGCCTTTTTGTGTTTGCAGAGTTAAGTTTCATTTTAATGAATCCTAACCCTTTCATTTTAACGAATCCTAACCCTTATGCCATTTCTGTATTTATACGCAGGTATATAGTTATACCCACTTCTATAGCGACTTCTTACACCATAATAATTACGGTAGTAATTATTATGGTAATAACCACCATTACCGATTCGGAGGTTTACTCCTCCATGACGACTAATGGAGATATGAAATCCTCTGTCGCCAAAACTGAGATATTGGGCGTTGGTGGTTGTTGTTGTAAAAAACACAGCAAAGAACATAAACGTTGCGAACACTAACAAACTGATCTTTTTCATTTTTGACTCCTTTGGGCTGGAAAAGCCCGGTTTAGGAAAAACTTGGAAAAAG
>JAITKM010000035.1 GCA_031278395.1 Deltaproteobacteria bacterium | reverse complement strand
ATAACAAATTTATTCTTCTTCTGGTCTTCTTCTGGTGCGGGGTTACTTTCGCTTTATATAACTTGTTAATTTTTATAGATTTTAAAATTTTTTTAACTGCCTGCTTATTTTTTTTTTTTTAATACTGGCGGTCGGAAATGTTTTCAAGAAAAACATCCTGCGGCAGAAACATAACGTTTGTATTTATCGTAGAAAGTGTTTTTCTTAAGGTTTTTACATAAACACTTTCATTTCTTTAACCAAGAAAGGAAAAACTAAATATGAGTAGAAGATTGTTTCGGAAGTTGCGTGCACCAACAAGCATGCAAATCGAAGTTACATCGGCTTGCAATTGCAAGTGTGTGCATTGCTACAACTACTGGCGAGACAAAAGTGAGCTTGCATTAGTTGGTGATTCACCATCTGCAAACATGACGATGGATACTGCAAAGCGCGTGCTTGAGCAGTGTGTGAAAAACGAACTCTTTGATGTTGTTCTGACTGGCGTTGAACCATTTTTAAACTTTCCTGTTTTGAAGCTGAACAGGTACAGAAGCAAATGGTAAGTAGGCAAACACTTTCTTCAACTTTGTTATCAACACATTTTATTCTTCAGGAATATCATGTTCGTGAAGAAGAGTGGGGAGCGGTTGTCGGAACTGTCGAAGGCATTGGTTCGCACCTTGTTTCTAGTGATACTCTTGCGTTATTGAGAGGTTTCGAAGTAGGGAAGGAATATTCTACTTGTGGAGTGTTGTTAAACTTTTCGCAAATAGATAAGGAAAATTTCCTTAAAGGTATGGCGAGTCGAGGGCTTTTGAAATTTGTGTAGGTTAATGAATTTTTCCTTTAACTGGCGCTGTGCGTCCTAAGGGGGTGATGAAGTATGGTATGGTTCTATGATGAAATGTTGGATGAATTTAATAATGCGTTCAACTTGTTTAACGGAACTGTTGTTGGTTGCAACATTAGTTGTTACGACATGAGTTGTGTGCAGGTTGATTAGTCATTGGGTTTTGCCTTTTGTGAATTTTTGGCTTATAAAATCCACACTTTTTTGTTTATGTTCTAAATCGAAAGAATTATGTCTAAATCCGGATATAAAACAATTTCTATGTCTGAGTCATTTAGTAAAATAACTTTACTTGACTGTTTGCCAATTACAATAATTCATTCGGACAGTCTGAAAAAAGAAGTTATAAAAGACATTGTTATCGCAATAAAGTCCAAGTATACAAAATTGGAAAAATTTTTTCAGGTATCAAATGTCGATGTGACAATTTTTGTTTTTGCGGATCAATTATCTCTTCATATATTTGCATGTGGTAGCGTACAACCGTCATGGATGGTTGGGTTCGGAGGCGATAAGAAGATAATGATACTAGATCCAAGCACTGCAGAACAAGTAGGGAAGACTTATCAGGACATGATAAAAACTGTTGTACATGAGTTAGTACATGTTTTTTCATGGCATAATAATTGTCACAAGCTAGCGATAATGACAGAAGGTATCGCCGAACATTTTGCCGAACGATATAACTATGAAGATATTAAGCATCTAGCACGAAATATAAACAACTTGTCAGATAAAACATTTAAGTTGTGGCTTAATGCCAAGACTTCTGAGGAGCTTGGAAGTCGTCAAGGTGGTTACCTGGCCGCTTATACGATTATTGAATATATTATTAGAACTTATGGTGCAGAAAAGTTAAAAGAATATTTTTTTTCTAAGGATGTAGCTCCATTTGAAAATCTTAATGTCGAACCAAGTCAGTTTATAGAGGGGTGGAAGAATTTTTTACGAGAGACGTATCTGTAGTTTTTTCTTTTTCTGGTCTTCCTGGTGCAGGGGGCTTTTCTTCTGGTGCGGGGTTACTTTCGCTTTATATAACTTGTTAATTTTTATAGATTTTAAAATATTTTTTTAACTGCTTGCCTATTTTTTTTTTTTGATACTGGCGGTCGGAAATGTTTTTCAAGAAAAACATCCTGCGGCAGAAACATAACGTTTGTATTTATCGTAGAAAGTGTTTTTCTTAAAGGTTTTTACATAAACACTTTCATTTCTTTAACCAAGAAAGGAAAAACTAAATATGGGTAGAAGATTGTTTCGGAAGTTGCGTGCACCAACAAGCATGCAAATCGAAGTGACGTCAGCTTGCAATTGCAAGTGTGTGCATTGCTACAACTACTGGCGAGACAAAAGTGAGCTTGCATTAGTTGGCGATTTACCGCCTGCAAACATGACGATGGATACTGCAAAGCGCATGCTTGAGCAGTGTGTGAAAAACGAACTCTTTGATGTTGTTCTGACTGGCGGTGAACCATTTCTTAACTTTCCCGTTGTAAAATGGCTTGCAGAAGAATTTATTAAGAACAAGATCAGAGTGTCGATTAACTCAAATCTATCACTCATTACAGATGAGCAAGCAGATTGGGTGCTTGAGACCCCGCTTTTTGCGGTGTTGACTACGGTGCTTGGTCCAAATGCAGATGTGCATGACGCAATTACAACGGAGAAAGGTTCGTTTGATGCGACGATGCGCGGGATTAATAAACTGCTTAAACATGGTCGTTGTCCTGGTGTAAATTGCGTTGTGTCAAAGATGAACATTGACCACATTGAGCAGATTTGCCAAGTGTTGGTTAATGTTGGTCTAAAAGCAATGGTTTTTACGCCGGCGATTTGTCCAGAATATTGCAAGGACTTTACTCCTTTGCAACTAACAAACCAAGAAGTTGTTAAATTTCTCAATACTGCATTAGCAGCACGTAAGAAATATGGCATTCGGGTTGGCACTTTGGTTACGCTTCCGCTTTGTTCATTAGATGGAGTAGAAGATATTCTATACTTCTCTGATAAGAGTTGTGGAATAGGGCGTAAGCAAATTGTGTGTTCAAGTGATGGAAAACTTCGTCCTTGCACTCACTTTGAGACTATTGAGGGGGATTTGGTGCAGGAAGAACTAGCAAATATCTGGTCTCGTTTTGAGCATTGGCTTGAAGCAAGCAATTTTCCTGATATTTGCTTGAATTGTAAGTTGTTTGGATTGTGTAGTGGTGGTTGTAGAATGTCTGCAAAATCTGCTACTGGTAACCATTGTGCAGTTGATCCTAATATCAATGTTGAAAATATTGATAAGGTCGCAAGACAGATTCAAGAACAACTTAAGATGAAACAAAAAGCCTCTTTGGAAACTTTGCCTGATAGTTTTGTTATTAATAACTATCGGACAAGAAAGGAAGAATACGGGGTTGTTATTGGCACTGTGTCAGGACCGCTTGCGACTGCGATAATCTCTGACGAGGCATTGCAGGTGCTTAAAAGATTTGAGGTTGGTAAATCTTATTTTACTCACGATGTTTTACAAGATTTATCACCAATGGATAAAAACAATTTCCTTGCGGGTATGGCTCATCGTAAAATATTGCAATTTGTGTAGAAGTTCGTTGTCTTTTCTCTAACCGACGCTGTGCGTCCGAAAGGGGGTGATGTGTATGACGTGGTTTTTAACTGACTTGCTGGAGGAGTTTAATAACTTCCGTTCCTTAGTGCAAAACGAGCGTGACGGCGAAGAGCACCTAGCTTACTATGCTAGCTGTACTTTTGAACCTTGCATTTGCGTTTGTCTTTGCAATTACTAGTTGTTATTTGGGCAGAACAAATAAAAGATTTTATTTGTTCTGTCTGTTACCTTTTAGAAAGTTATGGATAAGCCATAGTTTTTTATTTTTAATCAGCTATGAAGCTTATGAAATATGCTTGATTAAAAAAATAAAAGGTTTTGCTTTTTGTGAATTTTGGCGTTTCCTAAAATTCACACTTTTTATTTATCCTAATAGTCTTGAACGATAAATGTTATTTAAATATTCTATCTTTTGAGTTCTTTGGGTATTTTAAAAAGTTACTTTAGCTTTTTTTATTAATTTTTAATTTAAATTTTGAGTGAAATATGGATAAAAAAAATGGTTATACAACGAGAAAACTTCCTCCATCGATCAATGTAGTAACATATACCGACTCTAGATATTTTAAGTTACTTCATTCCGAGGATTTGAGTCCTGTCGTATTAGATGATATTATTAATGAACTTGAGGAATTAAATCTTAAGCTAAGATCATTTTTTCAAAGACCAAAAGGAATCATTTTTATTTTTATTTTTCCAGATCAGGAGACATATCATTTATTTTCTTTTGAAAAACAAATGCCGCGTTGGTTTTTAGGTTCTGGTAGTTATGGAGAAGTTAAAGTAATCGACCCTAGTTTTGCAGATAAACTGGGTAGAACATATGAGTTTATGATACAGACTGTGAAGCACGAATTAGTTCATGTTTTTACGTGCTTTGAAAAAAACAAGGCAACTTTATTTTATGAAGGTGTAGCAACATATTTTGCAGGACAAAAATTTCTTCCAGAAATTAACTCTTGGATGTCAGATACAAATAAAGATCTTACAAAAATATTTTATACGGATTATGAGAATGCTGAATTTCCAAAGGCTGGTGGCTATATATTTTCTTATACGGTTATCGAATATATAATTGATAAATACGGTGAAGATAAATTGCAAGAATATTTTTTATCGCAAGATATAGAACCATATAATATTCTTAAAGTTAAAAAAGACGATTTTATTTCTAATTGGAAAGAGTGGTTATTAAAAACATATGGTGGTGATGCTTAAGTAATTTTTTAGAAAAAGTTTTTGCGAGAGATGTATATGTAGTTTGCTATTATTATTCTATCGAAATTTTGTCTAAAAACTGAATTTTAGTTTGTAATGTTGAAATTTATTGTGAGGCATAAAAGGTTATTTTATTTTTTATGCTTTTTTATTTTTGAAAGTCTAATTTTTTAAACACGAAAGAAAGATATGTTTGAATCTAAGATAAGTAGGGAAGATATTTTATTGATAATGTTTCAGACATTACCAGCGAAGTATCTAAGTTTATGGCAATTTTTGGGTAGCTCATTGCCAGAGACACAGGAAGCTTTTGTGACTCTTTTTCAGAATGAATTTAGTAAGTCTGAAAATTCAGGTAATTTCTCAGCTTTATTAAGAGAGGTGTTTTACGAGCTTGAATCTGAGTCCGGTAAAATGGAGATAGTCAAAACAGGGGTAATTGGCGATCTGAAATATCGGCTAGATCAACTTGCTAAGCAGTGTGCTACGTTAACAGATTATACTGCTTGTTAGAATGAGTTTTATAAGGTTTTGCTTTTTTGTGAATTTTGGCGTTTCCTAAAATTCACACCTTTTAAAAAGTCAGGAGTAACCTTTGACTGATAAATATTGTTTAAATATTTTTTTAAATTCTTTGGGTATTTTAAGATGAATTGTAATGTTTTTGTTGTTTAATATTAAACTAAAGCTTAGGGAATAAATATTATGGATAACGAAAATAATTATAGAACAATAAAACTTCCTCCAGAGCTTAATGTGATAACGTATATTGACTCTAATCGTTTTAAATTTATTCATTCGGAAAATTTAGATAATGGAACATTGAATAGAATTATTAGTGACCTTGTAGAATTATACAGTAAGTTGCAATCATTTTTTAAAGTGCCTGAGGTAAGCATCCCTGTGTTTATTTTTTCAGATCAGGAAACATTTCATTTATTTCAATATGGGAAAATGGACAAACATTTACTTACCCCGTTATCGAATATGCAATTGATAAATATGGCAAAGATAAATTGCAAGAATATTTTTTGTCAACGGACGAGGAGCCATATGATATTTTTGGAGTTAAAAAAGAAGATTTTGTTGCTGATTGGAAAGATTGGGTATTAAATAGATATTATAATAAAATTGATTAGTGAGTAGCAGAAGTAAAAATTGTTTTCTTGTTAAGCTTGTAACGTACTAGTTTAAAAGGTAACAAAGCGGTAAGGTTTTGGTTTTCTTATTTTGTGTCCATTACTGGAGGTTATTATGACTGAAGAACGAGGAGGAGGGGTTACTAGTGGTTTTCTTACTGGTAAGTTGGTGAAATTGAGAGAGTATCGAGAAAGTGATGCTGAGAAAGTGTGCGAATATATGAATGACTTAGAAGTTCGTAAATTTGTTGCTATTCGTTATTATCCTTTTTTGTGTTCTCTTGAAGAAGTAAGAGAATGGATTCGTCAGCAGAAATCAGATTTTGCAAATGGTTCATATGCATTTGCAATTGACGCGATTTCCGCAGTTAATACTAACGAAACTTCGGTTTATATTGGAGGATGTGGTATTAACAATTTCAATAGTTTTTCGCGCGTGGCTAGCATTTGGATTAGTATTGCGAATAAAAACTATTGGGGCATGGGTTATGGCACTGAGGCCTTACAACTTCTATTGCGTTTCATCTTTCTACAGATGAATGTGCAGAAAGTTGGTCTTGGTGTTAATGATGACAATGAGCGGGCTATTGCTTTTTACAAAAAGAACGGTTTTCAAGAAGAAGGACGTTTGCGACGGAATTATTTCCAGTCTGGCTCTTATCATGATACAATTATCATGGGGCTGTTGGTTGAAGAGTGGCAGGAGAAGTTTGGCGCAAAATTGTTTTGATTCAAAGCTAGGTTTTAATAAAATTTTTATTGAAACCTAGCTTATTTGTTTTTGTTACTTTATTCCTTCTGAATATCAATAAACACCGTGTTTATTGAACATTGACCGCTAAAATTAACTTTTACATGAAAGGAGGTTTTTTATGTCTGTTATTTATTGGCGTGCAAAGAACGGCGAGTTGTTAGAACTGGCAGTTAGGGAAGTTAGCCCTGACTTAAAGTTTGCATTGCAACGCGAGTTCGTAGGTAGGTTTGATAAAGGAGAAGCTGCGTCATTTGTTGAAATGCTTCGGTGCAACATTGATGCGATTTTGACTGTGCCTATTAATTATCCTGAACCTCCCGTATTTACTTTTTTCGTTCTTGAAAGAGGCGAAAATTTTCACAGATGGACTAGTCCATTTGAAAACGGGATGTGTGGTGTGTGGGGCGATGAGTATAATGCGCTTGCGGTTGATAGTGGATATTTTTTTAATACTAATTGTTATAAAGCAATCAGAGTTGGAATTATTCACGAGCTTGCGCATATTGTTCATCGTTATTTTTTCTATATTGCTAATTTTTTTGCGGAAGGATTTGCAGAAGTAATTCCGTATTATATTATGAATATGGAAGACGGAGATTATTCTGATAAAGGGGTAGCTAGGAAAGATTTCTTAAAGAGTTTTTCTTCTAGCGATATTATTACCTTTGAATGGTCTCGGAAGAATGAAATAATCCCCAAAGGGGAAGCGAGCAGTAAAAATCGTATTTCAGTACAATATCTTCCGACATATGTTTCTGCGTTTTTGTGGATGCGAGCGTACCTTGGGCGGTTGGAAAAAATGCGTGGTATTGGCAAGGTTGATGCTCTTAATGTGTTACTTTCTGAATTTCAGAAAGTAGATAAGTTGAGGTCATCTGAGAATGGGAAAGTGTTTGATGTTAAGCTGGACTACATCGCAAAGCTGATTGAGTGTTCCAAGTATGAAATTTTTTCAACGCAGGAACTTCAATTAGAGGCATTGTGTTGTTATCGAGATTAAGGTTTTGCTTTTTTGTGAATTTTGGCGTCTCCTAAAATTCACACTTCTTACTTACTTACTTACTTACTTACTGGTGCGGGTTCTTTTTGTAGCTTTTACAGTCTCTTTTATGATAATCCCTGTATGAAACGAATTTTTACTTGCTTATTTTTGATGTAGAGTATTTTTTTTTAAGATAACTATTTAATATTTCTATCTGGTTTCTTCTTCTGGTGCGGGGTTACTTTCGCTTTATATAACTTGTTAATTTTTATAGATTTTAAAATTTTTTTTTAACTGCTTGCTTATTTTTTTTTTTTTGATACTGGCGGTCGGAAATGTTTTCAAGAAAAACATCCTGCGGCAGAAACATAACGTTTGTATTTATCGTAGAAAGTGTTTTTCTTA
>JAITKM010000016.1 GCA_031278395.1 Deltaproteobacteria bacterium | reverse complement strand
TGTGCAGCGACAGCATGTGCGGCGGGTAACTATTTAGATGTGGCGTCATGTAGTAGTTGTCCTGCAGGTAGTTCGTGCGCAGGAGGAAGTAATGCGCCGGCGCAGTGTGCAGCCGGTAGCTACGCGGCAGCAGGCGCTACAAGTTGCGCGTCGTGCGCAGCAGGCATGAAAACTTGTACGAGTCCGAATGGTTATGCGTCAACATGTTCGGCAGGTTACTACAAGAACGGTAATGCATGTACGGCGTGTGCTGCCGGTAAGTATAGTACTGATGGTAATACTGCCACAAGTTGCACGTCGTGCGCAGCAGGCATGAAGACTTGTACAAGTCCGAATGGTTATGCATCAACATGTTCGGCAGGTTACTACAAGAACGGTAATGCATGTACGGCGTGTGCTGCAGGTACGTATAGTACTGATGGTAATACTGCCACAAGTTGCACGTCGTGCGCTGCCGGAACATTCTCAGCAGCAGGCGCTAAAAGTTGCACGTCGTGCGCAGCAGGCATGAAGACTTGTACGAGTCCGAATGGTTATGCGTCAACATGTAAGGCAGGCTTCTACAAGAGTGGTAATACATGTAAGTCATGTGCAGTCGGTACATATAGTAGTGATAATAATACTGCGTCGGCGTGTACGAATTGTTCTGGTTATAGCAGTAAGGTGGCAACTTGCGATTCGACGACAGGTGGAGCGAAAACCTGTCAAGCTGGGTATGAGTTAAGTGGAACTTCAGGAGCATCTGGAACAAAATGTAATTTGTGTGCTGCTGGTAAATATAGAAATAGTGTTGGAACAACGTGTTCAACCTGTACGGGTTACCCGAGTAAGGTAGCGACGTGTAATCCGAAGACGGGAGCTGTAATAGACTGCGCAGCTGGGTATACGTTGAGTGATGGAGCGTGTGTTGCAATTGATTTTGGGAAAAGTTGTAGTGATAATGGAGTAACAAATTGGGGCAATATGCAGAATTTTGGAACTACTCAATGTAATGCAATGACGAAGTATGGAGGGACAGAGTATATGTTTGCAGGCGCGGCAGGAGGTTCGTTATCAGGAGTCAATACAGTGTGTGTAAAAGATAGTCGCAATAGCCAAGCCTACAGAGTTCGTAGGATGCCTGATGGTAAGTGTTGGATGATAGATAATTTGAAGTATGCCGGAGGTTCTTACAAGGATCCAGCGTCGGCGTCGTCAACGTATTGTACAACTAACAATAATGTTTCATCTCCGTTTACTGGAGGTAAGTGGCCTAACTCGACGACAGGGTGCGGATATTTGTATGCGTGGGAGACAGCGACGACAGGGAGTGGTAATTCTACCGGAGGGACATCAGGAGGCAGCGTTATTTGTCCAAGCGGCTGGACGCTGCCGGCAAATGGAGTGTACATGGCTTTGCATACTGCGATAGGAGGTGATGGTTTGAGCTATGGCGGAGGCTTAGCGTTTCAGGCGCCGTATTCTGGCTACTATTACGGCAGTAGATTCAACTCTCAGAGCACCAACGGCTCCTATTGGAATTCTACGGAGTATAGCGGTGGCAGTGGCAACGCGTACAGCATGTACTTCAGTTACACAAGCGGTCTGTATTCTAGCAACTACACCGATAAGGCGTATTACTACGCTGTTAGGTGCTACCGCTAGCTACCTAGCCTCTGGCTCTTATCTGCTTACTGTCTTTTGCTGTTCCCCCTAGACTTATTCTAGGAAAAAGTTTTTTTAGGTAGTAACTCCAAATTATTATTCAGCAACTGGCGATTTGATAATATTTTTATTCTTTTCAATCAGCTGCTCTTTATTGTTGATTGCACTAGCCTTGATAATTTCGTTATATGCAGAGTTTTGTATTTCTTGGCTTCCATTGGAATAGTTACTCAAAAGCACTGCGAGGTTATTTCTAGCTTTATAGTTCATAGGATTTTTATGTATAGCAATACGTAACAATTGATAACTAGCTAAAATATCCCCTCTCTTCTCGGCAATTAAAGCTAAATGCATATACGGTCTATCATAACTCGGATTTAACTTTATAGATTTTTTAAAATATTTTTCTGCTAATTCATAGTTCTCTCGACGATATTCTATACTCCCTAAGCCATCCCAAACACGAGGATCTAGCACATTAAGTTCCTTAGCAATGAGTAATGCCGCTTCTGCTTGCTCTAAATTTTCTTTAGTATCCAAACGCATGTCAAAAACAGCACTAGTCAACAACCGCAAGACACTCTCGTCACGTCTTGCTATTTCCCATGTCGAAAGTTGCGCTTGCTCTTCCACAACGCAAGAAGTAGTTAATAAAAAAACTAAAGTTAATTGTAAGATATAAATTTTCATAAAACTATAAATAATTTTGTTAAATCAACTTTACGCCTCGCGACGTAAAACTTTGCAACTTATCCCTCGCCCCTTTGTTCATCACCCTTATCAAAACTCAACTCTTCCCCTACTTCCACCCCAAATGTTTCTAAAATTTCTAGCTTTGTGTCCACACACAACTCTTCAACCGCCACCACAATTAGCTCCGAACAACTTTGAGCTAAAAGTTCAAAAACTTGCCGCCTAGCAAATTTAGACGACAAAATAATTAATGAATTATCACGAGTTGAATATTTTTCTCTTAACTCCTGCGCCTTACGATAAAACATCTGCAAAATATCCACTGACACCGGCACACCATTTAATGCAGTTAAACTCATAAGTTTATCCAAATCATTATCCAATAAAACAGCCGACACAACCTTCTGTTTTTTGGGTAAAGAATTACTAATCGTTCTTTTTAACGCAATCCTGACTTCGGACAATAACTCATTTTGAAAATTTAATTTCTTATTTTCAGCGCTGCCACCCTCGCCCAGTTGTGACAACAATTGCCTAGTCAGTGTCTGATTATTAACTTTCATCAAGCCATTATCTAATTGCAACTTATACACGGCTATCGCCTGTAAAATATTCGTGAACTCTTTTATACTAACTCGCTCTTGAATTAACTGTTTGAGTAAAACTGTCAGTCCTGTAACTGTAATCGCAGTTGGCACAACACTATTAATTAAATCTTCAGCAATTGAATTATAAGCTTCAATTAAAAATCTTGTATGTGTATCGTTGACTAACTCTTCAATATGCCCAACAATAAACGCCTCAAGTTTTTGCTCAACATAATCCGTGATGGTTACTGACGAAGTATAAACATGTTCTTCGCAAACAATACCATTTAAAAATAATTTAAAAGAATTACCGGCTAAATGGACATCAATATCAAACTGTAAATCTGGAATATAAATTCCCCACTGATTAAAAATTCTTTCTCGAATTTTATAAAAGCGCTGTGGCAACTGCCGTTCACTTTGCAATTGCAAGGCTGATTCTTTAGTTAAACAAATAACTAAAGCGGAATAAACTTTTGGCTTAAAAACAACTTCCTCCTCTTGCTGCGTTCCCTTAATTTTCTTGCGACGTATTATTCTGGCGCAAGCTAAAAAAAATATCCCAATGAATAAAAATAAAAACGTAGGCAAAACCGGGATAAAAGCCAAACCCAATAACACTAAACCAGTCATGGCTAAGGCTTTTGGCTCTCGTCCCAACTGACTAATTAAATCTAAACTCATATTAGAATTAACCTCGCCAGCTACACGAGTAATGACAATCCCTGCAGAAGTCGCAACCAATAAAGCTGGGATTTGCGCTACCAATCCATCACCAATAGTTAACAAAGTATAATGCGTTGCTGAATCAGCCAAAGACATACCTTGCTGCACCACCCCTAAAATTAGTCCTGCCGTGATATTAAGGATTATAATTAAGATTCCAGCTATCGTATCGCCTTTGACAAACTTCATGGCTCCATCTAAGGCGCCATATAATTTTGATTCCTGCTGTAACTCTTTTCTTTTTTCTTTTGCCTCACTCAGGCTCAGCAAGCCAGCCCGCACATCAGCATCAATTGCCATTTGTTTGCCAGGCATGGCATCAAGCGTAAAACGCGCTGTAACCTCAGCTACTCGCTCAGCGCCCTTTGAAATAACGACAAATTGAATGATTGTAATAATCATAAACACAACTGCCCCGACCACCAAATTACCACTAGTAAAAAATTCTCCAAAGGCTGAAATAATTTCTGGTGTTGGCTCTGCACTTAAAATATTTCTGGTCGTTGCAATGTTTAAGCCTAAACGAAATAAAGTAGTTAATAACAAAAGTGTTGGTAAAACTGTAAATTTTTCTGGCTCGCTTAGATAAATCGTATTGACTAGTAAAGTTAAAGAAAAAGTAATATTTAAAATAAGTAAAATATCTAACAGGAGTGACGGCAGCGGAAAAACAATGATGCCCACCAAAGAAACAACTGCAAAAGGTAAAAATAATTCTTTCATATCATCTTATGTAGTAGTAGCATGTAACATCTAAAACTTGCCCCCCACTCAACAGCTCGCCCTTAATCCCCTAATAAATAAAACTACAGATAGCACAGAGAACACTAAGTTTTTTTATCCACTATCCCCTCTGTGCTATCTGTAGTTTAAAAATTCCAGTTTAAAGTTTTAGATTTGCCACACTACTACAATTTTATTTTATCCTAATCTCATATTACGGATAATTGCCATTGACGCTTCGTGAAGTGTCTTGAGAATATTCGTAATAAAATTTGAAATTTCAGCTTTTTTCTGCATAGCTTGCTGAATAATCATGTTTTTTACTGCTGAGTCTAAGCCGCCATAGCTTTTGCTATTTAGTGCATTTCCGACAAAAGCCCAAGTTTCGTCTTCTGTTGCACCTAAACTAAAAGCTGCTTCAGCATCCCGCCTCAACTGCTCCATATTCATCGCACTAGTGTTGGTATTGGTTACGGTTGACATAGCTACCTCCTAAAAATATTAATATTATTACGACACTCGAATATTTCTAATTGGTGTCATCTGAGCTTCGTGTTTCGACTTTTCAATATTAGAAATCATGGAAGTAACTTGCATTTCGCGTTGCATTTCTATTTGTGCCAAAATTAATTCATTGTTCGTTCCAGAAACACCATTTAAATCAGCACCATTCGCAATCCCCAATAAGCCACTTCTTGCGCCTAAAACAGCGCTACCAACTGAACTTACAACTGACAGAATGTCTCTAAAAACTCCCATTCCAGAAGACGACGGCTCTGGTAAATAACTTTGAGCTGTTGCCGTAATGCTGGTTTGGCTAGCCTTAATTGCGTCTTGTATTTCTGACATTTTATTTTACCTCCATAATTTCAATACCGAGCTTATCATTAATGGCAATGAATTTTGCCGTAGCAATTTTTTCTCCTTCGACAAATAATGACAAACTTGTATGCGGGTTTATTTCAAACTCGAAAAACTGATTTGGAGACAAATCCAACAATTGATGTGCGGTAACACTTAAGCCACCAATTTGCACACCAAGCGTCAACTTCAAATCGTCAAGCAGTCTAACCTGCTCTCCAGAAAAAAAAGTCTTTTCTTTGCCTGCGCCAACTCTAATCGTTTGAACATCTAAAGAAGTTTCAGGTGTTTTTAATAAAGATTGTATTTCTTCTGTAAACATAAATAATTACCTCCTAAATTTTATTTTTAAACAGCCGTTTAACCGACCTATAACCTAATTATCTAGCCTCCCCTCTCCCCCTAACATAGCCCCCCAATGGAAGATATGAATAGTTTGTTTAAACTTTTATTTTCTATAAATTTAACATTTAATCCCCAATTCGTTCCTTTTAATTTAGTTGGAATTTGAGATAGTTCTGTTAAAGGAAAAATAAATTTTTGACCGATTTTCAAATTATTAAATATTAAAAGCTTAGTTTTATATAGTTCGAAATTCAAGCTACAGTCTAGTTTCTGTTGAGTTAAACAATTAAATAAGTAATTTTTAGGAATTTCAAATTTTGCAGCCTCCAAAAGATTTTCACCTAATTTATCCGAGACAAAGGCAAGCAACCAATAGTTTTGTTGATTTAGTGCCAGCTTAAAACATTCTAAAAAACATTTTCCTTGTTCTAATTTACTTAATAAAAGATTTTTTAATTTCTCTGTATTCTCGTCTACCTCAGACGCCGGGTGTAAATTAACTGAAATTAGATAAATTATTTTTTCGGTAAAAACCTGATTATCGCATAAAAGTTTAGCTATATAATAACTGACAGCAATTAACTCTTCATTAGAAGGGTGGGTTAAAAGTCTTTGATTTTTTTGACCAGCAACTAAAATGGCTATTTCATATATAGCTTCATATGGGAAAAACAACATAGCCGTCTCTTGATCAACTCTAAATTGCATAGATACACAACCAGTCTTAAAAAACATTGGCAATCGTTCTTCCGGATTTAGTTGTTCTGGCAATAGCTCAAATTGAGCCTTAACCTCTAAATTAGTGGTTAGATGCCGGGCAATTCGTTCTAAGAAACGCTTAGTTTGCCTAGACAGCCTAGTATGTCTTTGAATAAAACTTCGCTTATTAAATACTTTTTCCGCACAATTTTCTAATTGTGGTAAGAAATTTAAAAGTTTGGCTATGGCTTCTAGCTTAGAATAATTCATAAAAAAACAACGTCCCAAATTTTTTTTCGTAAAATAATATGTTCATCCGCACATCCAATCTCAGCCATTTTCAAAGTTTGCATTACTAATATAGCTGCCGATTCAAAATCTAGATCCAAGAGTTTTAAGGCAAGTTTAATTGCGCTCTGATCATTTTCGTTACCTAAACAAGACGCGATTTGTAATGTCTCTGACCTGTTTCTTGAATATGAAAAAGCAAGCAACAATTCGTAAAATTGCACACACGAAATTTCTAATTTTTCACTCAGTAACATTAAAATAATCCCTGATTTAAATAACGAAAAGGTTTAAATTTCCCTAAATTACTAATTTTCTTTTCCTCTGGACTAATTACTGTTTTTTGGCTCTCGGCTACCATCGCCTGAGCTTTAACTTTATCTGCAGCTTGCTCTGTAATTATTTTTTGTGAGTCAGATTGTTTTTTAGCTTTGCCTCTTTGGCGACGAATACAATAACTCAACATTAAAAATCCCAAAAAGCTCAGAATGGAAATTAAAAATATTTTATTTAGAAAAATTGGAGCCAGCTCTAGCCCTAAAATATTGCTTGCGCTAATTGCATTTGTCTTAGCCGTCCAAACAAAATTATCGTTATCTATAAAATCTTTGGCGACAATGATATTAATTCCCTGTTCTTCAACTCCAGCCGCCCCAGAAATTAATTGAATTACAATACTTTTTAAATTGTCGTCATTAGTATCAACTTGACTATTTACAACTAACAAAACACTAGCTGATTTTTGTTTAGGTTCTAGCAAGAGATCAAAATCGTTAGGTGCGCTAAAGTAAAAATGTATTCGCGCCTCTAAGATTTCTGGTATTGCCTCTAAAGTTTCTTCGAGATTCATAGCTAATTCGCGCTCTAAAGCTTTTTGTCGTTCATCTTTACTCACCATAAAACCTTTGTTTTCTGTTTTAGTTTTCAATGAATCACGTTTTAAGAAGCGACTTTTATCTAAGATACGTAAAGCGCTAAAAACATCTTTAATCGGCACCTGAATATTCCAATTATTGCCTGCCTTAACTTTATCTGCCGTTATTTTATATTCATTCAAGATAACACAAACCTTATTGGCTTTCGTTTCACTCAAATCATGCAGGATAACTTCCTTACAAGAAGTCAAAGTCAGGAGACTTAAACAAATTATTAAAAAAAAGTTTTTCATAACTAAATTATTTTACTTACCAGTTAATAAAAATAATAAATCTAAATCATGTTCTAAAATTCGTCTTAATTTATCTAAGGCTTTGGTATGCCATCTTGAAACTGTAGCTTTTGAAACATTGTAAGTCTTTCTGATTTGCTCCAGGGAATAACCATTTAGATAGTGTAATTCTACAATAACTCTTTCCTTGCTGGAGAGTTTATTTAAAATGCTTTTCCAAGCTTTTTCTTTTTCTTCGACAATTTGATTATCTTCTGGCTCGAGTTTACAATGATAGCATAATTCAACTACATCTAGCGTCTGTCCCGGAATCACGACTAAATTTAATTCATGTAAAATAGCCGCCGCCCGTCTGAAATCAGTAGTTGTGTTTAGGACAGAATAAGGCAGTGTAAATTTTTGAGGTTCTGGAGTAGCATTAGTATTTTCGAGCGTCTCCGCTGAATTAAACTTTTTCTTTTTTTTGTTATTTAAGGAGTCATAAATTTTTTTAGTAATTACGCCTTCACGTCGCACAATATCCAGCATAGCGCCATAAATTCGTGATTTAGCGTAACCTCTAAAGCTTTCGTCACTAGTGTCATTGAATTTTTGTGCTGCGACACACAGTCCCCAGAAAGCAGCACTTTGAATATCCTCCTTATCTAAACCGCTTTTAGCTGCTGTATTAAAAAACCTGTTTACTAATTGTTTAGCAAATATAATATTGTTCTCAATTAGATTATTAATCTTGCTTAAGTTTGTTAATTTGACTGTGTCAGGTATGGCATTTGTAACTACATCTGTTTGAACTTCCATTTGGCACTCCGTTTTTTAAATACAAATTTATAAAAACTTTGTGCTTCGTTAGTTTACTGAAAAAACCACAAAGCATGAATCTATACCAAAGCAAAGCCATGCCAATTTTTTGAAATTCGATTTATTGATGAATTATAAATATTTAGATTTTGCGAGCTGTAGAATTATGCTACAGGCTGCGAATCGAGTTGTCGTGTAATACTACAGTATAAAAGGAAGTGGTTAGTGGTTAGTAAAGACCAGAGAAACCTCTAGACAGTATTATAATTCGGTCATATAACCCCGCGGCAACAAAACAAATCAATGAGATGAATTGTTCACGTGGATACAAAATTTAGCAGCGAAAATATTATAAACATATCATACGTAACGAAGAAAAATTATCTTAGAATTACCAATTCAACAATAACCTGCAAAATTGGGAAAAATTAGGAGACAGACAAATCAAAATTGGGAAAAATTGGGAGACAGATAAATTATGAATAAAATGAAATTTGAAACGCCGAACCTCACCGCCGAGAACGTGGCGAAGATTGCCGCGCTATTCCCTGGCGCGGTCGTAGAGGGCAAAGTGAATATCGAACTGCTGCGCGCCATGCTGGGCGAGGACGTGTTCACCGACGAAGCATACGAGTTCACGTGGGTGGGCAAGCGCGCCGCCATTGCCGAGGCAGGACGACCTATCCGCAAGACGCTCCGCCCTTGTCCGGAAGAGAGCAAGGATTGGGACACCACCGAGAATCTCTATATTGAGGGCGACAA
>JAITKM010000060.1 GCA_031278395.1 Deltaproteobacteria bacterium | reverse complement strand
CTTCATTTTGTAAATTACAAATATTGTTTTGCATTATTTTATATTCAGCCGC
The DNA here is from genome assembly GCA_031278395.1 of Deltaproteobacteria bacterium. Classification (GTDB taxonomy): domain Bacteria; phylum Bdellovibrionota_C; class UBA2361; order SZUA-149; family JAITKM01; genus JAITKM01. Next base: position 4,777 of record JAITKM010000060.1, on the reverse strand, counting down.
TGACATAACAATCGCTGCTGCCATAGCAGCTGAAAACTTTTTATTGTCCTGATACAAAATCGCATTTGTGTCATCTAAACGATAAAATTTTGCAAAATCAGAATGAATTACTGCAGGCTTGGCAAACGCCATTATATTCGACCAGGAACCAGTTGTTGTGCTACCCAAATACTTTTTCTGTATTTCAAGTTCTGGATTGAGGCAGGGTAAAATAAAATCTGCGTCCTCATATATCTTCCAAAGTTTTTCAAAAGATATTTTTCCAGTTATTGTAACGTGGCTTTCTAAGTCAGCTGGAATTTTATCTATCTCGGCAGCCCCAGCTACTACAACACGAAAATTTACAATTCCCCGCGATAATAACTCGCGAACCGCGCCAAAAAGCAGCGCTGCATTTTCTCGAACATTTAAAACTGCCGCAAATGTTGTTATCTCTGATTTATCTGTTATTTGAACATTGCCAAAATAATGCGGGTTAAGCATTGGTATATTGTTAAACCCAGACAGTGAAAATAATCGGTCAGCATATTTATCGTGTCTGTATTGTTTGACCCACGGAATAATATTGTGCTCCACCATAAAAAATTTTTCTGGCACAAAACCTAAAAATTTCAAGTAAGAATTCTTATAACCAGCAACCCATAACACGCTGGTTGAAAAGAAAATAAAATCATATTTTTTAGCAGTAGCTAACTTCAAGGCTGTTCGTTGTCCAAATGGCGGCAAATAGAATATAACTGGTGGGCTGTCAAAACGAACAAACGGCGAATCTTTTTTCAAAGATAGTTGTAGAATTAACTCCACCTTGTATCCAAGTTCAGAGAAATATTTCACAAATCCAGGTAGGATTTCACCATGATACGGATTAGGTTCCACAATCAACACAGTTTTATCTGGCACGGCATGGGACTTAAAGCGATACAAAGTTGGAAAATTCACAAGCGCAGCACAAAACCAACACAAGATTCTCCAAAAACTTCTATGTATTCTAATTCTCATTTCTTTATTTCCAAAATAGTTTTATCGTGTTTGCTATTTTTTGCGCTGCAAACCCGTCGCCAAATGGGTTCATTGAGGCGTCAAGACGTGTTTGTGATTTGTCGTGTAACAGCACAGCTGAGGCTTCTTTAAAAATTTTATCTGAGTCTGCACCAACTAATTTAGCAAAACCAGCTGAGATAGCTTCGACTCTTTCTGTTTCATAGCGCAACACTAACACAGGCACACCAAAGCTTGGGGCTTCTTCCTGAATTCCACCGCTATCCGTTAAAATTAGCTTCGCATGTTTCATAACACATACCAATTCTGGATAATCTAGCGGATTAGTTAAAATAACATTCTGAATATTTTTTAAGGCAGTATAAATTTTGTCATGTACATTGGGATTAGGATGAACAGGCAAAACAAATTGATGATCAATAAATTTTATAGTTAACTCTGTTATAGCTTCTATTATTTTATCTAAACGCTCGCCGTGATTTTCTCGACGATGTGCTGTAATTAAAACCAATTTATTAGAAAGCACGACGTTTTTATTTTTCAGTTTTATCTGCGCTGCAGCGAGAGTTTCAGCTGACAAACAGGATACTGCGTCAATAACTGTATTGCCTGTCAGGGAAATTTGATTTTCTGCAACACCTTCTTTTAATAAAGCTTTATACGCCAATTGAGTTGGTGCAAAATGAAGTTTTGTAATTCGTGATATCATCTGGCGCAGAGCTTCTTCTGGAAACGGCTCTGCTAAATCAGAGCTACGTAGACCTGCTTCAACATGAAACACTGGAACCTGATTATAAAAAGAACTCAAGGCACCACAAAAAGTTGTCATGGTATCACCCTGAACAATTGTCGCATCAAAATGGTTGTTGAGATAAACATCTGATAAGGCGTTTAAAATCCGCGTCTGAACTCCTGACAAAGTTTGATTTTGTTGCATAACATCAAGATTAAAATTTGCTTGTATCCCAAAATAATTCAAGGTTTGATTAGATAATTCTTTTTGTTGTTCAGTATTGCAAACCAACACGTTAAAATTGCAATTTTTGCGCAACTCTAAAATAACTGGAGCCAGTTTAATTGCTTCTGGACGCGTTCCTAATATAATAATTATGTTTTTAGTTATCTCGTTCATTGGCTTTCCAGCTGAACCCCAAAATTTCTGCGAATTTTGTGTCTAATTGGCTTATTCCAAAAAATAAACATAGCTAAAAATTCGCCAATTCTTCGGCGTAGCGAAAACCAAAAAAACATATAGCGATATTTGTTAAACCGTTCATCTTTTTTATACAGCTTGCTTAAATACAATAATTTGACACGCTCTTTGTCGTTTAACTTAAATTTCTCGCAAAACTGCGAAAAATATTTCTCTCTGATATATTTTGTTTTCTCTGCAACTTGATTTTTTTTAGTTACGGTTAAACTTTGGGACTGCATTCGATATTGGTATAAATTGTCATTAATATAAGTAATTGTTCCTGCCAGAGCGATGCGACACCAATAGTCATAATCTTCAGCACAGAAAGTGTTTTCGTCGTATTTACCAATTTTATCTGTAATGGTTTTGCGATACATAAACGCTCCACCAACATTACAGGAATATAACAAAACAATTGGGATTCGTGGCGGCAAGCGTTCAATTAGGGTTCCAAGAAATTCACCATCTTCGCTTAGATAATCTTGATCTGCGCAAACTAAATCTGTTTTTGGATTGTCATCTAAATAGCGCGCCATAACTTCTAATGCCTTTGGTTTGTAGAGGTTATCGTCGCTGGTCCAAGTTAAATATTTGCCGCAAGCATACTGAAAACCAATATTCAAGGTAGCAGGTAATTTTTTATTCGTTGTATTAGAAAAGACGCAAATTCTTTGATCTTGCTGAGCATAACTCTCAGCAATTTTTAAAGTGTTGTCTTTTGAACAATCATTGACAATAATTAACTCCCAATTTTTTTCGGTCTGGGTTATTACGCTTTCAATTGATTGTGCCAACCATCGCTCACCATTGTAGGTAGGTAAAACAATAGAAATTTTTGGATTGTTTTTATCTAGATCTGGATTAGGAATCTTCGGGTCATTTAATATCCCCCCCCCTACTAATTTAGTAGGAAATACCTTAGTCTTGAAAGTATAGCTCATAAAATAATAGGTATTAAATATTAATCTAAATAATAACTCTAACTAAAAAAAAATTTTGATCTATATGCTAAAATTTTTTTTAATTCAAGTTTTATATTTCTGGATTTCTGGTGCAGAGTTACTTTCATTTATTACTTTTTTCATAATTTAAATAAACATAACACCCTAAATTACTTTGTGATTCTTTAAAAAGTCTAAAAGCGAAAGTAACCCTGTACCAAAAAAAAGATTCTTCATGTTCTGACTCAACATGTATTATTTTAACATTACTTAAACGATTACCGAAAGAACTCAACGCTTCCCAGTTACAGTCTTCAATATCTAATTAAAAAAAATCCACAACCCGTAGCAGGATATGTTAGAAGATTTGCGGCAATTGCAATTTTCATTTTTTTATTCCTAAAGACGTAAAAGCTCATAGTAATATTTAATTTTCTCTACATGTTGTGCCGTGAAAAACGCATGTAATTTAAGAGAATTTTGTTGTTCCCTTTAAAGAAAAACCGTGGGACAGAATTTATACCATGCATAAAAAGATATATTCCAATGCAATGACGCAACTTATTACAATGTGGCACATAATACTTTGAGTTGTAACAAATTCGACATATCTTTCTTGCTTTGTTCAACAAATCTTTATCAGCACCTTGGATAGATCTAATAAACTCAAATAAAAAATGAGGAATAACATTACGTTTAAACCATTTTATTTTTTCTTTTGGAACCAAACCATGATCAAGCATCCGAATGAGTTCTTTTAAAAACATTACAAAAGAATCAAGAGACTTATTAGTTGGCAATTGCAGGACAATACTAGTTTCTGATTTACGGTAATATACAATTACGCTTTTACTTTGAATAAATCTATCTATTGCCAACAAAACACAAGTACTAAACAAAACATCTTGACCAGGACGCATTCCAACATAAAATCTAATATTATGCTGCAATAAAAAATCCCTCCGATAAAAACATTCCCAAGCCGTCGTTGCCAGATGTTTTGAAATATTATCTATGACAACCCATTTATCATGACCAAAAGTCGGAAAATTACGGATTTTAAAATCTTCCTCAACTCTTATAAAACTTCCAATAACTAAATTAACATTATTCATCATAGCCAAATTGTAAAGAACTTCCAAAGCGGTTGGAGTTAAACAATCATCTGAATCCAAAAAATACACAAATTCTCCACACGCCACATCAAATCCCGCATTGCGCGCCGCAGACACACCAGCATTATCTTGAAACAACGGGATAATCCGTGCATCTTTTTGAGCATACTCTTGAATTATCTCACGACTGTTATCTGTGCTACCATCATCTACAATAATCGCCTCCCAATCTTGAAAAGTTTGAAACAAAATTGAATCAAACGCATCACGCAAATATTTCGCATTATTGTAATTTGCTACAATAACAGAAACCGCTGCTTTCTTGCGGGAGGGGGGGGGTAACTTGTTTATTTTATTAGACATTTTTATTTATAGCTCCTTTTAAATTAGACTTCGATTCTTGTTTAACTTCATTTTGTAAATTACAAATATTGTTTTGCATTATTTTATATTCAGCCGCTGACATAACAATCGCTGCTGCCATAGCAGCTGAAAACTTTTTATTGTCCTGATACAAAATCGCATTT
>JAITKM010000024.1 GCA_031278395.1 Deltaproteobacteria bacterium | reverse complement strand
TGGGAGAAAATCAACAAAAAGATGATATTTATAATAATGAAATAGTAATATCTTTCTTGTCAGTAACGACAACAGGTGGAGTAGGAGATAATTTTACAACTTGCAAAACGCAAACCTCTGAACAAAGCCCACAAAAAAGGCACTTCGTGTAATCAACTTCAAACTTAGTTAAATCAGCATTTTTTCCCACGCCATTACTCTCGATGGTGATACACGACGTGGGACAGGCTCGCTGACAACTCTTACAAACTATACATTTGGTTTTATCTAGCGTGTGCACTCCACGATAGCCATCAGGAATTAGAATAGGTTGTTCAGGATATTCAATTGTTTCTGGCTTCTTAAAAATATAACTAAACGTTAATTTCATGCCGCTATAAGTGCTAATAATCCCATCAGCAATATTCTTAAAATAATAGTATAGAGGATGTCGTTTCTTAAATTTTTTCATAACACAATCTGTATTGCGGCTAATATGGCGCAAACCATCGAAAACGGAAGCAGCACCTTAAAACCTAAATATAAAACTTGGTCAATTCTGATTCTAGGCATTGTCCAACGTATCCAAATCATCATAAAATATAGAAAAAGCGTTTTAATCACAAAATTAATAAATCCGATAACTTCGTTAAAAATTATTTTTTGTCCCCCCTCAGATTTACTGGAAAATAACGCTAAAAAAGAGGAAAAATAACTTAAATTCTCTTCACGGGAGAAATAATAAAACTCGTCAACTAACGTGCGCCCTATATCCTCAGTCAAGGTCGGAATCGGTCCAACCCACCCACCTAAAAATAATAGGACAGTCAAAGCGCATATCACGAACATTGAAGCATATTCAGAAAGAAAAAAAATCGCAAAACGAATGCCAGTATATTCTGTATGAAACCCTGCAACTAATTCACTCTCAGCTTCTGGCAAATCAAACGGCGCTCTTTTAACTGAAGCAAGCCCTGCAATAAAAAATATTATAAAAGTAATAAACGCCACTGGTGACCTAAAAATTGTCCAACCAAAAATCCAAGTTTTAGTTGCTTGCCATTGCACAACCTCCGTTAAATTTAATGACCCAGCGAGCAACACAACTGTAATAATACAAAATCCCATTGGGACTTCATAAGCCAACATTTGCGCCGCCAGTCGCATTCCACCAAAGAGAGACCACTTACTTGCTGACGACAAACTGGCAAAAAGTATTCCTACAACCTCCAAAGCTGTAAAAGCCAGTATATAATAAATGCCCGCACTCAGGCTGGCGATAACTAAATGCTCGCTAAAGTTAAGAGTTACAAAAGGTAGGAAAGCTCCCAAAAAAACAAGAATTGGCGCCACAAGATAACCGAATTTTAAAGCCTCACGCGGCACAACATCTTCTTTAGAGAGCAGTTTGATTGAATCAGCAAGAGGCTGTAAAAACCCTCGCCAACCAACACGGTTTGGTCCAATGCGCCCCTGAATATTAGCGCTGATTTTACGCTCGGCATATGTTCCAGCCATCGCCGTTAGCGCCATCAACGTAAAAATTATCAAACCAGAAATTAAAAATAAGCCAATTAAGATTAGAATACTAGAACTAGAATTAAAGATTGGCAGGAAGTCATTGGTCGCCTTGTTAGTTAATAGATTAAATAGTTCGTTCATCTATCAACCTCCCCTAATACAATATCTATCGAACCAACTATCGAGACGACGTCGGCAAATAAAGTATTTCGGCACGTCGGATCCAAAATACTAAGATTGCAAAACGATGGAGCACGCACCTTAACCCGCAAAGCATTCGGCTTGCCGTCTGAAATAATATAAAAACCCAATTCACCACGCGGATTTTCGCACGGGACATAAACTTCGCCTGCTGGAAGTTTTAAATTTGCTGATATTTTCGTGCGAATCTCGCCTTCGCGCAGCAAATCCAGAGCTTGCTCAACAATTTTTAAACTTTCTTCAATCTCCTTAAGCCGAACCCAGTATCTATCAAAACAATCACCAATTTGTCCTTTTAAGCCTTGCCCAATCGGGACATCGAAATTAAATTTTTCGTAAAGTGAATACGGATGAACTTTTCTAAGGTCATATTTTAATCCACTGGCTCGCAAACAAGGTCCAGTTACTCCATAGTTAATAGCATCGCTCATCGAAATTAAACCAATGTTTGCAGTTCGTTTAATGAAAATCAAATTTTCAGTAACCAATTCATTATACTCGTTTAGCTTTTTACGCATGATGTCAATGAATTGTCCGATTTCACTAATGATGTCGATGTTAATGTCACGCGCTACACCACCAATACGATTGTAATGATAGAGTAGACGTCCGCCACTAATTTTTTCAAAAATCGATAAAATTAACTCCCTTTCGCGAAAACTATATAAAAACGGAGTATATGCTCCTAAATCTAGGGCGTAAGAACCAAAGGCTAGTAAGTGAGAAGCAATTCGATTTAACTCTGCAGTAATCACGCGCAAAATTGAGGCGCGTTCTGGAACTTCAAGATTCGCAAGTTTTTCAATAGCTAGACAATAAGCCAGCGAATTATTCATGGACGAAAGATAGTCCAAGCGATCAGTGTAGGGAACTACTTGCTTGTAGGTTAAAGTTTCGGCAATTTTTTCAAAACTACGATGTAAGAAACCAATTAGTGGCAAAGTTTCTTGAACGCTTTCACCGTCAGTTTTAACTACCAGTCGCAAAACACCATGTGTTGATGGATGTTGCGGACCCATATTAACTAGTAGTTCTTCGGTATGAAGTGAATCGGTTTGCATAATAAGTTATATATTCAAGTGGCGTTGTTGTATAAAAAATAAACGTTCTACCACCTCGTATTTTTTACGTAGCAAAAAATGCCTCCCCTCCTCTTCTAGGAGTTGAGCTTTATGTATTATCAATTCCATTATATTCAGTTGGTGCAACATAATCCTTGCGTAGAGGATAGCCTTGCCAGTCTAGTGGCAGTAAAATCCTTCGCAAATCTGGGTGTCCCTTGTAAATTATTCCCATTAAGTCGTAACACTCTCGTTCTAGCCAGTTAGCGGCTTTATATAAACCACAGAGTGAGTCCACGACAGGATTAGTTTTTTCTAAATCAACTTTTAACGTAATACCAAACTCGTATTTGTAAGAATACAAGTGATATACAGATGAAAATTTGTCTCCTTGGTCAACGGCTGTAATCAGCTTAAGAAAGTTAAACCATAACTCCTCATTTTCTTTTAAATATTGGCAGATTGGCAGGAGTTGTTCTTTGTTAATTAAAAAATAGGGGTCACCAGCGGTGGAAGTGTTGAGTTGATTTTGGTTAGTGCTAAATTTTTCATTTAACTTAGAGGATATCAATTCGTAATTCATATAGCCTCCTGTTGTGGGATAGTTTTTGAAATTTTATCTTGTAAGAGCAAGACTGCGTCGATCAAGGCTTCAGGACGTGGTGGACAACCTGGAATATAAACATCAACTGGAATTATTTTATCAACGCCCTTGATAACTTGGTATCCTAGTTGCGTATAAGGTCCGCCACTAGAAGCGCAGGCACCCATAGCAATCACATATTTTGGGCTAGGCATTTGTTCATAAAGTTTTTTAATACGCGGAGCTAGTTTGTAAGTTACAGTACCAGCCACAATCATTAGGTCTGTCTGACGCGGAGTAGCTCTAAAAACGCCAGAACCAAAGCGATCAAGGTCGAACTTGCTAGCTCCAACTGCCATCATCTCAATTGCGCAACAGGCAATTCCAAAAGTTAGGGGCCAAACAGAGTTAGCTCTTGCCCAGTTAATTGCTGCTCCTAGCGGAAGGATAGAGATAAAATCAGACAAACCTTCTTCTTTTAATTTTTTTCTATAATACAAGTAGCGCGTCAAATCTTTCGGGTCTTTAATGGAAGATTCAAGGATTTGTTCAAGATTTTTTGCTTTATTACTATCCATTTTTGTTTATTCTAATTATTTTTTTTCATTCCAATCTAAATTGCCATTAACCCATTCGTAGGCTAACCCCAGAGCTAAGAGAAAGAAAAAAAACAACAAAGTATAAAGTAAATTAATACCATTGCCAGTTTGAGCTTGTTTATTAAAAAGCATCACAAAGGGCAACAATAAAACTATTTCAACATCGAAAAGTAAAAAGACCAAAGCTACATTATAAAAACGGCTATCATAACGCACCCAAGGCGAACCAATTGTTGGCTCGCCACATTCATAAATTGCATTTTTTTTCTGAGATTGTTTGGATTTTCTACGAATTAACGCACTGACTACAAATGCCACCAACACCAAACTAGTCCCCAGCAATATGAATAATAAGACACAGAGAAATTGAGTCGTCATCTCAATAAACTAAGTCGTTCTTGTAAAGTATCTGGATCTTGCTCAAAACTTTTTAAGGATGCTTGCAAGGTTATGGGGTCTAAGTCCAGATGTTTGGAAACCCAAGCAAAGCTAAAAGCCTTGAGGGGCGTTAGTGGTCCGAATAACCACTGTCTTGCACTTCTTACAATGTGTTTATCACATTGCGCTGAACCGAACGCATCTAAAATTGCTCTCGATAAAACAGCAGATAATAAATTTCTTTCAGGTTTAATATTTTTTACTGCGATTGACATACAATCATCTTCGACATTACCAAGTCGAACTCTTGCTGATGAACTCATTCTCAAAGCCTCCAGATTATGTAAGGTGATAAAATAATAAATAGCTTAAACAGCAAAGCCTTTAACTTTTATTTAAACAAGGTTTAAACGGTTTGAAGCAATATTGTGTAACTAGTTGTTTGTCAAGCAAGTTTGATAATATTTTTTTATTTATTCAGAGTTATTATGTATGATTAAATTTCTTATCTTAGGCGGGGAGCTTTAGAAGTTTTAATCTTTTATGCAACAGTGCATACCAAAAAAAGTTTAAGGTACTATTTAAGTTTAATATTCTTACCATTGTAAGAAAGCTCTTCACTAGCAAAGTCAATTTCGTTATTCCAAATAATTGCATGATGGATCAACCTGAACTTGTTCAAATAATTTATAGATATAAGAAAGGGGTTTAAAAGTTTCAACTTTTCTAAGAAGTGGTTTGACATTGTATTTTTTTTATCTTCTGCTCATGCCACATTTCTAATAATTCCTTCTGATAGTTAGCTTCCCATTTTTAAAATATGTATTCATTATTCAGGATAAATACCTTTTATTTGGGAAACCTCCTTTACTTTTTTATTTTAAATGAGATATACCGCACCGCAATAAAGTAGACAGATGGACTGCAAATCTTACAATTATTTACATAAATATTAAAATATTTTTTATGAACACATCAAAAAACACTGTTCACTCGGATTCTATAGAAGTTTCTGATATGGTTAGTAGCATTAATTCTAAGCATGTCAGTGAAATGTTTGAATGGATATGTTTTGATCATCTCCTGTTAGCTAAATTAAAAAAATGAAAATTCTGGTTGGCTTAAGTGGGGGAGTTGATTCTGCCACTGCGGCGTATATTTTAAAAGAGGCTGGTCATGAAGTAGTTGGGGTAACAATGGCGATTCTTGATCCGGGGCTTAAACTTAATGCAAAAGCTGATTCTTGCTTAAGTGCGGATGAAGCGACGCATATTCGAGAGGCAGAAGATGTTGCGAAGTTTTTAGATATTCCGTTTTACATCATTGATTGTAAAGAAGAATATAAAAAATTGGTATTAGAAAATTTCAAACAGGAATACCTGAGTGGACGAACGCCTAATCCTTGTGTGCGTTGTAATAGTTTGATTAAGTTTGGGGCGTTGTTGCAAGGAAGTGCTAGGCAGGGGATTAGGTTTGATAAGTTTGCAACAGGACATTATGCGCAGATTGTGCAGCATAATGGGCGTTATGCGATTAAGCGCGGGGGAGACCCCAAGAAGGATCAGTCATATTTTATATATCGTTTATCGCAGGAGCAATTATCAAATTTAATGTTTCCATTGGGAGCTTATACTAAGCGGGAAGTTCGTGAGCTGGCGCGTTCTGCGGGTTTGCCGGTTAGTGAGAAGAAAGAAAGTCAAGATTTTTATGGTGGGGATTATGCGGAGTTGTTGGGCGAGCCGGATCGCAAGGGTAAAATAGTAGATACGCATGGCAAGGTGTTAGGAGAGCATAATGGGTTTTGGTATTATACAATTGGGCAGAGAAAAGGTTTAGGAGTGTCGGCAGAGAGTCCATTGTACGTGGTAGATATAGATGTTAGTCGTAATGAGGTGGTATTGGGTTATGAAAGTGAAAGTTTAAAAACTAGTTTCGAGGTTGAAAGTGTTGTTAGTGGGGCGTTAGATGTTGTGGAAAAAGTCTGCCAACTGGATGTTTTAGTGAAAGTTCGTTCTGCGCAAATTCCAAAGCCAGCGAAAATCACAATTGAAGAGGGTGGAGCTAAAATTTTATGCGAGTTATCCGAGCCGCAGCGTTCTATCACGCCTGGTCAATCCGCAGTCTTTTATCGTGATGATTTAGTCCTCTGCGGCGGAGTGATTGTGTAGTTATAAAGTAATCTAATATCAGTGAGTGTAGACATTGAGAAGTTAGACTAGAGAACCAGAATCAAAAAAGTCTGGAAAAAATGAATAGTTAGTTTAGGGACGGAGCTTGTTATATTATGGGTATTTTATGACAAATAGATTAGATAAAGAAAGCCTTCCTTCGATTTCAATCATTATTCCTGTTTACAAGACCGAAAAATATTTGGCGCGTTGTCTTGATAGCGTGCTCGCGCAAACATTTTCTGATTTTGAAATTGTCTGTGTCAACGATGGTTCGCCAGATAATTCAGCAGTCATTCTTGCTGATTATGAACAACGCGACGTGCGGATAAAAGTTGTCGCACAAGAAAATCAAGGGTTGTCTGTTGCGCGAAATAATGGCGTGCTTGCCGCAAAAGGAAAATATATTTTATATCTGGATTCAGATGACGTGCTTCATCCTCAAACATTAGAAATTGCTGCCCACTTTGCAAAACTAAAAGATGTAGAGCTGGTAGTGTTCAAAGGTAAAAAACATTTTGACAATGATCATTTAGTATCTTCCCCTCATTTTAAACATTTTGACGACATTTCAAAAATCAGAGTCAACGTTACATCGTCACCACTATTTTCTCTTAAAACAAAAGACGGTCAATTTAAAATTGACATTACCGCTTGGGGAAAATTATTTAAACGTGAAATACTCGCTAATATTTCTTTTATTCCGAAAATCCGTTTTGAAGACACGCCATATATAGCCGAAGTTTTATCCAAAAATCCTACGACCGCAATTTTGGAAGAAAAATTATATAGTTATACACAACGCCAGCAATCTATTATGAGCGAAATATATACAGCGGAGCATTTTAATGACCATTTGATAGGGGTTAAAAAAATTTATGATGTTTTCAAAAATGCAGATAAAAAAACTCAAAACTACATAGCACGCGTATTAATTTTTGGTCAGGCAAAATATCAAGTTAAGAAATTTTTAAAGACAATAAAACTTTGTCGTGCCGATAAGAATCTTAGACAGGATTTAGAACATGCGTTGTTAGAACAATTAAGATTTTTAGATTCTGTCGGTTGGCTGAAATTGCGAGATTTTAAACCTGAAAGTTTGTATTGGTATGCGAGGATGAAATTACTTGTTCGTTGTTCTAGTGGCGTAAAAACTTTTTTCCAACGCTCATAATTTATCGGATTCCTTCTAAAAGAAAACGGCGGCAGGTTTTCACAAAAATAAATTCCAATATAATAAGCATAATGTAATGAATTTATTATATAAATCTAAGATTAAATGTCATTTTTGCAGAAACTCACAATATCAATCAAACTCAATCGAAAATTGATATATTCACAATTATTATACTATGTTACGAATTACTGCCTAAATTTATTAGATTTTTTATTGTTAAAAAGTCAACTGATTTAGAAAAAACTGCATAATAGAAATTAAGGTAATAATTTATTCTAAATGCTTAAAAGTATTTTAATATATGTCCGAAATTGAACAAAAGACAAATCCACAACTAACTGCAGAAAATAAGACTGCTAATGGTAATAGTCTTGAATTGCCAAAGGTCGGACAAAATCAAATCCAACTTTCTAATTCAGCTATGTTAAAAAACATTGAAAATGTTATCGATGTAGCGAATATCCAAAAAATACAAGCACAACAGATGAATATTCAGCAAACTGACTTAAACAACGCAAATTTGGTTTATGCGTCGAATTTAGAACAAAAAGGTTTGCTTGATGGCGTAAATCAAGGAAATTTACACAAAAAATATTTTGCAGAAAAGTTAGTTCCATATATAAGCAAAGCCACTCAACGAAAGTTTGCTGGCATAGAAGAAGACGAGGATGAAAAAATTGAAGAAGAGCGAGGGGATTTATTCGCAATGGAAATAAAAAATCATCTAGCTCAACTCAAAACTCCTGGCTTAGAAGGCGGTAGTCAAAAAAACACTACCAACAAGATAAAAGGTGGTTGTAGGCAAAATACAGTAAGTAGCCGCAATATACCGGCACTGATGTATGACAAGCTAGTTTCTATGTTACATGTTTTTCCTTGGTTCTTTAATTTTATTAGAGGTATCGTATTGTTGAGAACGACTAAGCAGGATTAGAATAATAAAAATATTAATAAGTTAAGGAGATTATGAGTAAAATTACAGATATATTCAACGAAATAGTCGAAGATGGTGTTATTACCAGAGACGAATATGACAATTTTTTTAATGTTATGCAGACAGATGGGACGATAGATGAGGAAGAAAGCGGGCTGATTTCACAAATGTTTAAGATGATACAGAATGGAACAATTAAGATTGTTGATACAGAACGCGAAAAATCTGAGTTAAGAAAAAAACTAGATACAATAATGAAAAGATAAGAAGTTCAACCCAGATTAATTACAAACTAAAATTGGAAGGTTATTTAGAATTATAAAATTTTGGATGCAGGTTATATGTTCTCTAATTTATTTTCAGGTTGTTACAATACACTAACAAGCATTTTGGAATCACCAATGTTATTGGCGCTGCGTGGCACAGTTCGCGATTACGGTAGCCGACCCCACCCGACTACTCTTTTTAACAGAGACGATGCATTTATTATGGGGGTTGCGGCATTCACTATAATCGTTTTCATTGTTATATTTAAGGGGTGGTGGCTCGACACCAGAAAACTCGGCAAAAACAAATCCCATAATGGTCGCCCCTCTCGTTCTCGATCCAACGAACTTGGCTCTGGTGATTTAGCAAAACGCAAAGTTATTCTCTCTTGGTGTGATGAAGAAGATGCTGACGATACTTTTCTTACAGTTAAAGATTTACAAGGTAGCGAAGGCATTGCTATTAAAGAAGGCAAGCTAATTATTCCACGTGAGGAGCGCAACCGACACTTACTAATCCTTTCCAAAACTGGTGGTGGTAAAACAACCAAAATGATTTTGCCAGTGCTTTACAGCGACTGCCTCAACAAAAGCCGCTCGACAATCATCATCGATTCTAAGCCAGAAATGTGGGATAAACTCGCAGGACTAACTCGCAAATACAATCCTGAAAAACGTATTATTCTTTTTAATCCACTTGATACAGGACGTAGTTTAAGTTGGAATATTATTGGCAAAATAGAATCTGATACCGACGCTAAGTTAATTGCTAACACAATTATCATGGCAACGGATAATCCTAATTCAAAGTCAGATAGCCCGTTTTTTAGAAATAATGCTTTGCAGGTTTTAAACGCTGTTATGTGCGGCTTGCTCGACGATTCCGGTGAAATATTGTCTATGCCGCGGGTGCATGAGCTTGTACATTCTGGTATGCAAGGGCTTTGCGATTGGTTAGAAGCTCATCCTGTCGCGATCCGAAATTCTAGAACTTTCGTAGAACTAGCGCGCTCTGGCTCGCAGAATGCCGATACAATTATGTCAGAGTTGGGCATGCGGCTTTCAGCTTGGGATTTAAAAGCGATTCGTGCTACGACTTCTGTTAACGAGTTTGATATTGAATGCATAATTCAAGAGCCTACCTTGTTTATTGTAGAATTTAGAGAATCTGAAATTGAAATGCTACGCCCGATGGCAAACGTGATCGTGGTTGAACTACTGCGTTTCTTGACCAAACGAGCTGAAAGTTGTCCAAAGCAAACACTGCCTCGTCCAGTTGGATTAGTAATTGACGAGTTTGCCAGTGCGTTAGGTCGCTTACCAGATATTCATGTTAAGCTTAATACATTACGTTCACGAAACGTAAGTATTGTAGCAGCAATTCAGTCGATCGCGCAGATTCGTGCTTGTTATGATAAGGATGCGGATTCTGTGCTGTCTGGTTTTAGCACGAAAATTTTCATGCCGCCGTTGGATTTCCAGGATTCAGAATGGGCCTCCAAAGAGACTGGCACAATGACAGTGCGTTTTAATGTTGTTTCTAAAGGACGTAATAAGAGGTTGGTCGATTATTTTGCGCATCGTAATGATAATATGCAGGAACAAGTTCAGCAGAGAGCTGTATTGACGCCAGATGAAATCGGTAAGCCGTCTGATAATCGCGTAACTTTTTTTATGCCGAATACTCAACCGTTTCAAGGGCATTTAGTTCCGTATTATAAAGTTCCTGAAATTAACAAGCGTTTTTTGGCGGGCATGAAAGAAAACTTTCTACCTCGTGAAGAGCCTTTGAATTATGAAGAAAAGCTGCCAGAGCCAGTGATTAAACATGAGGAAGGACAGGATGAGGAAGTGGCTGCTGCTGGTTTTGAAAATATTTTTAATTTAACGCCAGACCAAGTTAAAGAGGCGTTAGAAAATGTGAAACCGCTAATTGGTTGGGATGAGATTGATCCGCTGGCTAAAGAGTGGTGGATGAGTTTTGAACGGGCAAATGCGCATAACTTAACTGCTGTCCTAAATTTTGCTCATGAATTAAGAAAGCGTTTTGTAAAGATTAATGAATTTTACACGATTTATGCTACGACAGGACTAAGTGATGTTCAAGAAATTTTAGCTTCCATTGATAATCACATTTATTCTGAATATAAAAAGATTTTAGGTTGGGATTCAGGAATGCGGGAAGATGCGCAGTCTTGGTGGACTGCATTTGAAACAGCAAACAAAAGTAATTTCCCAGTAGTTGTGGAGTTGGCGCGTGAATTAATTAAGCGGGAAGTTTCAATTGAGAATTTTTTTGATGCGTATGTAGAATCCAAAGCTACTAATATTCCTGCTATCTTAAACTATTTAGATGAAATGGTTAAGTCGGGAAGATTAGCTGCGAGTAAAGCTAATGGTGGAGATGATGAGGATAATCAAAATACTGTTGTTGATGAGTTTGTATCTACTACGTCTGGTGAAGATTATCAGGAACGCAAATTTGTTTCCAACGCGCTTAAGAATTTCACTAGTAAGGTAGTAGTCGAAGAAAAGGAGGCAGTTATAGTTCAGGATAGCGAGCCTAATAATTCTGATAATGAAGAAGCGATTGAAGAATTAGACAAGTTCTTGCCTCGCCAAAGCACAGGTGATCCGGTTGAAGATAAAATTAGAAATTATTTTGCTACAGCTTACTCGTTTCTTAATGCTAAAAAACTACATGATTTTGATTTGCTAATCGAGATTATCAAAGAAGATCCTGATTTTTCAAAAGATGATGTTCAAGAGTTGTTAGATTTACGAACTTTTTACAGTAAATAAAACAAATCACAATCGATATCGATAACCCCCTTTGGGATATAACTGTACTGGTATATAACAGGTATGTTTATTATATTAGCGAGTGTGAGAATATAAAAGAATAAAAATTCTCCCTGATATGTATAGCGCGAGTTTATAACCTTCATCTCTTGTTTTATCAAAATTTACCAATCTGAGCTAACTTATGACTAAGATAAACCTATATCTCACACTTTTGAATTAGAACCTAATGCTTGGATGCCCCCGAGACTAGAAGTGACTGGGAAAGGCAATTAAGGAAGGGGATTTTTTCGAGTATGGCGCCAATAAAACAAAGAGGTTTAATTAAAATAGCTGGCGTATTAGGTAATAAAAAGTCTCGATAGGCTATGCGAATATTCTTAAAGTCAGCGGAAGTTAAATGCTTATTTATAAATTTTTTAGAGAATGCCATTTCATTCGGATCAAGTTTTGCCAAATGACGCATCCACTGCGTAGTATTAAAAATTAAATAACAATAAGGATTAAGTAAATTAGGCTCAAAAAAAATTATTTTGCCTCCCGGCTTTAACAGCCACTTAATATTTGCTAATGCCTCATCTAACTCATAATAAAAGTGATGCAACATACCGTTACCAACCACATAATCAAACTTTTGCTTGCCAATTTGTTTTGCCTGCTTAAAATCAAAAACCATAAAATCAAGATTTGGTAACTGATACTTTTTTTGTGCCTTTAAAATAAAAGATTCACAAATATCAATACCAATAACTTTAGCCGCTTCTCCAAGCATATCTGAAATAAAAAACGACAACTCTCCACTCCCACATCCAATTTCTAAAACATTTAAATTTTCACCTTGCATTTGCGAGACAATTGCCGCCGCTCGACGCCGTGTTCTAACTTCCATTGCCAAAGACGCTTTAAAAATTTGATTATATCCTAGGTCATCAATTATGTTTGCCATAAAATCTTATTTCTTTAAAATTATTGTATAACCTAGCGGATCATTGTCTGAGCCAAGTTTAAATAATAACTCTAAATGTCCAATAACTGTAATTAACAAAACAAACGGCAGAATTATAATAAATAACAAAAACCTACTCAAATAAGAATAGAATGACAGCGACAATTTCCTTTCCTGCTCTAGCGCAGCTTTATTTTGCCCAAAATAAAGCGGTATAATTAATCCAAAACACATAACTATCAGCTTAGCGATAATACTATTAATATCAGTTCCACGATTTAGTATTTCAATCTCAGAAAACGCAGAAAATAATTTTTGCAATTTATATGGTGTATAACGGCAATAATCATTTGGAATATAATGCACACGCGCAGAAAACGGGATAGTTACCACAGCCTTGCCGCCAGCTTTTAACACACGATACATCTCAGCAATAAGATTTTCTGGATTTTCTAAATGCTCCAAAACTTCGGTAAAGATAATATTCTCAATACTACCATCCAGAAAAGGCAGATTTTCTCCGTCAAATTCTATTTTGGCCTGATTTTGGTAACCAAAATTGCTGGCAGCTTTTATATCCACCCCAAGATATTCGGCCTGGCTAGGATGGATTAAAAAACGAAACGGACTATTCCCACATCCAATATCTAAAACCTTGCCCGTATAAAAAGGTAAAATCGCTTTTAAATGCCGAAAAATTGTAAGCGTCTGAAAATCAAAAAACATACGCCCATAAAATTTAAAATAACTAAAAAAATCTTTTGGTGGCTCGTGTGATATTGGACAAAAATTCTCTTTCATAAATGATAATTTCTTAAAACTTTCTTTTGCGTCGTTCTATTATTTTATTTATCTCCTGTTCGTTTTGGTATTCGTTGCCGTTAATTAATAATTTATTGCGAATAAACTTAGGACGAGCTTTTACTTCTTCAATTATCTTTCCAATATAATCGCCAATAATACTCACCGAAATAATTAGAACGCTACCAATCCCCAACAATAACATGACAATTGTCATGACCCCCTGAACATGCGGCTCTTCAGGATTAAGATAATAATTAATCAAATAATACAAGCCTAAAAAAAACGTGAACAAAAACATCATCACGCCCAACACTTGTATATAGACAAGCGGCTTAGTCGAAAATGAAAATATTCCTTTTTTAGCCCACCAAATATTTTTCATAAAATTATTCGTGCTGACACCAAAAAGTCGCTCCGGACGAATATAATCCACCCCGATCTGTTGAAAGCCAACCCAAGCTCTTAGCCCTCGCAAGAAAATATCGGTTTCCGCAAAACTCAATAAATGAGTAACAACCTTTTTATCCATAAGCGAAAAATCACCAGCATCAACTGGCACTTGTATTTCAGCTAGATAGTGAAAAAGACGATAAAACAATTTATAAAAAAACTGCATATACAGCGGTGCTTCGCGTTTGACGCGCCGTCCATAAATAACGTCATAACCTTTTTCCCAATGTTCTATAAAACGCGCAATAAGCTCCGGCGGGTCTTGCCCATCACCATCCATTAACACGACTGCGTCGCCACTCGCAATTTCCATACCGCTAATAAAAGCTGACTGCGAACCAAAATTTCGCGAATGTGAAATACCAATAACATGGCTATCTTTACGACAAAGTAAACTAATTACTTTTTCATCATTTGCCGGGCTAGCGTCATTAACAAAAATAATTTCATAATCATATCCAGTTTGGCTTAAAACTTCTGTAAGCCGTTGATGTATAATTGGAATAGCTTGAGCATCACGATAACACGCAATAATTACCGAAATTTTTTGCTCTTTTTTCGGGATAACTACAAACTGCTGAGTCGTGCTAGCTGCACGCTGCCATTCAAAATATGATTTCAATCCATCAGCCAAGTCTGTTTGCGTCTGCCAATTCATTAAATCTTTGGCAAGTTGAGGATTGCCATACCAGTTTTGTAAATCCCATTTTTTGTTAGTCATCTTGCCAAAAACAGGATCTTTTTCAATTTTAAAAATATCTTTAGCCAGCAAAGCTAATTCTTCTAAAGTTGTCTTTTTACCTGAGGCTATATTAATAGATATGCCCGGATTAGAGTAACAAATTGAAGACGAAGCGCGGACAATAGCTGCTGTGCAATCATCAATATAAACAAAATCACGAGCAATATTTTTATCTACAAAATTTGGATAATCGCCCTTTAGCCCAGCTTGAATTAGTGCAGGGATCAGGCGATCTTTAGCTTCCCAGGGGCCATAAATCGAATAAAGACGTAAATTGACACAAGGAAAATTTAAAACTTTGCCATAATATGTAATCAAGTTCGACGCCGCTAGCTTGCTAGTTGCGTAATCACTATTTGGAATAGTAATATCAGTTTCTTTGGGAGCGCTACAATTTATTCCGTATTCGGAAGAACTGCCCGTTTGAATATATGCAACACAACCAACCTCGGCTAACATGCGCAAAAGATTAAGTGTTCCAATATAATTTATTTGATGAATTTTTTCAGTATCAACTTGTCTTGAATAGGCGCCATAAGCAGCTAAATTTATAACTGTCTGCGGTTTAAATTTTTCAATGACTTGGCGAACAGAATTAAAATCACTAATGTCGCAAGTAATTAGTGATTCAGGCTTTGCATCGATCAGTCGCCAACTTTGAAATGGATTGCGGCTACAGCCATAAACGTCGGGACGCAATGAAGACAAAGTATAATAAAGAGCCGCCCCAATAAAGCCAGATACACCCACGATCAAAATAGGACCTGACATTTGCTGCGCCTCAGCAATTGTCTCTGAACTCCAAATATTTTTATAAAGTATTTCTTTATTCATGATTCATTACTTATTTTAATAATAAGGTATTTCTAATAATTTAAGGAGCCTCTAAAAATTTCTGACTACAATGTAGCTTTAGTCAGGAATTTTTAGAGACTCTCTATAGTTTCTCTTAACGAATTAGGGTCTAACCCCGACTGTTGCTGATGATATTTTTGTGAACCATAAAGTCCATTTGGATAGCCCTTAGCAAAGCAGTGAACCAAACAACACTTAATTCCAGCTTGCAATAATTGCCAAGCTAAATGTTCTCCTAATCCGCCTCTTTGAACATGCTCTTCTATAACCAGTAGTTTGCCAGTGCGCTGAATACTTTCTTTTAGCTCAGCAGTTAGACTTAGTAAGGGCAGCTCCGAGACGGCAAAAATATCGCCAATTTTACTAGTCGCTTCTGCAACATTTAACAGCACAGGTCCCATACCGATAATTGTTAGACCATCTCCTTTTTTTAAATTTCTGATTGGAGAAAATGCAGGCAAGATCCAGTCTGCTGGCAACCTTCCCACCCCAAGTCTTAAATATGACGGGAATTCATGCGCCAGCATGGAGTTAACTGCCTGTTCTACATCTTCATTGCAAACAGGAATATAACAGCGCAGATTTTGAAACGCAGAAAGCACAGCCAGATCTTCAAGCGCATGGTGGGTCGCCCCCATTATACCATAGCCATAACCACCGCCATTCCCAACAATTTTAACATTTTTGTTATGCAAACAAATATCCAGCCGAATTTGTTCGGTAGGACGAAACACAATAAATGGAGCAATGCTGTAGCAGATAACTTGCAAGCCTTCAGCAGCCATTGCAGCAGCCAAAGTTAGCATATTTTGTTCACTTACTCCTACATTAACAAAACGTTTACCCAAAACTTCGCTGACTTTTTCTAAAGCCATAAATCCCAGATCACCTGTCAGAAAAATTAAATTTTCTTTGCTCAGACCGATATTTTCTATAGTTGTTGCAAATTCTTTACGCATAATATCATAATGTTTAAAAACTGTTAACCTATCTCTAATAGGGCTTGCTTAAACTCTTCGTCGTTTAGCGCTAAATAATGCCACTCAAATTTATTCTCCATAAATGAAATGCCAGAACCTTTAGTAGTGTACGCAATAATACAGCGTGGTTTTTTACTATCCAACTGCACTAAGTCGTGGTGCGCCTTTTCCAAGCTATCTAGATTATTTCCAGCTTCACTAATTGCAACCTCAAATCTAAAGCTCCGAAATTTATCTGTCAGTGGCTCTAAACTGATAATATCTTCTGTGCGACCGCAAGCTTGTAATCTATTATAGTCCACTACTATAGTTAAATTTGTAAGTTGATGTTGTGCAGCAAAAAGCATAGCTTCCCAAGTGCTACCCTCATTTAAATCTCCATCAGAAAGAATACAATAAACATGAAAGGCTTTATTAGTATATCTCTGTGAAAAAGCTAGCCCAGCAGCTAGAGACAAGCCGTGACCTAAACTGCCTGTGCCAAAGGGAATAGCTGCCAGCTGGCTATTACAAGGCGGGTGTGCAGCTAAGACTGTTCCATTAGAATAAAATAACTCCAGCATGCTTTCGGCAAGCCTACCACTTTTGGCAAGAACTGTATAAAAAGCAGATGCACCGTGACCTTTGGAAAGAATGCATTTATCTTCGGCGCGCATTTTTTCAAAAAACAACCAAATGCAAATATCTAAACACGAAAGAGAAGTTGCGATATGTCCCGCATTAGCTCGTTTATGTAAGTTTAAGATAGTCCGCTGACATTCTTTTTTTATGGCGCTGTATTTTTGTGTTAACTCATTCATATAAATTCGATTATTATAGTAAGCTTACGATTTGCGAGACGACGCGAGGCAGGGTTTAGCATTGTCAGCTAGAATAAGCTACTAAGAATTAACAATTATTCACCTTTTCTAAAATATATTTGATAAAATTTGGCTTGGCGTTCAATATCGCTAACTGCAAGCCACGGCTCTTCGGTAAAAAATTCATTTATAATTCTGCGCGCCGGAAATTTGAGATTATCTGTAATTCTATCAACTACAATCACCTGGGCTTGCAATAAATTATTTAAAATAGAAGCTTGCAAAGTTGGCATAGTATTAACCCATTCCTCGACTTGAACAAAATGTGGTCCTTGCGGAGAATGTTTAGTCCAAGCATAGATTTGAATACCATTTGCCCCTAAAAAAGCATAGCGCTCAATTTTAGTTCTATCCAGTACCGCGTCTAAATACTTGGCTTCGGCAAGTGTCAACTTTGTATCGTGATGAATACTCGATAATTTTTGTTCAAGCTTAAAATCAGGTAAATTCATGGTGGCGAGCAGCAAAAAAAACAAAACGGCAGCCCCTGATTTTTGTATGGTGTTATTTCCATGGATATTTTTTCCGCTCCAATGTTTTAAAATAAGTAAAAATAAACTCATATAAAACGGCACTGCAAAAACAAAATGATGATCAAAATATTCTCCACCTAGACCAACAGCTAGCGAGGCGCAAAAGAGAGCTAACGCAAACAGTGGAATTTTTCTAGAAAAAAGCTGAACTAATAAAGACAAACTGATTGCAAAAGATAGACCAGATGAAAATTTATTTAGATCGTCCCAAAGGCGATAAATATCTAAGCCGCGTTGCAAAGGCGAGCCATGTCTTAAAATGTGGGTCGAAAACATAAATTGTAAATACTGCATAAAACCATCAAACCAACCGAAAAGCAGGAGTAAAATTATTCCGGCGCTAGCAGCAAGTAATAAGGGGTAAAAAAATTTCAAGACCCAATCTTTAAAATTTGAGCAGAAAAGAATTGAGGCACCGAAAATTGGCAATAAAAAAGGCTCTTTTAGACCACAAGCACACAACATCCCCAAGGCTACAATAGTTAGGTGCGTCTTTTTGTTTGCTAAAAAATATGGGCTACCAAGAGCTAAAATTGCGATGCAACTAAATACTGCTCCAAATGATTCAATTTGAACTTCGCCAGCGTTATAGGCGCTATACAAGGATAATAATAAGCCAGACAAAGCAGCAAAGGCGAATTTGCTAAGGCTGTAAGCTGTGGTGGTAAATAAAAAATAAGCCACTATAGGAATTAGCGCTATCCCAATTAAAACAGCGGCTTGAAGTAGGTTCATTAAAAATGGGGAATCCAAAAGCCAAAAAGAGAGTGCGCTTAGGATAAAAATTCCTGGTGGCTTAATTTCAAATAAATCTTTATATAAAGACAGCCCGTTGGTTATGCCGCGTCCCACAGCTAAATAAACTGAACTGTCAACAGAAAAAGCGCCTGAAAGTTCGTATAGTATTCTTTGTCCAAAAATTATTAAAGCATAGCCAATACTAGTCGCAAAAAATAAGGCAGCTGGGATTAATTGTTTTTTAGTGTGAACGAGGGGCTTATTAAAATTATTTTTAAGCAGTGCAGTAAAAGACAATAGAAAAATTATTATAGCTAAACCATATGCCGGGCTTAACCAGAAAGGATAAAGACCTAAGCCAAAAATGTGATTGTCATTAAGAATTTCTAGGCGCAATTTGTTTTTGCCATGAGCTAAGTAAGCTGACAAATCAATTTTAATACCATGCTGGTTATGATAAGGATTAAAATCATTTTCAGTATTTAAGTTGATAGGTTCGCCGTTAATGGAAAACGCAGTAATTGTTCCAAAAGTCCGAACTCTAAAAGTATTAACTAGACATAACCCCAAACATCTGATTTCGCCTTCGATAATAAATTTAGCTGGAGGATTTTGAGGAACTGTTAAAATTACATATGGCAATGCAACTTCTGTTTTAATTTGAGGGGAAAATTTATTAAAAAATTTAAAGTCACTTATTTGAAGGGGAGAAGCTATGATAAAGCCAGAGATAAAACAAATTAGTAAAGGCAGTAACGATTTGAGATAGCGCATTATAAGCAAAAATCTATTTGGTAATTATTTATAACTATTTAGTAGCCATATGCTAAGAATATCTACTACCCTCTGCGTTTTCTGTGTAACAAAAAATAGGGAGTAGTAGATATTTAGAAACTAAAAAATTACCAAAATAGAATTTTATTCGTATAATTGCTTAGCATTCCAGCTATAGTTTACAAATTCTTTTTCTCCATTTTCATCTAATCTTTCAGAACGAGAAACACCATACAAAGCGTTTCCATTACTAGAAAGCTCAACAGTAGAATTTGTTTTAACTCCATCTAAATCAAGAGTAAATTTAATTTCTTTCTTTGAGCCATTTTCTGAATAAACTATATTTTTCAATGGAGTTCTAATTACAGCAGATTTTACACCTTTTGGATTTTTTCCAAATTTAACCTCTGCAATAGAGAAGCCCCTGATTTTTCCATTATCATTACTAATAATTAAAATACCATTAGGTTCAGATGTAAGATTATTCTTGTCGCTCCAAGCCCAAACGCCAGTAAAAGGATTAGCCTTACCGTTAGATAGTTTATCAAGATCCTTGTTTTGTTTATCAAGAACCTTTTTCGCCTCTGCTTTACTATCAAACTCAGCACTATACCAATCTACTAATTTTCCAGTAATTTGCTTTTTGTTTTTATCAACTCTGAGATAACCATTATTGGCGATGATTGATCCAGTTATTGCGTTGTCGCCTGAAATTTCATAATAAAGCTCGGTTACGCCTGCTTCTTGCAAGTCAATAACTTCACCTTTTTCTGAAATACCATTTTGGTTTTTATCAAACCACAAAGATAAAGGTTTTAATTCAGCGCCACTGACTTTTTTGTCGCTGTTCTTATCAAGAGAAGCTAACGCCTCAAAGCCGTTTTTCCATTTTTTACCAAAAGCTACGTCACCAAAAAGCTGCTTTCCATTAGTAATTGAGCCTTTTTTCTCAGGATCAAAAACAAGTAGTGGTGTGCTTTTGCTGCCTTGCCAAATTATGTATTTCTTAGAATCAGTTAAGCCAAGTTGAAATTGAACAATAGCTGCAGAAATTTTTTCATTATCCCAAACTAAGCTAATTGGTGAAAGAGTGTACATAGTAGCAATATCAATATCAAGATATTTTAAGTCTTCTGCTGATAGTGTTATAATGTTACAATTTTCATCAAGAAAATATGAACTTTTAGAATTAACAGCTGTAGTGTAGTCAGAACCGTCCTCATTAAGTCCTTTCATAACTTCGCACAATGTTTCCTTTTCTCCCTCAGTAAGACCACTGGTAACCTTAGCAACATCACAAGTAGTTGTACAATTTCCATTGTTATATCCACCTGCACAAACTCCCATGTAAGCAGCATACTTCTGATTATAGTCATTACTACTTTTTTGGTTAGGATTTAAAGTACCTGCTCCATTAGATCCAGACCAATAACCTTGTGTCTCAGTAAATAGAGTAGTAGGAAGATTTATAGCGCTAAAGCACTTTGAGTTACCTTCCATACCTAATTTAGCTTGTGTAATAGATTCAGAACTACTGACAGTTGTAGTAACTCTTGCGTTTCTAACGGCGGTAAGTTGTGTTACAGTTCCTACGCATTTTCCATATTGGTTTCCTTGTTTTACGCAACGTTTGCAAATCTGTGATCCTGATCCGCCTTCACAATCTGAGTCTTTCTCGCATACGGCTCCGCAAGAGCTTTTTTTGCATGTTCCTTCTGCGCTAACATTAAAAGTTTTTGGATCTGCACTAGCAGGTGGCACGCAGAAACTACATTCTTTATCACCGCCTTGGCAATCTCCTACTTTGATACAGCCTAAGTTGCAGGCATTCTTGTTACACTTGCCTTTTTTGCCTTTGTTACTGGATGTATTGATTGTATTGCAGAAAAGGCATTCATTGTCTTTAATATCATCAAACTCTTCTGTTCCACAGGAGCAGCCTTCGATTTTTGCGACAATAGAACCAGCCGTAAGCTCACAGGTAGTACCACATTTTTCAGAAATCTCACCACCACATACACCAGGTTTATCTCCACTCCAATCATCACCATATACTGTTTGGCTATTTAACATAACCAAGGAAACAGCTACTAATGCGGGAGAGAATGAGTTACATAAATTTTTAAATTTTCTCATAATCTTATCCTTTAAATTAATAAATTACATTTTATATATATGAATTAAATTTGGAACAAAAGTTCCAATCGCCAATATCAAAATAACTAAAAATAATCAAGCCACGAAAGATTTTATTAATGTTTCTTAAATTTTCTCAATATTCCCTATTAGTTACCTACGTGACTCTAGCTACATGACTCTAGTAGCGTGACTCTAGTATCGGGTTACATAAAAGTTAATCCTAATTCACCCTTGCAATTCCATTGTATTTTACTTCCATAATGGTTCTAACTATCAAAATATGGCTAATTAATTAAGCAATAACCGAGTAAATATATTGTTATATACTATTAATCAAATCTGTTTTAGCTAATTTTGTTCGTTTTAAGTGTTAAAAATTGTATGGTTTGCAAGATTTTAGAACACCAACCTTGTATAATTTGGATTTTGTAAGTTTTGTAATGGATAAATTGTTAAATCTTAGCTTAGATTTTTATGCTAAAAATAACTCTGGCGGCAAAGGTTCTAAGAATAAACCGCCCGGCATAAAAGTCCCAGGTGGAAATATGACATTGCATACTCCATTTTTTATCGCCATGTAAGCCTGCTTAGCTTTCTGCGTAACAAATTTGAAATAAGTAATATAGGTTTTACGCAAGTTAATGTTAGAACTAATACAAAACATCCTTTTACTATATTTAGACGATTTAAACTTTTTATTTATGGATTGGGTTTTTAATTTTTTAGCTCCAACTACACCTTTAGGATGTTTTAGATTTTTCTCTTCTTGTTGAATCTCTTTGATAATTCGATTGGTCAATTCTTCAACATTAACATTGTTATATTCAGGAAAACATTTAGTCCAAGCATTAGGTTCTAATTCAAAATTATGAAATATGGGATCATCTCCGGCTATCTCATTAATAATTTCTCCTTGCTTCTTATCTGTCATTAAACCTAAATTTTCAATCTTATAAAATTTGGAACGCCTTAGCCAAATACACTCTCGGCAGGTTTCGCCTTTCTTAAACATACTCCAAGAGGAAAGTCCGGGATATTGCTCAATAGACTTAACTAAGTTAGATATAGCTGGATTTTTATAGATATATTTTATAATATCAATGACTTTGTCGGAGGTTAAAACTATTGGATCATCGAAGCCGTCTGTCCAAATAGTATTTTGTCTAACTCCACAAATACGATTTATTACTGCAGCTGATTCCATCTTGAGAACTCTTAAAAAACTAGGAACATCAGACGGATTTCTAACAACTACTAGCAGATGAAAGTGGTTGGGCATAAACACAAAGTGACAGACTGATATCTCATATAAGTATTTAGCTCGTGCTAGTATGCCTAATAAGGCAGAATTTATTAGAGGGTATGCAGGAAAAGGAAGGTCCTTTTCTACTCGTGAACTTATAAATAATACTGTATTTTCAACATATAATTTTCTTTTCTTAGGCATACCTAGCTCCGATTGGTAAATTTTTATAAACGAAGAGTTGAGTTTGCCAACTCTCGATATACCTATCGCTAGGAATTTTTATTGGTTCCATACTCCATGTGTCGTAATTCTAACCTCTTAACAGGTTAAATAACTAGTTCCAAATAATTAAATGTAAATGAATGTAACACCATATCAGTTTCAATAATTTAAAATATACCAGTGTAACCAGATTAGATTACTCGTTTTCTGCGGGAGGAGGAAAGGATATTTTGCATTTCTCTGTATTTGGCAACAGTGCGACGGGCAATGTTAATACCTTCTGACTTTAAAGTTTCAACAATAACTTGGTCACTAAACGGTTTCTTAGGATCTTCACTAGCAACTATTTGTTTTATTTTATTTTTGACAACCTCAGCTGATATTTCACTGCTCTGCTCAGCTAAATTATTTTTAAAACCAGAAGAAAAGAAAAATTTTAATTCAAATATACCCTGCGGAGTATGCACATACTTGTTAGCAGTAACTCGGCTAATCGTAGATTCATGCAGATTAACATCCTCAGCAATATCTTTTAACACCAAAGGCTTTAATGCAGAAATACCATGTTCTAAAAATTCTCTTTGAAACTTCATAATACTTTCTGTAACTCTTTGAATGGTTGTTTGTCTTTGTTGAATACTTTTTATCAGCCACATTGCTGAATGAGATTTATTTTGAAAAAATTCTTTTTCATTCGCTCCAACAGTATTTGCACGATAACGCGTTTTTCTTAAATTATTAAGCAACGACCGATAATAAGGATTTAGTTGTAATTTAGGAATACCATCATCATTTATTGAAACTATATATTCATTATCAAGCTTACGAACATATACATCTGGCACAATATAATCTGCAATCACGGTATTAAAAATATCCCCAGGACGCGGTACTAAAGACTGCACTAGTTTGACAGCTTGATAAACTTCATCCAACAAACAAGCCTCCTCTTTGGCAATCAGATCGTACTTTTTTGATTCTAGTTTTTCTAAATGTTTTTGAATGATTTGATAGGGCAAAGTGTTTTGTAAACCTTTCATTTTTAACTGGACTGATAAACACTCTTTTAAATTTCTAGCTCCAATGCCAGCTGGTTCAAGCTCTTGAATAATTTTTAAAACTTTTTCAACTAATTGCGGTTCAACTGAACAAAAATTTGCAATTTCTTCAAGACTACAAGCCAGATATCCATTCGTATCTAGGTTACCAATAATTTCTTTAGCAATTTGTAAGTCTTGTTGATTAAGCTTCATCAGCTGGAGTTGCAACAAAAGATGTTCTTCTAAATTTTTTAATTCAGTAGTAACACTATCAATTGGATTAAATTCTGATATCTCATAGGAATTTGATTTGCGAACTTTTTCAAACTGCGACCATTCTTTTTGAGTAGAAAAATAGTCGTTCCAATCAAATTCTGAATCATTTAAAATTTTAGCATTGTCTAAACTAGAAAATTCTAAATTGGAACTAGTCCCATTTAAAATCTCTATTACCTCACTAACCGCAGAATTTTTAGTCTGCAAATCTTCATGATTCAATTCAGTGTAGTCTTCGTTATCAACATTATATTCTTCTGAACAGTTGCTTGCTGAATCTTCCAAGAAAGGGTTTTCTAGTAATTCGTTTTCTATAACATCAAGGTATTCCTGACGTCCAAGCTGTAATAATTTTATGGATTGTTGAACTTGCTGCGTCATGACCAATGACTGTCCAAGTTTGTGTGATATTTTTAAATCCAACGCCATAAAATCGACCTATCTAATAAATTTTTCAAATAATGTCTATTAGATGTTTAATTTTGACATGGTTTTCAAAAAAATGACGCTGGTTCCTGGTTTTTGGTATCGGGTTACTTTAAAATTACCAGAACGTGCAGCTTTGGACGGTCTCTATAGCTAGGATTAACTACAGATAAATTAAGTATATTATAAATAAAAATTACTAAAAAAGTAATAAATAAAGTAACCCCATACCAGAAAACTAGCCAGAAAACTAGAATGACTCTGGCTCCTGGTTTTTGGTATCGGGTTACTTTAAAATTACCAGAACATGCAGCTTTGGACGTTCTCTATAGCTAGGATTAACTACAGATAAATTAAGTATATTATAAATAAAAATTACTAAAAAAGTAATAAATAAAGTAACCCCATACCAGAAAAGCCAAGTAACCCCATACCAGAAAACTAGAAAAAAACTGAATAGTTATCCTAAATGGTATCGGTTATTTTTTTCTTATTACACTTTTTCAACTTGATTAAAGTCCAACTCAACCGGAGTATTACGTCCGAAAATGCTAATTAAAACTTTAAGCTTAGATTTATCTAAATTGACACTTTCAACAGTTGCACTAAATTCTGCAAATGGTCCATCAATAACTTTAACTTGATCTCCCTCTTCAAAATTTTTTCTTGATTTTGATTTAGAGACTGTCGTCCCGTCAAGATTCCCAAGCAAATCTGCAACTTCTAATTCTGATAAAGGTAGTGGATTTCTGGGGTCGCCGACAAAACCAGAAACTTTCGGGATATTATTTAATAGATGCCAGGTTTCATCATCAATCAGCATTTGCACCATAATATAACCTGGATAAATTTTTCTAGTAACAGCTTTCTTTTTGCCACGCACTAATTCTTCAGTTGTCTCTTGCGGAATAATAATATTTCCAAACTTTTTACTAATAGCGCCAGTTCTTACTTTTTCTTCTAAGGTAGCTTTGACCCTTAATTCAAAACCAGAATAGGTATGAACAGCATACCAAGGTAAAGCCATTTGTTCTGGAGTAAAAACAACTGCTAGTTTAGCTGGTTTTTCTGTAGTCTTTGTAGATTCTGTTGCCTCTATCGCTCCTGTATTTTTTGCTAAGACTGGCTGCGACTGGTCAGTAGGTTGTTCAGTCTTGCTGTTAATTTCTTCTTTAGCAATTACTTCTTTATGTTCACTGTTAATATCAGTTTGATTCACTTGGTTATTTAATTGATCGTCCATAATAATTATGTTGTTATTTTAGCTGATTAAACTCTTGTATTTAAAACCCATTGCACGAGATTACCAATCGCAAAATCAATGAAGCCTAATAAAGTAGCAAATAAAAAAATTAGAAATAACACCTTAATAGTAATAGCTATAGTGTCTTTTCTGCTAGGAAAGTGAACTTTCTTAAATTCAATCCACGATGATTTAAAAAAACTAATTACCTGAGACATGATATTGTTCCCTTAATTTTAAAAATGTAACTTGATTATATTTCTCTGCTAACGACTCTTCCCTTCAATTTTTCAAGTAGCTTGCAAGCTAAGGGATAAAACTGACGGGGCGGAAGTATATATTTGGAAACATTAAAAAAGTCAAAAAAGAAAAATATAGAGTTTATAGATAGTTATCTTTTAACAAGGTGCTAAATAAGTCTTAAGTGTCAAAGAACCATTAATATTTTAATAAATTATGTTGAAGCTTATTTCTAAATATTAAATCCTACTAACTTATGAAAAACACAATAACTGCCGAAAATAAAAGATAAGTTTTGATCGGCGATTTATAATTTTTTTTAAATTTACTTAATATTATTGTGATTATCTAAAAAGGTGTTGGTATGTATTTTTATCACTCATTTTGTAGAATGTGTTCTACTGTTATCAAGGTTTGTATTGTGTTAATGGCTATCGCTTGTTTTTTTGGTGATGAAAAAACTGATAATCGTAAAAAGTTAACAGTCATAAAAAATAACTCAATCGATTTAATAGTTAGCGGCGGAGAACAAATAATTTCGACCATCACTTCTTCTAAGAAGAAGAAGAAGGAGGTTGAAGAGTTTAAAGAAATTGTTGATGACGTAGTTCAAGATGTTGGAGTAAATCAGGAGTTCAATATCGACTTATATGCGAGATATTATTGATGATCAGAGACTATGAGAAAACGAAAAAAGCATCTCAAGCAGTTAGGTAAGTGCGTTGATGAGTTAACGTTCGTTGGCGATCAGCAACTTGATCGTGTTAGTCTTGGTTGCATTACGTATAATGAAAACGGTTTTTTTGAACAAAAAATAATAGATGTTAATAACTTGCCCCTGGTTACTGATTCAGATCACTGTTACTGGATTGACGTGCAAGGCTTACATGATGTTGAAGCTGTAAAGAAAATTGGAAGTCATTTTAAAATCCATAATCTGACTCTGGAAGATATTTTAGATACACAACAAAGACCTAAATTTGAGGAAATCGGTGATAACTTATTCTTTAGTATTAAACATCTAACTTATCAGTATGGAGTTATCTCGACCACACAATATAGTTTTGTCTTAGGTAAAAATTATTTAATCTCGTTTCAAGAGTTAGATTCAAAAATATTTGAAGCTCTAGTATTTAGGATGCGCAACGGAACGAGTTTAGTTTTAAAGAAAAAGTCCGATTTTTTGTTATATACATTGTTAGATATAATTGTCGATGATTGTGTGAGAATTGTGGACACGCAATATGATAAGATTTCCATTTTGAAACGTAAAGTTTTGTCTGGAGATGAGCATGTGTTATATGCCATCGAAGAGAATAAAAATGAAATTTATTCTATCCAAAGAATTTTAATGCCTGTTATTGATGTGCTGAACTCTTTAAAAAACAAAGGTGGTTTTTTTATTGATCGAGTTAACGAAAGTTATTTTATAGATGTTAAGGATAATGTTGCGAGTATTCTTTCCGAATTAGATGATTTTGAGAAAAAATCCGAAGGGTTGTCTAATATTTATTTTTCAATGCTAAATAAAAATACTAACGATATTATTAAGTTTCTGACTATTATTTCGACAATTTTTATTCCGTTATCTTTTATTGCCAGTGTCTATGGTATGAATTTTAAAACTATGCCTGAGTTAGATTGGAAATATGGGTATTTTTCTGTTTTAGGCTTAATGCTGTGTATGGCTGTAGGGTTGCTAGTCTTCTTAAAAAAACGAAAATGGTTATAACTGTTAATTTTTAAAAAATCTTGCCTTTTATTTTAAAATTTGTTAAACGCCAGCACACTTTTCATTGTGCTGGCGTAGCTCAATTGGTAGAGCAACTGACTTGTAATCAGTAGGTTGCGGGTTCAAGTCCCATCGCCAGCTCCAAAAAAAGAAAACCGTAAAAAAATAATTCACTTTCGTAAGTAAAAAACTTCGCGGAAGCTGATTGTTCCAGTCTCATATATTAGAAGATAAAAAATAATCAATAATTAAGTAATAAAATAGACGAAATTTTATCAATTATCAAAATTAAAAAAGTTGATTTTTTAGACTTTGCTGAGAATCTCATTTTTTAAAAGAGCTATGATGTAAAGGGCAGTTCGGATAATCCGATCCGGAACGCCACTAAAATCATAGCGCAGCCGCCCATTTGCAGCACATTTGGACATTTGCGCTTGCGGCGGGCATTGCCCGGAAAAGGGCAACCCGCCGCGGAAAGTAATATCTTATGGGCAAAAAACTGACAGCGGCGTCCGCCGACGCCGGAGGAAATCGAGCTCCAGCAGCGGCGCTCGTACACGCAATCACGCTGACGGTTTTTCCCCGACGCAAGGCGGGAGCAGCCGAGCCGCAGGTGAGGCTTTCGAGGGCGTGGCGACAGCCTCGCCCTTCGGGTTTTGGGGCTTGCCCCAACAAGCAAAAACGGTGAAAAACGCGAAAGCGGTTTCCGACCGTTTGGGGCAGGGTGCGCGCACCCTGCCTTGCTTGCCCTCAAAACT
>JAITKM010000056.1 GCA_031278395.1 Deltaproteobacteria bacterium | reverse complement strand
TTATGTTTTTGTTATGATTTTCTGATTGAAAAAAATGCTCCAAATCTTACTTCATCGTTTTAAATTCTTAAAAGTTTCCACTGGAATTTATGATTAAAAGTAACCCGGTACCAGAAAAGCCAAGGCCTGTCATAATATGAGGCCTGCACCAGAAATTTACAGATATTAATAATAGCACAAAACTAAAATTTATGAATTTAAATAACACGGTAGAAACTCCCGAGAAAATATTAATAGAAAGAACGGATGTAGAAGCACAAAGAATGCTTAGATTATTCAATTTACCTGATTTGACTCGCACGGATGGCTCTCCTATCAAGACGATTTGCGATAAAATTCGCTCAATGAGTATCTTTGATGGTTTTGAAAATGTAGTGTTTCCTGAAATCGTTCATGTTAGTGATAATTTTGACATATTAAACATACCTGAAAATCATCCAAGTAGAAGAAAATCAGATACATACTACGTTAATGATAATTATGTGTTAAGGACACAAACTACAACTATGTGGCCTTTTTTCTTTAGAGAACATGGCGGAATAGAAAAATTAAGAACGGAAGGTGAAGTAAAAGCCTTATCATATGGTGCAGTATATAGAAAAGATACCTTGGATAGATCTCATTCGCCGATTTTTCATCAGATAGATGGTTTATATATTTGTGATAAACATAGAAAGGAAATCGAAATATCTGACTTAGAAAGTATTCTTGTAGATATAGCAAAAAATATTTATGGTGATACTGTTGAATATAAGGTGAGCCAAGATAGTTTTCCTTTTACAAATCCAAGCGTTCAGCTTGATATTATAAGGGAGGGAAAAGAAATAGAAATTTTAGGTGCTGGTATTGTCCATAATCAGGTTTTGCAAAATTTTGGAATAGATTCTAGTCGCTACAATGGCTGGGCATTCGGGTTTGGCATAGAAAGGTTAGCAATGGCTAAAATGGATATCCCTGATATTCGTCTTTTCTTCTCACAAAAACCGCAAATAGTTGAGAGGATAAAAAATATTGAAATGCCATATGAAGCCGTTAGCAAATATCCCAGCATTTTGCGCGACGTTTCTTTTTTAATTTCAAAAGATTTTCACGAGGTAGATTTTCACGAATTAGTCCGTGCGTCTAGCGAGTCCGATGCAGACTCATCAATAGTCGATGTGCAAAAGATGGGAGAATATATTAATGATGAGAAGTTTGGTAATGACAAAAAAAGCATTACATATAGAATTACATATTGTTCTAATGAGAGGACTCTTACAAATGAAGAAGTTAATGTTACTCAGAGTTTAATTAGAGAAAGAATAGAAGAATGGTTAGGTGGTGTGTTACGATAAACTAAAATTTAGTGGGCAAAAAATGTTTGATGATAATTTTTATAATAAAGTTAGAAATATAGTTGAAGATGAATTATCTTCTTCATCTCATGATTTATTTCATGTTTATCGTGTATATAAAAATGCGTGCCTATTGATAAGAAATGAGAGCGTTGATGTAGATATAGTGAAAACAGCCACGTTATTGCATGATATTGCACGTGTTCGCGAAGATATGGATACATCGGTTCAATAGATCATGCTGTGCTTGGTTCTAAAATGGCAAAAGAAATCCTTATTAATCTTGGTGTTGATATATCTACTGTTATACGCATATCAGACGCAATTAGGGTGCATCGATTTAAGGGGCAGGATATTCCGCAAAAATTAGAAGAAAAAATTTTATTTGATGCTGATAAGCTTGATATATTAGGTGCTGTTGGTTTGGCACGATCTTATATGGTTGCAGGAGAATATAATCAATCTATTTATAGTAATGAAAATATCAATGATTATATACAATCAAATTTAAAAGATGGTAACTCAAAAGGTAAAATTATAGATATTAGAAAACATGCACCTAATCTTGAATATGAAATAAAGATAAAAAAAATACCTGATAGACTTTTTACGAATGCTGCTAAAAAAATCGCAAAAGACAGAATAGAATATATGACTCAATTTTTTGAACGACTTAAATCTGAAGTAATGCTGTAGTACTGAAATTATAATTAACTCATGCACTATACGTCCAGATAGCTCAGTTGGTAGAGCAGAGGCCTGAAAAGCCTCGTGTCGGTGGTTCAATTCCGCCTCTGGACACCATTTTGAATCATAATTTCAGTTAATTACGTCAAAATAAGAGGGGCTAAGTAAAATAAATCTCTTAATTCCTAATTTTAAAATATTCTTCTTTCTAGTGTTCTTTTCTAGTGTTCTTTTCTGGTGTTCTGGTGTAGGGGTCTTTTCTGGTGTAGCCAGAACCCCATACCAGAACCACCAGAACCAGAAAAACCAGAAAAGAAAAACTTATAGGATTTTACGATGCTCGCATGACCACATCAAGCCACAAACGCGCAATATTTTCGCAGTCCTCACTCGAGTTCACAATAATTGTTTTTGACGGTTTATGCTTTACATCTGCGAGGTTGCTTGCACTAAAGATCAGCTCACCTTGAACCAAATTAATATATTTATCAACGGCCGCAGAGTACAGAAAGTTTACGGCATTCCCATCATTAAGTAGATGAAAATTGTGTCCCCTCTTGGAGTAGCGTGTGATATTTTCAGCAATTTTATTCTTTTTGTACTCACTGTCTACAAATTGAAGATTAAATTCGTCATCAGACGAAGTGACTGATGTTAGGAATGCGCCTTTTTTCAAATCACGGAACTTCAAAAGATCAAGTGCACGTGCGCCAGTTGCGCAAAATATTACGTCACTTTTCTTTAATAAATCTTCGGTCGAACAGATAGCCATACCATCGCATGAGGCTTGAATTGCACGCACGGCATTAATCTCACTCACTCTCGGTCTAACACCACGCTGTTTAAGATAGTCAGATATACCTCTGCCGATTTTTCCATAACCAATAATGCCGCAATCTTTATACGTAATCAGCGTGTTAATTTGTCGTAATATCGTCTCAGTGGCATGTGCGACGCTATGACCAACTAGCTGGTCCTCGAAATCTTTCAGAGGGCTTCTTGCAACAGAAACAACAGTATACTTTCCAGACAAGTGCTTCTCGTATTTCTGGTGACCATTCTCAGTATCCTCAATCACTCCCAGCAACTTATCACCGAGTCTATCTTTCAGCATGTCCATACACTGATAGAAGTAAGCTCCAATGTCGATAAGGCAAACCTTATTATAAGATTCCAATAGGTCTGCTAATTCGTCAGGGTTCTTAACTAAGCCCTCACGGGAAAACTGATCGAGTATTGCTACACCATTGGTCTTAAGTTTTTTAAAAGTATGCTTGTCGATGGACTTTGGTTTTGGGATTATGCCTATGAGGTTGAAGTTCTCTTGTAGACTTTGGATGTAAGCTTCAGAGCTTGGAATAATGTGTGACACAGCTACGATGGAAATCTCATGACTCTTTTCGTTAGTTAAAGAACGAAAAAAATCACGAGGACTTGGTTCTAGGATGGTGTCTATTTTGTCTGCTACTTTTGCAAAGTTTGACAATTCTGCGAACTGTTCCCAGTCAATCCATCTATAGCCGTTAGCCTCAGTAGGATCAACCGCGACGTTGCTACTCTCGGTCGTATAGACATAACGAAAGTCATGATGGTAATGACCCGGCTCACCTTTCTTGGGGTTCTCGGGTATGTAGTGGGTGTCTATATCAAATGGAAGTTCTCGCTCACGTGGAGAGATAGGGCGTAAGGTTAGATCTGCTATTTTTAGACCTGTTTCTTCTTCTATCTCTCGCAGAGTCGCAGCAAGTGGGGATTCGTCGTCCTTTTCAATATGCCCACCAGGCTGCAAAAGCTTTGCAAGTGACCTATGTTCCAGTAGGAGAACTTGTTTTGTATGGTCGTTGATAACAAATGCACTTGCTGTGACATGACCTATAAAATTTTTGCGAGAGGTAATGTCCTCCGACTGACTTAATTGCTCCGATAAAAGCCGTAACTTAGCAATTTCGTTCGTATATAATTTTATGTAATTCTCAAAGAGCGTTTTGACTTGCATGTAGTTTCCCGACGTAGCTAATGGCTAAAAAGCAAAATACTAAAAATTTACCTAAGGTTGATATAATATCTACATATGACATTGAAGAATAACTTTTGGAATTTTTATTAAAAATGTAACGATGCTTGCATCGTTGATCGCAAACATTGTTAATATGAAACTGAAGTCCGAAACAGTCATTCATAATGTAATCAATAAAAATGAAATGTGAATTTTAAAAATCTAAAATTTACAAAAAATAAAATTTTTGTTATGAACTAATCTTGATTTAATACATAGTTAGTGCAGGATTATTTGAGGCAAATAACACCCATTATATCAATAAATCGCTAGCCGCCGATATCAAAAAAAAAATATATAGGCAAGTTTCTAATTTAAATTTGGATTTTCTGGTGCAGGGTTACTTTATGTACAGGGCTACTTCATTTCTTATTTTTTTATAGGTTAAATACTATAATATCTTAAATTTA
Organism: Deltaproteobacteria bacterium; assembly: GCA_031278395.1. Lineage (GTDB taxonomy): Bacteria > Bdellovibrionota_C > UBA2361 > SZUA-149 > JAITKM01 > JAITKM01. Next base: position 6,057 of record JAITKM010000056.1, on the reverse strand, counting down.
TTTGTTATTTCTAAAAAAATCAAAATTAAAAAGATTGAAAAGTAACCCTGCACCAGAAAATAAAAAGAGAGCTTGTCCTCTACTATAGGGATGCAAATGTATACAGACCCTATTAACATGCAAATGCATGGGCTTGTAGATTCTTTAACTGCTAATGCTGCAGCCTCTATTTTAGCTTATAAACCTATATCAGCATTTAAAAATATAACTAACCTTGTTACCTATTGGGGAAAAACTGGCTTATCAGAATTTCCTCAAAGATTTATGCACAATATTACCAACTGGAGTGAGACTAAAAAATGGGGCAAGAGTATTGAAGTGTTAGTTGATAGACGGGAAATGGCTAAACTTAGTTCAGAGATACAGAGACTAAAAAACGACAAAGGGCTTTTGAGTCTAGGGCTTGAAAAACTTGCAGAAGCCTACGGCAAGACTGAAGGCGGTTTAGACAATTGGGTTCTAAATAGAACTGATTCTTTATATCGGGGAATTCAAGGCTTGAACAAGTTTAAAAAAGTTGGACTAAGAGCGTTAGCCGAAGTTGATAATTTTGCTATCGTATTTGGGGGTAAGGCTTACTATGATTCTTTAATAGAAAAAGGCTTTACTCATGAAAAGGCTATTGAGGAAGTTTTAAATTTTACCTTTGAATATCAGCAATCTAGTTTAAGGTCAAAGCAAAGCGTATTACAACAAAAATTAAAAAAGATACCTATTTTCGGCATGTCGCTTTTAGTATTTAAAAATGAGCCTATCCAAAAATTACGTGGCATGATGTCAAACTTTATGTTGATGCAAAATAAAGATATTAGCAAAACTGAATCAGCAAAAGAGCTTGCGGCTATTATTTCCGCAGTAGCAATATTTGGCGAATTAACTAATTTTGCTATTACTAATATGTTTGCCGGTGATGATGAAGAAAAAGAAAAGGGTAAAAAAGATTTACTTTATAATATAAAAAGTGAGGTTCTTGGTGGTATTCCGCTATATGGAGAGTTTCTCGATGAGGTAATAAGTACGGTATTGTTAGACAATAATTATCAAAGTAATAATATTTTAATTCAAAAACTAAAGAAACTTAAGCAAGCCATTAAAGAGGAAGGAGGAGAGTATTTATTTGGTTTAGATCTTAACCCCATTGCTCATTTTTTAGACCTTGCTGGTTTGGGCGTTGGTAGCTTTAATATTCTTCATGAGCTTAAGGGAGTACGGGATATTATTACGGAAGATGACTTTGGAGTTAATTTTAAGAAGGCGTTAGGGTATTCCAATTCTGTAGCAGATAACACAAAAAAGAAGAAAAAGAAAAAGAATAAAAGGGATAAGAAAAAAAGGAATGTCATTTAATTGAAATTTTTTTCCTTTTTTCTTTGATAACTTATCAAGAAAAATAGCCCACATACATATTATTATCCAAGGCATAATCATACAAGAACAACCAAGAATAAGAAGAAGAGCACTACAAAGAAGATTTTCTTCAGGCAGAAAGTCTGTTAAAGAAACACATATTCTCCAAAAAGGCTCACCAAGAAGAATCCAAAAGAATAAAAATACCACAGCACAATAAACAAGGAATGCGACAAATTTTAAGAAAAAAAGAACGTCTTTTTTAGTTAAACCTTTTAAAAAATCAATAAATTCTTCAAGGGCTTCCTTTGACAGCATAAACGACATAATAACCATTACAAGTATAAAAGAACCGGCAACAATAAAATAAACAGCCTTTATAATGAACATTATAACGGATATTACCAAGTCCATGTTTCTTCTTTTTTTATGGTTTATGGCTAGTTATTACAAAGCTCCTCATAAACTTTATTATTATAAAGTACTTCACGCATAGTTTGCGGTGTATCTTTATTCACGTCTAGACTTACAGGCTTATACAGCTCACAATAATTAGAAGCAATAAGACAGTTACAAGAACTAAAAGCAATTAAAAAAATTAAACATATAATTACTTGCAAATATTTATACATAAGACTTATGGCGTTTTATGGTTGAATATTTTATGCATGAATTTTATATATTATTATTACTAAATATTTATACATAAAATTCATGTTATAATTATAATAAGTATTTATACATAAAATTTATATTATAAATATAATAAGTATTTACTGACGGAGCTACTGCTATTGTCCTGACTCCGCTCGAGCTCATCGCACACCTCGCAAACATTATAGCTCCTGCGCGAATGCATCTGGTGAGATATTTCGGCGTGCTGGCTCCTGATGCTCACTGGAGAAAATGGATCGTCGCTCAACCAAAACCAAATTACGAAGCTACAAAGCTACAAAAAGAACCCTGCACCATAAAACACATATTTTTTATAAAAGTTATTGACTTTAAATTTAACTTATTCTATAAGCCGCGGTTAATTAGCGTGCGTTTATGTAAAAAACAAAAAACGCAATGCTGTTTGAGCATAATTGGCTTGTTTTTAGCGTGTTTTGGCGCAGAAACAAGACGGAATATGCAAGAGGGCTGTCCAGAAGCTCAAAAAAGTATTCGGCATAGTGATGTATGTCGAGATCGGCGTGGCAATTCTGAATAATGGTTAATTATACGTCTTGTGCGTGTGTAACTTTGTTCAGTACTTTAATGTCTATGAACTCATCACATCTTCGACCGCACGGTCGGGGAGCTTGTGATGTATGTTCAAGGCTTCCCGCCTAAAGATCACAAGAATCATTCTAATACTTTTTGATTTCTGAACTCCCCGATCTTGTTTTTTCTTTTTAACAATCCTGCTTAAAATTATACTGTAATGCCGTAGCATTATAGTTTTATGCTGATGTATCCCGTTGGGGGATCGATGTAACCATCGCAGGTTCAAATCCTGATACTGGCAAAAACGATTCAAGGTTCACAAGGTTTTATTTTTACATAGTCCACTTACCGTGCTTTTAGCACAGAAAGGAGACCACTATATGAGTAGATTGTACAGGAAGTTGAAATCGCCACTTCACGTGTTCGTTGAAGTAACAGGTAATTGCAATCTTGGTTGCAAACATTGTTACAATTCCTGGCGTGATTTGGGAGTTCAGCAGACATGTTCGTCAGCGGAGCATATGTCAGAAGCACTCGCTAATAGGATTATGGATGAGTTGATTGCATCCGAAGTCCTTAGTGTGTGTTTAACAGGCGGTGAACCGCTTACGAACTATCGGGTCGTTAAGTTGTTACTTAAGCGATGTAAAGAAGTAAGCATCAAAGTATCAATGAACTCTAACGTAACTTTGCTTACGAATGAGAGATTGTTTGAATTGAAAGAACTTGGACTTACTAGGATATTCACGTCCTTGCTTGGTTCTTGTCCTGAAATTCATGATACAATTACAGGTGTTGTTGGATCACATAAACTTACGATTGCAGGGATTGAACGTTGTCTGAAGTTATTCGTTGGAATTTCAGCCAATATGGTTGTCAGTAGGCTTAATTTTACTGACATTCAGCAAACAGCACAACTGTTTGCAAGTATTGGATGCGAAGGGATGCATATTGATTTTGCGTCTCGGCCAATTAACTGTAGCAATTTTTCAGCCTTGGACTTAACTCGCGAAGAGAAAGTTAAAGTGCTTGGGATGCTAGAGGTCATTAATCGGCAATACGGTCTCAAGACGTGGAATACTGCAAGAGTTCCGTTGTGTTTGATTCCTGAAATTGCTACGAGTCCGGAATATTTTTCATCAGGTTGCTCTGCTGGAATTGGCGTTGCTGTTATTGGAGCAAATGGTGTCATCCGTGCTTGTGCAATGGAGCAAGCCAATAGCACCAAATCACTAAGCGATTTTTCGTTGGTTGATTTGTGGGAAAATTTTAATGACCGTCGAACAGATGCTTGCGTTCCGACTGAATGTCGCGATTGCAAACTTTTGTATAAGTGTGGTGGCGGTTGCCATTATGCCGGTTACATAGCAACTGGCAAAAAAGATGGTTGTGACCCGCTTATGAGAAAAGAAAACGCAGAACGTGCATTTGAGATGATAGTGGCACGCCAAAAAAACGTGCGACGTAGTATCTCCGGATGCACAACGGTGACTTTTGGCGATTTTAGTGTGCGGGATGAAGAATTTGGTGCGGTTGTTTGGCAGGATAATTCTAATTCCAGGCAACTAGTAAATATTGAAGCACGAACGTTCCTTAGGAATATTGTTCCTGGCAAAACATATTTGTTTGGTACAAATATTTCCGAAGATTACAAGGAGTTTCTTACAGACCTTGTAATCGGTGGATTTGCAACTGTAAGTAACACAAACTGACTTTTGAAGTCCGAGAGGAGGTGATAATATGAAGAACGTAGTTGAGCATGAAGTGTTACCGTTGCCGGAGCTGCAGAGTAGCATAGCACCAGCGATTATTCCGTTGTATGTAGGCGAATTACCTACTAACGACAAATCGTTAGTGTATGGATCTTGCACGAGTGGTGGTCACGGTGGTCCTGGTAATTGTTCAGAGAACCTGTGCAAGTGCACGGACTAAAGATAAACGTTTTGCTAAAAGGTTTTAGCCCCTTTGGAAGATGAGGGTCATCATCTCCTTTTTTTTAAAAAAAATATTAATTAAGGGATAATTAATATGTTAAATATAAAATGTAAAATTCCGGAAGCGTGGGACGCATTTGATGATTTGTATTGGACTGTCTATCAGTTTGATTGGTTCGAAAAAAATGGTCGATTATGGGCTAAAAAGTTTTTTTCTGATCTAAATAATCCATTGATTAATGAGATGTTAAAAGATGCACACTTAATTAATCCTAATGATTCAAGAGATAGTAAATTTACTGAAAAATATTCTAAACGTTTTGAACAAGAGCTTTATTTACCAGATGAATATATAGAGAGGGTTCAGCGGGCGGAATTGTCTTTACTGGCAATTGAGAAGTGTTGGTATAAGGTTGAGGAATTAAATAAAAATTGGTATTTTAAAATTTGCAACGAATATTTCGTTATCCCTCATTTATATCGTGCTTGGTCATCATATTATTTTTGTGATAATGGCACTGGCTGCGTTTATTTATGCAATAGTGAAAAACGTCCGGAATATCTGCCTCATCAAACGGCTGTAATACTTCATGAAATTCTTCATTTAGGTATTGAAGAATTAATTGTTCAAAAATTTAATTTGTGCCAAGAGGAAAAAGAGCGATTAGTAGATAATTTATGTATGTATGTTACAGATGATAATCAAGACTTTAAATATGCTTATAAATGGTCTGATTGCACGACATCACCGCATCAAGAAACGACTAGAGATTACGCTTACATGGATGCTTTAATGGGAATACAACCTGAAACTAATTTAGTTAAAGCGGTGGAAAAGTTTGTGGCTAATAGAGCAAGCAATTAAAATTGTTTTTATGATTAATGTCATAAAATGCTATCAAAATACACACTCTTTAACATAATATTATCTTTTTAAATTAATTAAAAAGATAAAACTAAAAATATGGCGAATAAAAATTTAGAACTCCAAAATAGAAAACTGCCTGTGACATAGAATTGATTTTATATAATAGTCAAAAATTAATTGTGTGGCATAGAAGTTAGGGTTTTATTTTTTTTGCCTTTGGCGAAAGGAGGTTTTATGATTAGAGATGAATTTTTTTATTCCGAAAAAGTTCAATTACAGGTTACAAATATTATCGAACAAGCACAGCAGGTAATTGAAACCCGTAGCGGAATAGAGAGAGATTCAAGTATATTAGACGAGGCGATAAACAATTTAATTAACGCTAAATCTAAGGAAGGTGTTATACATTACTATCAGCAACTTAAAATGTTGCTTAATCGAATGATATAACTATTGCTTAAGGCGGTGATAATTATTTTGCGTAATTATCGCCGCTTTTTAAGCAAAGAAAGTTTTTTATATTTTATGCTACATTATACATTATCTGGTCTGGTTTTTCTGGTATCGGATTACTTTAGTTTTTCTCTAGTACAGGGTTCTTTTATGATCTTTTTATGATAATTCTAATATGAAACGAATTTTTACTTGCTTGTTTTTAGTGTAGGGTATTTTTTTAAAGATAACTATTGAATATTACTA
>JAITKM010000031.1 GCA_031278395.1 Deltaproteobacteria bacterium | reverse complement strand
AAATGCGTGCAAGTCTAAGCTCGTCTTCATAGTCTTGTTGACCCACAGCACCAAGGATTAAAAAGAAAATAACTAAGATTAGAATAAAAGCGGCAGATTCCGTCAATTTCCTCCCCGATAAACCTCGCGGGAAAAATAAGGAAGGCTTTGCTCTCCTCTGCCATGATTTGAAATGTGGTTTAGAGCGTAATTTCGGATGCTGCGCCCTACAGCATAAATTATAATTATACATAATTTCGCCTTTAATTTTAAAATTAATAAAGGCAGAAACTCGATTATTTTTATCTTTTAATATATAAGATCGGAATAATCAGCTTCCGCGAAGTTTTTTTGTTCGCGCACTTAATTATTCCATAGATTTTTTTGGCTGGTGGGTGATACAAGTTTCGAACTTGTGACCCGCTGATTAAGAGTCAGCTGCTCTACCAACTGAGCTAATCACCCAAAAATAAAATTACGGCGTTGGCTAGTAAGCTAATTTGTAAAATTAGTCAAATATTTAAAAAAATATTCTCTCATTAAAAAAAATATATTCTCTCATAACTGGTATATTTAGAGGTGCTTGATAATAATAACATCTCTAAATATAATTCGATTGTTAATTTACTCAATATACCCAGGTCGTTTTATAGTTGGATGCTTTTCTCTCCAAGTTACTAAATCAGTAAACATTTTATTAACAAGGTATCTAGTAATGTCTTGAACACTATTAATTTCTGAATTTGAACTAATACGTTGCTCATATGCATTACTAGCAATTATCTTATTGTCTTTATAGGCTTGTATTTTAACATATGTTAGAAGAGATTTAGAACTACTATGCCATTTAGTTTGGTAAGCTATATCTAACTGACAAACGCTGCTTTCACCATAATTAATTACCTTTACAACATATCCTTTGCTTTCAATACTTCTCACTAATGAATCTTTAAAAATAGCAGGAGTATTAGGAGTACTAATTACACACACTTTTTTATCACTAGGTAGATCTATAGGACTTATATGTTGCGAAGTTAAACAACTCGCAAAGATAAATAGAATAAACGATAAAAATAAACAAAGTTTTTTCATACAACACCTCAATATTTTATGGTTAAATAATATTTTGCCTGGGGTGGAAGACGGGTCTTGAACCCAAGACAACAGGAGCCACAATCCTACACTCTACCAACTGAGCTACATCCACTATGCCCCCCAAAAAACAAGGCTAGCTATATATATTAGATAGGAAAAAATTACAAGCCTATAAACTAACTATATATAGTAGATAGTTAGTTTAGTTATTGAATAGTTGCAATTATATTATTGCTCAAGTGTTTTCTTGAGCATTTCATTAAGTAGTTCAGGATTGACTTTGTCATTACTAGCTTTCATAGCTTGTCCAACGAAGTAACTAAAGAGTTGAACTTTGCCAGCTTTGTAAGTTTGTAGTTGTGTCGGATTTTGTTTCAGAACTGAATCGATTATTTCCTGAATAAAAATATTGTCTGAAATTTGTATTAGGTTCTGCTCTTTAACAATCGACTGCGGATCTTTACCAGTTCTCCACATTATATCAAAAACAGTCTTAGCAATTTTTCCAGAAATTATGCCTGTATCAATGAGTTTCACCAAAATAGCAATACTTTTTGGACTAACCGGACAGTCTAAAAATTCCATACTTTCTTTATTCAATCTGCCAAACAATTCAGTGGTAATCCAATTGCTAATTCCGTTAGGATTATAATGAGATGTTAAAGCTTTTTCAAAATAATCTGCAACGTACTTATCGCTAATAAGTAATTCTGCGCTATACTCATCTAACTTATATGTGTCCACTAAACGTTCAAAAGTCTGACTAGGCAACTCAGGCATATTGTCTTTGATATTCGCAATCCAGTTTTCATCAATAATTAATGGTAACAGATCTGGCTCCGGAAAAAACCTATAATCAGCGGAATATTCCTTGGAACGCATCGATTTTGTTACTTCATTAACTTCATCCCAAAGTTTTGTTTCTTGGATAATAGTTACTCCTTGCTCAATTAATTTTTTTTGTTGCTCTATTTCAAAAGCTAATGCTTTTTCAACATGTTTGAAAGAATTTAAATTTTTTATCTCAACTCGTGTCCCAAATTCCTGAGCATTAGCCTGCATGACTGAAACATTGGCATCACACCTAAAATTCCCTTCTTCCATGTTCCCATTACAAATATTTAGATATTTAACTAACTGATGCAAAATTCGCAAATAGGCTCCAGCCTCTTCTGGCAAACGCATATCTGGCTCAGAAACAATTTCCAGCAACGGCACGCCAGCACGGTTTAAATCAATCAGCGAAAAAGGTTCATTCGCTAAATGAATATTCTTCCCAGTATCTTCTTCTAACTGTATTCTAGTAATACCGATTTTCTTGGATTGTTTATTAACTCGAATATTCAACCACCCCTCGTAACAAGTTGGTTTATCATGCTGCGAAATTTGATAACCTTTAGGTAAATCCGGATAAGTATAATGCTTTCTTGCAAAAATACTTTTTTCTCGAATTTTACAATTGGTAGCTAAACCTAGTTTGATTGCGTAATCCACAACTGCCTTGTTTAAAACTGGTAAAACACCTGGTAGTCCAAGCGTTACAGGATCAGTCAAACTATTTGGGGCTTGACCAGTTTCGGTTGCCGAAGACGAAAAAATTTTACTTTGGGTTGCAAGTTGGATGTGGACTTCAAGTCCAATTATTGCAGTCAAATCGCTCATATTAATTTTTATAAAAATGATGTGCGGTTGATAATAGTAACACCTCACTAAATGCCTTACCAATTAATTGCATTCCAATTGGTAGACCTTTTGAATCTTTTCCACAGGGGATAGAAATACCAGGAAGTCCTGCTAAACTACACGGGACAGTGAAAGCATCACTTAAATACATTTCAAGAGGTGACATACTTTTGTCGCCGAATTTAAATGCCGTAGTTGGCGCAACTGGCGTAACAATAATATCGCAATCTTTAAAAGCCTCTTGGAAATCTTTAATAATTAAAGTCCTGGCTTTTAATCCTTTCTTGTAGTAGGCATCGTAATACCCCGCTGATAACACGTAATTACCCAGCAAAATTCGCCGTTTGACTTCGTCCCCAAAGCCTTCAGCTCGGCTCTTTTCAAAAACTTCTTGGATATTATTGGCAGATTTTGAACGCCAACCATAACGTACACCGTCGAAACGTGCTAAATTCGAAGCAGCCTCAGCACAAGCTATAATATAATAGGCTGCAATACTAATTTCTGTGTGTTGTAGAGAAATTTCAACAAGATTAATTCCCAAACTTTTAAGTTGTTGTATTTTATTGCGTAGAACTTGTTCAACTTCTGGGTTAATACCAGACGTAAAATATTCTTTTGGTATTCCAATCCTTAAATTTTTTATTTTCGGAAAAGCTGTATCAATGTTTTTTAAGTAGTCCGGAACTTCTATATCCATCGAAGTTGAATCTCTGGGATCATGTCCAGCGATATATTTTAAACCAATAGCAATATCCTTAACATTTCTGGCAAATAGACCAATTTGGTCAAGTGATGATGCAAAAGCTACGGCTCCGTTACGACTAACACGACCATATGTTGGTTTGATGCCGACAATACCTGTGAAACTAGCGGGTTGTCGAATTGAACCGCCAGTGTCTGTACCAAGAGATAGCGGGGCTTGTCCAGCTGCAACAGCTACTGCTGAGCCGCTACTTGAGCCACCAGGAACGTAATCGGTATTAATTGGATTTCGTGTAATACCAAAGGCTGAGTTTTCACCACTTGAACCCATTGCAAATTCATCTTGATTTGTTTTGCCAAGAATCACTGCTCCAGCCTGAATTAATTTTTCAACAGCGGTGCAGGTATAGGGCGGGATAAACCCCTTAAGAATTTTGGAAGCACAAGTTGATTCAATACCGTTGATGACCAACTGGTCTTTAATAGCAACTGGAATTCCAGTTAATAGCGGTGTATTATTTTTGTCTTTAGCTATCTTTTCGTCGGCAGCTTTAGCCTGTGTTAAAGCCAGCTCCTCAGTAACTCGCAAAAAACTATTATATTTAGGATTAGTTTCTTTTATTTTGTCGAGATGCGCGTGAGTTAGCTCAGTAGCGCTAAATTCGCTAGCGACCAAACCCTGCCTCATTTCTAAAATAGAAAGTGTAGTTAAATCATTCATGACGGTTGGGGTTAATTATTAATAAATTTAGGAACCTTAAAATAGCCGTCTTGAAATTCTGGAGCCATAGCTTTTATTTTTTCAACAGGTAGCGCTTCTAAAATTATATCTTCGGAAAAAGCGTTAATGGCATTGTGAATATGGAGAGTTGGTTCTACATCTGTAGTATCAACTTTAGATAATATATCCATGTAATTTATAATTTCTCCGATTTGTTGTTGTGCTTTTTTGACTTCCTCGTCTGATAATTCAAGAGCAGAAAGTTTAGCAATATGACGTACGGTTTCTTGAGTAATATACATAAAATAATAATTAGTTATTAATGGTCAATTTGGGGTGGGAATAAAAGCATATATTTAATAATAATGCTATAATTTAAGCAGATTTTTTTTATTTTTAAAATATTTAGCATTTATAGTTGGTTATATTTGACTAACTACCCCCCTCTTTGAGGAAGATCGTAGCTGCCGACATTTTACTCAATTACAATATTTTTAGGTAATTCAAAGATAGCTGAATAGCCTGTCTTAAGATTAAGCTGTTTAGATAAGTTTCCACGTATTTCAACTACATATTTTGCAGGATAAATACTTGGCAATGCTTTATCAGATAAAGGTTGAGCATTTTCAACAATAGATACAATTTTTTTATCCGCATCTAAATAGATAATATCCAATTGAAGATATGTATTACGCATCCAAAAAGTTCGTGGCGCAAAATCCTTAAACACAAACAACATACCCTGATGCTCACTTAAATTTTCAGCCGTTCTAAACATTAAGCCAGTAGTTCGCTCCTGATCATTAGTTGCTAACATAACTTTAAATTTATACTCTGGCTGACTCTCAAAATAAAGCTCAATTTCATCTATTTTCTGCGGCATTTTAACGCTACACGCCATAAACAATATATTTATTAGGGATAAGAAAATTATAAATTTTAAGGGGACTAAAAAAAAATTCATTTCTATCTCATAACCTCCCAACTTCCTGTTTCATTTAAACTTCCACTCACAAATCTACCACGCAACATAGTATTTCTTTTTACGCCAGTGAGTTTTATATGCTGCCCATCACCAGTAAGAATCATCTCAAAGCCTCTTTCGTAAAGTTTGCCTTTAACCGCCATAATACCTATCCCCGATACATTAGCCTCACCTTCTATATCCAAATCTTCAAATCTAACATTCAGAACTATACTCCTAGAAATCTTCCCTCCATAACTATTCACTAAATTAGCCGCTCCAGTATATAGTTCAACTGGTTGCTGCGGCTTAGAAGCGATACTGCTTTCTTCTTCATGAATCACATAACTTAATCGAGGCTGAACAATAATATCTTGTTCTTGAGGAACGTTTAAAACCGAACTAGATTGGACACTACTAATCTCAGTAACCAGATTAACCGCTGCATTTTTTTCAGGCACGCTGATTATTAATCTTGAAGACGAAATCACTGTCTTATTAATCGACAAAATAAGACTATAACTTCCATCTTTAATAAGATTTAAATCAGTTAAAGTCGCAAAATCACCATTGAGCTGAACCGTCTTGAAATCATTATCCACTACATACTTGCCAGTTTGAGGAATAAAACTATCTATGATCCGCAAAGAATCATCTTCAACTAAGCCTAAAACAGTTTGTGTCTTTAAATATCCAAGAAAACCTTGATCCGTAATATTCTCATTAGTACTTAAAGTTACACTCCACTTTAATCCATTTATCTCTGTCTTTTGAATTCCTTGATCAAAATTAACTGCTCTCTCAGAGGCAGAGAATAACTTAACATTACCTTTAACTTTTATGCTACTAAAGTCTGGTAATGAACTAAGAGATGCACTTTTAACAACTGCAATACTACTCGAGCTTATTGCCTTAGAACTTAAAGAAGAGGATGATTTTGCTAAACTATTTTTGGAACTTTTTGAACTTTTGGAAGCTGAAGACAAAGAAAACAACATAAGACTTGATGAGCTACTAAGACTACTAGAAGTTTTTACTGAACTAGCCAAAGCTTTACTAGTAATACTACTAACACTAACAATTAACTCGCTAGAACTAGAAAACTCGCTTTGCTGAATTTCTTTTAAGCTACTACTACTTTCTGAACTAGTTTGCACTACCAATTGTGGCGGCTGAATTTTTTCTGTCTTGTGATTTTGTATTAATTCATCTAAAAAATTCAAATCTAGTTCTGCTTGGGGTGGATTATAATCAGCCTGTTCTGTTTCGTTACTTATTTCATCTTGAACAGTTAAGATATTAATATTTTTAGCTAAAAATGATTTTTTCTGTTCTGTATTCCAATAGACAATATAAGCTGTCCCCAAAACAGCACAGAATAAAATTAAAATCACCTTAATTATTCCACCTAAGATAGAATGTTCAGCATCTTGACCTAACGAAACTTGATCATCTTTTTTAGTTTCTAATGGTTCGTCTAAAACAAAATCTTTTTCTAATTCTCCTAAAGACCACTCGTCATTTTTTTTTCTTTCTGGTTTAGAAATATTAGTTGAATTAATCTTTTTAGTTATTTCATTTACTTTTTTATTACCTTTTTTCTTATTTTTCACAAAATCCTCATCTATATTAATCAGCTAAAAGCTCCTTCAACAATTTTTCTCTAATTTTGGCATCATCCTTCGTAGTTCTAATATTGATTGTTGCCTGCGAACTAGACTTTTTAGAAGGACTGGTTACGACTGGGTTAATTTTGTTATTAATAACTTTACTTCTAGGACTGCTAGAAGAAGAACTTGTTTGAGCCTGCGTCTGCACTACTGTTTGTTGTTTCGGTTTAACTTGTTCGGCAGCTACATTAGCTGGAGAGACTAAATTTCTAGGCATTGGATCTTTTGTAACTAACATGTCATTAGGAATAAAAATATAATTTCCAGCTTTAAGTTCATTTTGATGTTGCTTATTAAGTTTATAAATAAACTTCCAATTATCAGCGCTTCCAGTATACCATGTAGCTATAGCTGGTAGAGTATCTGTTTCTTGTAGTTGATAAAGAAAATACGGGTTAGAGTCATTATTAAAATAAGTATCTACTATATAATCTAAATTACAAGCCATCAAAAATGTTCCTCCCAAAATCGAGCTTAACATAATTCGAAAGAACATTTTCATAATTTTACCTTTGACTATTGAATAGCGATACCTAACGCATTATTAATTGAATTCTTAACTATTTGTTGTTTTTCTATAATCAAACGATCATAAAGCTTTTTACGAGCTACTTCTGTCCCTAATTTACCCAAAGTTTTCGCTGCCTGTCCTCGCACAATATAATCCTTATCATGCAAGAGATTGACTAAAATGGTTAAAGTATTTTGTTGCTTTAAATAATTATCATGTTTTAAAGCTAAAGCTACATAACCTCTAATTGTGGAATTTTTATTATTATAAAGCAACTGCAAGGGAGTATAAAAAGATAAATTCCCTCTTCTGGAGACTTCACCTAAAGCTAAGGCTAAAACTCTATATTCTACATTTTTAGCCTGTAGTAAATATAAAATCTGTTGATCATCTAGTTCAGTAATGTTTTCATCAGATAGATTTGGCGGAATTTTAACTTTAGCCAAGGATGGATGTGCTTGCTTTTGAGGTTCTACTTGTAGAGTGCCTAAGCTTACTGAAGATTGTTGATTATTTCCGGAAACTTTGGAGTTATTAATCTCATTATTGTTTGTAGTTACCGCTCGATTAATGGCCAATACTCCTGTATTAAAATTGCTAGTAGTTATAGGCTCAAGTTCTAAATCTCGTTCATTGTTATTAAAAAGAAGGAACCAAGCCACGAGACAAATAATAACAAAAACAACAAATATTTTAAAGTTTGAGATGGTTGGAATATTTTGTGGAACAACTTTTTTATTAAGATTCCGCTTAACACAAGTATTCTCCTTTTTGTTTTCACCTAATAGTGTATTGTATGGATCAAATCTTTGCGGATTATTAATTTCTTTTTTAACTGATTCTTTTAACGGTTTAATTTTAGCCGGATTGTCACTAAGAGGAGTTTGAACAACACTCGCTTCTGGCTTTGAGACCTCTGGTTTAGGCTTACCTTTATCTTTAGTTCTAATATGTAATTTAATTTCGCAAGTCTCTGCGACATCTTTAACAAAATTCACTAAAGTCTTATAAGGAAAATCTTCTGTTCTTGAAAAAGCCTTTTTAAAAATTTTCCCCACTACTAAAGTATATTTAGTATCAATTTCATCAAATTGTAATTTTTGCTCAGTATCATTAATAATTTCAGAGAGGTTTTTTACCCCAAATGGCAACTTGCCCATTAAGGCGGTATATAAACCAACTGCAAACAAGAATAAATCATTAGTCGTTGAATTAGAGCTAACCTTTGTGTCGTCTTGAAAGAGATTAAAATCTGTTAAATAAAGTTTCTTGTTTTTATTGTTAATAATAATATTGCTAAGCTTTAAATTGCCGTGGCTGATACCTTTTTGGTGTAATTCATCTAGTATCTGAGCTAATTCATAAAAATAAGTAATCAGCTCTTCGGTTGGTATATTATTACAAAGTGTGCTGAGTGACTCGCCTTCAATTAATTCGAAGGCAATGTAACATCTATTATCTGAGAGTTTACCGGCAGAGTATATATCTGCAATATTTTTATTTTTTAAGGTCGAGATGAGAGAAGATTTTTGTTTAAATATTTCTAAATCTGATTTTTTTATTTTTGAATTTTTATAAAAAAGTTTAATTAGCAGCAACCGATTGGTACCTAGATCTTTAGCTTTAAATAATTCGCCAGTTGGACCGCTGGCAAAGCTAGATAACACTTCATATTTCGCAATAAACTTCTTTTTCACTTTTTTCAGCTACAGATAAAAAATAAAATATAATAACTAAATAGATGTGACAACTGCGCACTATGACCATTCTAAATTAGCTAGAACTTTCTTTTTACAAAAGAGTTCTAGCTAATTAAAAGGATTTTTTTATATGACGACGTTAAGTGGTGTGTCGCCCTAACAAAAAATTTTATAGAACAGCGTCTTTTAATGCCTTACTAGGAGTAAGTCTAACTCTTTTCTTAGCAGGAATTTTAATTTGCTCGCCGGTCATAGGATTTCTTCCGATGCGCGGATTAGTTTGACGCACAAGAATTTTACCGATTCCAGGTAACGGTAACTTATACCCTCTTTTAAGGGCAGTTTTGATTAGCTCTGCAAAGCCGCCATAAACTGCTTTTGCAACTCTACGACTACCTAAATTACAATATTCGTTGAGAGCATCATAGAACTCTGATTGAGTATATTGTTTACCATTTGCTGGTTGTTTTATTTGAACTTTCTTTACTTTTGCATCTTTATTAATTGCCACTGTTTTTGTCTCCCAAAAATCTTAATTTATAATTGGTTGTGGGCATTAAAATTTTAATAACCACAACCAATTATTTTATTTAATAAAAATCATAGTCATTCTAATGAATGGCTATATAATTCTGCACATTTTTTTTACTGCCGCAATAAAAATGGCGGTTTGATAAATACACTTGAATTATTTTTTTGCAAGTATTTTTCTTGCTATTATTTAAATAAAGCTTAATTTCTGCTTATTTTTTAAATATATTAAGCTCAAAGATATAAAAATTACTAATTTTGCCCATCAAAACGCTGTTATATTATTTAAAAAGTGCGAGGCTCTATTTTTTTTGGTATGGGGTTACTTTTTATTATTTTTTGTGTGGCTATTTTTTCTGGAATTTTTTTCAATTTAAAAATTGTTTCAAAAAAAGTTTTCACCAAAATCCATGATTAAAAATAACCTCACAACAGAATTTTTTGAAAAAGCATGTTTCCCAGAAAATAATCCATTCAAACGCCAAGCTGAATTTAATAGTGAAGGAACTTTTTTAAGTTTTATTTCTAAAGTAAATGTAGGATCACCCCTTGTGTTTGCCAAGCATTGCTTTTTTTGTTTTTTTTTGTTACCAGCGCGCTGCTTTGGAAGTTTTTAATTTTAGCATTGTAAAGGAGAAATAAAATGAAATCGCTAACAGATTGTTATATTTTAGCTAACGGTATTAAGATTCCATGTATTGGTTTTGGGACTTGGCAAACTCCTGATGGCGAAGTTGCTGTTGCATCAGTTAAGACTGCTCTTGAAGTTGGATATCGACATATTGATACAGCAGCAATTTATGGTAATGAAGAAAGCATTGGTCAAGCCTTAAAAGAAAGCGATATTGCACGAGAAGAGTTGTTTATCACAACTAAACTTTGGAATGACGAACATGGTTATGAAACAACCTTGCGTGCATTTGATTTGAGTATGAAAAAGTTAGGATTGGATTATTTAGATTTATACCTAATTCATTGGCCTAACCCGTTTAAGTTTCGCAAAAGTTGGCAAAAATCAAATGCTGATACTTGGCGGGCATTTGAAGAACTATATCGTATCGGACGTATTCGAGCGATTGGGATTAGCAATTTTCATCCGCACCATATTGACGAGCTGTTACAAACTGCTAGTGTTATTCCAATGGTTAATCAAATTCGCTTATGTCCAGGTGATACCCAGGAGGAAGTTGTTAATTATTGTCAGAAAAAAAATATTCTTCTTGAAGCCTATAGCCCGTTAGGTGTAGGGAAAATTTTTAAGGTTCAAGAAATAAAAAAACTTGCCGAAAAATATAGTAAATCTGTAGCTCAGGTTTGTATTCGTTGGAGTTTGCAGCGAGGTTATTTACCGTTACCTAAATCCGTAACGCCAGAGCGCATCAAAGAAAATGCTGATGTTTTTGATTTTACCCTCAGTGACTCAGATACTTTATACTTGGCTAATTTAACAGGTTGTGCTGGATTAGCTGATGATCCTGATACTGTAAAATGGTAACCAAATTTTTGATAAGATAAATCGCTATTGATGATTATTTTTTAGAATTTTTAAAAAATCACAAATTAATTTAAGATGTTATACTTGTTTAGGGTATAAAAAAACTAATAAATAAAGTAACCCTGCACCAATTTTTTTTTATTGTTTTGATGGGCGAAGCTCTGTCAGGAGGCGGGGTTTTGTTTTTACTGTTTTTTGTTGTAATTTTCCCCTATAAATTTTGCAAGACATCTTTATGCGTTTGTGTATAATAAATCTGATAATTTAATACTAACTTTGCCACAACTTTTAAAAAATTCTATTTATGCCTTATTATTACCCGCTTAAAAAATTGAATAAAGCAGAACGACTGCGTACGTTAAATAACCTGTTAAGTCTGCGCCATCAGCTTGACAAGGATATTCCGCAAAAGACAGCTACGGATACGCTGCTGCTTGCCACCTGGAATATCCGCGAGTTCGGCGACAACCGCCGGAAAGAAAGTCTGTATTATATTGCCGAAATTGTCAGCCGCTTTGATTTGATTGCCATTCAGGAAGTTTCGGTAAACTTGAAAGGACTTGAAAACTTAATGAAATTACTCGGTCCGAACTGGGACAGATTCATTACCGACTCTACCGATGGCAGCGCCGGTGGCGGGGAGCGGATGGCTTTTCTGTATGATAAAAATAAAGTTTCTTTCAGTAAAATGGCAGGAGAAATTGTTTTACCCAAAGAAAAACTGATTGATGGTCAGCTACAGTTCGCCCGGACACCATACACGGCTGCGTTTCAGGCAGGCTGGTTCAAGTTTATTTTAACAACCGTACATATATACTATGGCTCTAATTCTTCTGCTGATAAAAAAAAGCGTGAAAAAGAAATAGATATGATTACTTCCATCCTGTCGAAAAGGGCAAAAAAGGAAGATATGAGTTATATCCTGATGGGTGATTTCAACATTCCCAATGTGAATGACGACACAATGAAAGCGTTGGAAAAATACGGCTTTACTGTTCCGGATGAAATTAAGCAACACCCCACCGATTTGGGAAAAACAAGTCATTATGACCAGATTGCCTTTAACCTGAAATTAGACAAAAACATGACCGTCTTTAAGGAAAAAGAGCAAAAGGCAGGGGCTTTCCATTTTGAGGAAACAGTTTATACGGAAATGGATTTGGAAACTTACAAAACGTATTTTTCTGACAAAACAGAGGGGAAAACGGAGGCGGAAACAAGGAAATACTACCTTTCCACCTGGCGCACCTATCAGATGTCCGACCACCTGCCGCTTTGGGTTGAGTTGAAAATTGATTTCAGCAATCAGTATTTGGAAAAACTGAAAACAGAAATGTGATTATTGGTCACTCCTTGGGGGCTCCCTCCCTGGTCCCTCCCTGGTACAGGGTTACTTTTGTTTTTATACTTTTTTAGAAATTACAAAATAATTTAGGGTGTTATGTTTATTTAAGGCATGAAAAAACTAATAAACAAAGTAACCCCATACCAGCTA
>JAITKM010000001.1 GCA_031278395.1 Deltaproteobacteria bacterium | reverse complement strand
TGTATGTCGTCAAATATTGACCTGCGTTCAAGATATATCACTTTGTTTAAAACTGTATCTCGGATAGCATATGAAGCTTATCAATTGATTAAGCTGGGGATTTGTAACATTTCTCTTCCGCCGGGGACTATTTTACCGGGCGGAAGAATCCTGCAGGAGCTCTCAAAAAATCAATTTTATGAGAAGCTGGGGGTTGGTTATACATAATTAATTAGATTTTTTCAGCCACATATAGCAAAATTAACAAAGAATTTATTAACTATATAGGATATCTCTGTATAAATTCTGATTATCTGTATTCTCAAGCTTTTTTTACTCCATATATCTCTCTTATTAACTGCATTTTCTTTCTTTTTTACAGTTAATTTTAACTAAAAACTGACTAAAAATTTAATATCAGGTCTTGATACATAAATAATACTTCATGTGGTACTTCATGAACCATGCACTTGGGGGAGCTGGGGGAAAAAAATTACATATACATACCACCATCAACACCAATAACCTGTCCAGTAATATAATTTGCACCACTACCAGCTAAAAAAGCAATAACTGAAACTAAATCCTCAACTTCACCAAACCGCCCTAAAGGAATCGCACCTAATAATCTTTCTTTATACTCTAATGCAAGCGAACTTGTCATATCTGTTGTAATATAACCAGGCGCAACAGCATTCACCGTAATTCCCCGACCAGCCAATTCTTTAGCTAGACTTTTGGTCATGCCAATAATTCCAGCTTTGGATGCTGCATATGCTGATTGCCCTGCATTTCCCATCCTCCCTACTACCGAACTAATATTGATAATCTTTCCACTTCTAGCTTTCATCATGTATTTCATGGCTGCCCTAGCACAATAAAAAGCTCCTGTTAAATTTACCTCTAACACACGCCCCCAATCCTCATCAGACATTCGCATTGCCAGGGAATCAATTGAGATTCCAGCATTATTAATCAAAATATCCAATTTTTTTTCTTGCTCTAAAATTTTCTTCATTGCAGAATCAACCGCTGACGAATCATTGACATTAAAACCCAAAAACCAAGCTTGACCACCATGACTTTCAATCTCGCGCACAACCTCCTGAGCAGCATCTTCCCGACTTGAATAATTTACAATTACTATTGCTCCAAGCTCCGCTAACTTTAAAGAGATTCCTCGTCCAATTCCGCGGCTGCCACCAGTAACCAGTGCAACACGACCTTTTAACTCTTTTTCCATTCTACCTTTCTGTAAGCTCTAATCAAATTATACAATTCGTCCACACAGAACATAATTCTTCTGTCAAACTTTCTATTAGGCGTTTACGAGCAAATGAATCCGCCACCCGAATAGCATTTTTAACTGCTCGCTCATCAGACGCTCCATGCAAAACTACTGCCACATTTTGTAACCCTAAAAGTGGAGCACCGCCATATGTCGAATAATCAAAATCCTTGCCAAAAGCCTCTTTTAAAATTCCACGCACAGCAAGAAATCTCAATTTATTCAGCCAACTCTGCTCAGCCTTATATGTTAACTGAGATTTAATTAAACCTGCAGTCCCTTCCATAGCTTTGAGCAAAACATTTCCTGTAAAACCGTCCGTGACAATTACGTCTGCCGTTGGCTTTGGAACATCACGACCTTCAACAAAACCAATATAATTAATATTTTGTATATTCTGTAATGCCATTGCCGCAGAACGCGTTACTTCTTTCCCTTTTGAAGACTCTGTCCCATTGGATAATAAAGCAACTTTGGGTAACGGAGAACCAAACAAACTCTTGTAATATACCGCCCCCATGACAGCAAACTGAATGAGATGTGTCGCATCACATTCAACATTTGCCCCGACATCTAACACAACATTTGGTTTGTTATTACCTGCAACTGGAATTAAGGTTGTAATTGCAGGACGCTCAATACCGGGAATTAAACCACAAATTAGCTTACCAGCAATCATCATCGCACCAGAATTTCCAGAACTAATAATCGAAGACGCAGCTCCATCTTTAACTAATTTATATGCTACACACAAAGAGGAATTTGGATTTTTACGCACTGCACGAGCAGGACTATCATCCATAGAAATTACTTCTTGAGCATCGACAATTTGAATTGGAAGATTGGTAGCTGAGAGAGACTCTAATTTAGTATTAATTTCTAATTTTGGACCAACCAAAATTGAAACTACACCAAATTCTTTAAAAGCTTGCACCGCCCCCTCAACTTGAACTCCTAGTCCCTTATCACCACCACAAACATCAACGGCGACTGGCTTAACCTCTTCACTTTCAAAGTGGAAATCGTTTTCCATATACGAGAGAGTTATGCCTCTTTGGTGTTAAGTAATTTTCTACCTCTATAATAACCACACTCTCTGCAAACGTGGTGCGATAAAACACTAGCACCACAATTAGGACAAGTGCTACTTAATACTGGAGTTAAGAAATCATGGGCACGCCTCATATTTCTTTTTGATTTTGAAGTTTTTCTCTTTGGGGCTTGTGACATAAAAATCCTTTAAAAATTTTAAATTTTTGATTTAGGAAAATGAGGCGCCCTTATATATAAGTCCGGACTAAAAAGCAAGTTTATTTAAAACACGCTATAATATAAACAACATATTTAATTTGTTATACTAATTTCCTGATTTTTAGTAAATTTCTCTGGTTGTTCGCTGCTCTATATAATATATACGCAGCTATTTCTTCAAAATTTTAAGATTATTTTCAATAACTTTTTTAAAGTCTGGGTCTTTTTCAATTTTCGCAGCTCGCTCAAGAATAGCTATTGCTTCTTGCTTATTATCTGTCCGAGATGTTTCGGTATAGGCAAAGAGACGGGTGTATCTATCTGGGCTCTTAATTAATTTCTTAATATTGGCTACTGAAGGTATCCAACCTTCAGATTGCAAGAAACGACATATTTCAAAATCTACAATCGTTCCCTTCTCCCCTTTCTCTGCTCCAGCTAAAACAATTTTAATTAATAAATTATTATCAATTGTCGTATTCAACCACTCCTGAACAACTCTATTGCCAGCCTTAGGATTGGGATTTTCCATAAACTGCGCTAACCTCAAAGTCTGCATGCCGTCTAGCAGTTTTGGGTTATCCTTCACAAATGTCAAAACTTCTTTAGCCGCAGGATGAACAAATTTAACTGTCTCTAAAGCTTTGCCCAACGTCTTTTGCCGAATTTTTGCTATCGGATGTGTGAACAACTTTCCTATAGACTCTGGATTTAAAATAACTTTAGAGTCCAATAAACCAGCTAAAAGATAGATTTTCTGCGTAGGTGTAAGTTCAGACATATTAGTTAACTCCGCCTGTCGCCCCCAATTAGCCAATTCATTTTTAACTAGATAATTTGGATTATTAATTATATTGGTTAATATTTTGTTAGCTATTTGCGAATTTTTAGAAGTAGCTAATCCCAAGATAATTAATCTCAACTGAGTATCTGTAGCTAAATAACTATCTAAAGCTAAACCATCGCTACCTTCAGTCGATAAAACACGCACCAAATCCTTGACTACCGTATCACCTAAAGTCGAATTAGGATAATCTTCACCAAGCTTTGCAAAAGCACTACCAACCGGATCTGGCAAAACATAAAGATCGCTAACTGGATACTGCTTCAATAAATTATCTTGCATATTGCCAAAACTATAAATCATCGCAAATAACACAACTGGACTTGGTTTTTCAAAAGAAATAGTCCCCATTAACTCATTACCAAAAATTCTTTTGGTCGCTAACACAAAAAGCAAACGCTTTTCTTCATTAGACAAAGCATTGCGCCCCCAGATTGGGGAATAAGCTACCTTAATCAAATTCGTATCCAACTCTGGCAGTTTATTTTCTTCCTTTAAAACACTAGCTACGACAATCTGTTCGGCATCCTGATTTAAGCCTTTAGGCGTTACAATAGTTTTTAAAACATCTATCATCTTACCCGGCAATTCACTTGCCCAATAACTTTGTAACTCTTGAAAGGTATATTTATTAGTAGCAAAATTTTTCAAACTATATCTTTGGTAATAAACACTAATTCCTGCTATTGTTATGCCAATAAACACCAAAATTCCAATAAATAAGCCTAAGCTAACATTCTTAGGACGTTTTAGTATTGGGATATGTTTTGCTAAAACATAATCTAAATCAGCTTTAAGCTGAACATTTGACGCTTCATTACCGCTTTTTGCCAATTCAGGAAGGGGTGGTTTAAATTTACTACTCATGTTTTTAGAGGCGAATATTCGAGTATCAATCGTCGGCTTAGTTTTTTGCACCCTTGGACGAGTTGAAGCAACAGGCAAATTCTGCTGAGTTGATCCTGCTTTTGAAATTCCCTGAAGTGCAACTTTTTCTGAGTCTGCTGGAATATCAGCAGCACGCACCATCTCATTAATATTTTCCATTAAAGAGATATATTCAGCTAAAGTTGATCTTGAATCTGGTTCCTGATTTTTCATCTGTGATAAAAGCACATTAATTAACCTGAGAGCCGCCCCGACTTTTTCATTGTATTGCTTTTGAGATATTTTAGCGCTGAGCATCCGACACAGTGTAGCAAATCCAAAACAATCAGAAGCTGTAGTTGCAGAGTTCCCCGCTAAAACTTCAGGAGCAATGATATATTTATCATAACCAAAATTTAAAGGACGGTGAAATATGTTAATCGCACGCAGAGAAAATTCTCCAACTTTGTGGTCTAAAAGGTAAATTTTATTATCTGTTGAAACGCCGATATTACGATAATTAATATGTCCATGCACAAACCCTTGAGAATGCCATTTGCTTATTTCCTCAGCAATCTGTGAGCTTAACGCTAGATACTCATTAAAAGATATATCCCCTTCATCTAACAAAATATCTTCAAAAGTTCTTTCTACTAAAACACGTCTATACCAAATCTGATTGGCATAGACTCCCCACTCACGCAGAGAATTGATTGGGCGATCAAATTTAGTTAACTGCTCAAAACTGTCGATAAGTTCTTCTTTTAAAGCATTAGCCGCTGAGATGTCAGTACTTAATAGGCGAATAACATAAATTTCTTTTTCGTTGGGCATACGCACAAAAGGACGAATATCCCAAAGTTGCGGATTTAATAAAACACCAACTACATTAGCAGTTGGACTTGTATTATTAACTATATTAATGACCTTGCGTTTTAGAGGTCCGTCTAGCTCGGCTAAGGATTTTAATTCAAAATTTGAAATCTCGTTATTTTTTTCTGTCGAATGGCTCTCAAGAATTAAGGTATTATTATGTTTTACTCTATTCACAGGATTACTTCTCTCTTTAATTTATGATTCAAATCAGGTTTAACTTTACCAACCACCAAAAAACATAAATAAAAAACTAAAAAAAACAGCCTATTAAAAATAGCTGGGTATTATACACTAAAGTTATGCATTTTTTCAACAATGTGTGATATTTTTGTTAAAATTTATTTACATATATAACCCACTAATAATGTTATATTATTTTTATTAAAAATAATTGTAGCAAAAAAACATTAACTTATAGGTGACCAATTTTTCTGATATTTTCAATTTTAACTGCAAATTCTTCAAAGGCTTGATTAATCATTTCTAAGCGAGATTTAACTCCTAGGTTTGAATCAAATTTTTCTCTAGCCCGTAGTAGGTTGTTACTCAAGGCTTCATTCTTGCTTGAATAAATAGCTGACAACAACACCTCGCCACTCTTAATATCTATCAACCAAAAACGAATTAAAACTTTTGCATCTAACTCTCTTTTATTTAAGTCTTTCCCATTGGTAACAATGTCCATCCCCAAAGCTGCTGGCACATTTAAGGCGCTACCTAAAAAATATATCTTACTTTTAACGCTAGATTGTTTACCAATTAATTTAATATATTCGTTTTGGACGCGAGCAGGAGCTTTAACATTTTCAATTTGAAAAGTTGTATTTAAAATCATTTGATTAAGAAAAGCTGTATTTACATCATATGAATTGTAAAGCGCTTTTTCGATAGGTAATATCACAATATGATTAACCAAAGTTGGGACATATTCATTTTCAAGGTTGACCACCAGTGAGCTTTTACCAGTATAATTATTATTAGCACAACTAGACAAAAGACATAAAAAAAGAAGTATTAAACAAGAGAATTTTTTCAGTTTCATAATAATCCTATTAATTATCTACTAAATATAATTGAATATCAAAGCGAGGAGCGAGGTATATCTACCTAATTAAAGCATTTAGACAATACTATTTTTTGCGGCTCTTGTCCTAAAATAGGAATACGCATTGAAACTCAGTATCGACGTCCTCTCTCACAAGGGGCGTTAAAAGATTATATTATCTGGATATAATCTGGTACAGGGTTACTTTGTTTACAGGGTTACTTTGTTTACTTTATTTTTTTCTTATCTTTTTTATATTATTTATATTTATAATATACTTCAGTTATTTGTTTTTTCTTAGATTCTTAAATAATCCTATTTCTAAAAGTAATATTATACCAGAAATTAATCGTGAAAACAGTAATTTGCTCTGAAATATTCTAATAAAACTAACGATAAGGCACGGACGACAAGACATCGATAATCTTCGTAGGATGGTAGATGATTGAAGCTAAACATTTACATAAAAAATTTTAATAACCAGACAAATATATGAAAACAATTCCCGACACTCACCCAAACATTATAAAAATTTTAAAGCAAGCGCCTGAATTAAATATTTCGGATATTCATATTTGTAGTAACGAACCAATCTGTATTCGAATTGATGGCAAGTTAAAAAAGATAGATGAGCAATTTACAACCACAGAAGAACTTATCAATTTTCTACAATTACACTTGCCACAACTAAAAATTAACTGGCTTGAAAATATCGCCGAAATTGATACTGCCTTAGAAATCGAAAATATTGCTCGTTTTAGAGTTAATATTTTTAAAAAACTAGGTAGCCTAGCTCTTAGCTTAAGAACAATTAATTCTAAGCCTCCTAGCTTACAAGATATTCAAGCTCCACAAATTTTTTTCGAACTAACTCAAAAGACCAAAGGACTAATCCTCGTTACCGGCGCAACAGGTTGCGGCAAGTCCACCACGCTTGCCGCCATGTTAAACACAATTAACGAAACACAAAACGGACATATCCTAACCATAGAAGATCCAATTGAATATATTCACCCAAGTAAAAACTGCCTTGTCTCACAACGTGAACTATACACTCATACAGCCAGTTTTAACCTTGCCCTAAAAGCTGCCTTACGCGAAGATCCAGATTACATTTTAATTGGCGAAATGCGTGACCTCGAAACAATTCAATTGGCTTTAACCGCCGCTGAAACAGGACATTTAGTTTTTGCTACCCTACATACCCTAAACGCAATTAAAACCATTGACCGTATTATAGATAGTTTCCCAGTAGCTGGTCAAAATCAAGTTCGCAGCATGTTGGCAGAATCTCTCACCGCAATCATCACTCAAACCTTATGCCTCAAACCACAAGGCGGACGAGTTGCAGCTTTTGAAATTTTAATTGCTACACCAGCTATTCGGAATTTAATCCGCGAAGGCAAGATACATTTAATTCAAAACTGCCTACAAACCGGACAAGCCCTTGGCATGCAAACCATGGAAATGGGACTACAAAAAATAAAATTCTAAGCTTGCTGCACAAAAATAAAACGATTCTTTATTACTAATAATTTTTCCAATAAATATAATAGTCTAAGTATATTAAATATGTTATGCACACAAAAAAGAAGATAACTGAACTTTTTTTATTGCCCACAACATCTTAGTTCTATTAATTTAGCAGCCTTATTTTTGACTAACCATTAACTATTAATAATTATTAATGTTTCCGATTCTATATTTATTAACTCTTGTCCTAATCGCTGCACCATATCTGCCAAAGTTTTTTGGATATGATGTGCAAGTTGCGCCTGAGCTATTGATCTATCTAAGCGTGTGTGGCTGGCTAAGTTTTCTTGCTCTGCTGATTTCTCGAACTAATTACACTAATCAACTAGATAAGATTGTTGATTCTTTAGACCTTGCTTCACAAGGAGATACGATTGAAGATAAGGTATATAAACTCAGTCAAGATTTTAAACGTTTTCAAAAACTTTATGGTGTTCAGCTAAATAACACAAACAAGAATTGTCTGAGCGAAAGATTATGCCAGGTCGCTCAATTGGCATTTTCAGAAATGGAGGTCAACGCTGTCGAGCTTTCATTGTTTGATGAATATAGTAATCTGTGGACTGAATCTATTTTAATTGGTTTTCCGCGTTCAGAGTTAGCGCAATCTTTTTTATTAGAAGCTGCTACTAATAAAGAAATCTCGGTCGAAATGATGAAAAAAAACGGGGTAATAGTTTTTCCAATTTCTTTTGCCGGCTATTTGTTTGGCACCTTAAGGATTGAATTGTTGCCTGGCTTAACTCCAGAAAACGATGAAATACGATTTTCAAATATGTTAGCTATGCGTTGTGCTATGATGCTGATTGACGCGCGGTTTAATGAAGAAGTTTTAAGAATGAGACGTTTGAGTGACGAATCGATTAAAGCTAAAACTGGATTTTTAGCAAATTTAAGTCATGAGATACGTGGACCGCTAGGCGTAATTTTGAGTGGTATTGAATTGGTTGCCGAAGGTTTATGCGGCGAAGTTAATGCAGCGCAAAGCACAACACTCAGCATGCTTAAACAAAATGGTGACCATTTGCTGGAGTTAGTTAATGATGTGTTAGATTATGCTAAAACAGAAGCGGGTAAGATAAAAGCCGAGCCAGTCCAGATTTCTGCGAATAGATTGTTAACCGATATGGCAAATGTAGTTAGGTCGCAAGCTGTAGCCAAAAAACATAAGTTGGTAGTTGAGCAAGTTGATAAAACTCTTGGGGTAGTTTGTGATAAGCGACATATTAGGCAGATTTTAATTAATTTACTGACCAATGCAATTAAATATACGCCGGACAATGGCACGATTACCATTTCAGCTAAAATTATCGATGAACAGAAAAAAATTCAGATTAATGTTAAAGATACTGGTATTGGGATTCCTGCCAAGCACAAGGCTAAGGTATTTGGCGCATTTGAAAGAATAGATGATGAATATGCTAAGAAGCAATTAGGCACTGGTATTGGGATGGCAATTGCTAAGAATTTAGTGGAATTGAATGAGGGGAGTATTAATTTTGAATCTGTGGAAGGTAATGGCTCAGATTTCTGGATAGTTTTGCCATCGTGTGTAATTGAGTCTGAAGAGGTTGAGGTGCAAGATCAAGGGCAGAAGAATGTGATTTATGGTAATGGTGAACATATATTAATTGTGGGTGGCAAGAATAAGGACGAGTTAGATATTTACAGACAGTATTTGAGGCACCATAAGTTTGTAGTAACACAATTACCGTTAGACAAAAATCTGCTGGAAGTCATTAAAAACGAAACTATTGACGCCATTTTAATCGATGATGATAGTGATGATCTATCGAAAAATGAGTCAATTACAATTATTAGAAATAATTTAAAGACTGCGTTAACGCCGATTGTAGTAACTAGCACGAAAGCTTTTGTTTTTGATATTGAGCATTTCTTAAAACTGGGTGTTGATCGTTGTTTGACCAAGCCGATTAGGTTATCCGAGTTAGGTAATTCTATTCGTCAAATTATTGATGAAACAAAATCTAAAAAATAATTCTGGGGGTATAGCTCAGCTGGTAGAGCGTTTGAATGGCATTCAGCTACTCTAAAAAATGTAAGAAATAGATAAATGCAAGAACGGCTTTTCCCTCCATATAGTTTTAATTTAAATGTCAATACTTATTTTGTAAAAAGTTTTATTTT
>JAITKM010000058.1 GCA_031278395.1 Deltaproteobacteria bacterium | reverse complement strand
TAATTCATTCTGAAGGCTTGAAACTTGATTTTGCAGATCTGCAATTTGACTGGAAAGATCCTCAGTTGTTTTGCTTGAGCTTGAAGAGGAAAATCCAAATGTATCAGCTACAACAACTGTAGTAGATGAAAGAGTAGATAAAGATATAATAGAGAAAACTAATAAAACTAAAAACGCTTTTTTAAAGAAAAAATTTAAATTGTAGCTAGAAATAAAAAGATAACGTTTCATAAAAAACTCATAACAAAATAGTATAAAAAAAACCTAATAAGGTTATGCAATGTTGTAACATTGTGTAGCATTTAGTAGGAGGCGATAGCACAAAAATTACGCAAACATCAAGACAAAAAAATCCTTTTTAATATTACCAACATGTTTAAATTATTATACTTTTATCTTTCAATAAATTTAAATTTGATTTACTTCCACTTCTACAAAAAAATTAGATAATGAAATTAGATTATCAAAAAAAATTAAATTTAATTAAATCTCTGAATTTGGATTATAACGTTAGCATGATATGCTCGCATTTGTTTGCTTTGCCTGTGGTAGCGCTAACTTAAGCGCAACAAATTTTGGCTTACCCCTACAACATAAAGCGCAGTTTCAAAACTTGATCGATATTTTCCGCTATGCCAACACTTTTGCCGTTAGCAATATTCGATAAATTAACAACAGAACTAACCTCTGTTTTAAACTGTTGCAAAACCTCTTGCTTACCATAATATAAATCACAAATCATATCTTCACTTAATTTAAGACACGGTAAATCCTTAACTAGAGCATCAAACTCTAGCCACGATTTGTTGTCCCTCAACTCCAAAGCTAACTCATTTAATTTTTGCGCATCTGTAATTTCAAAACTACCACTCTTCGAACGCTGAATTGTTTCCAGGGTTGCGCCACAACCTAAAAACTCCCCTACATCCCTAGCTAGCGCCCGAATATAAGTCCCTTTTGAACAAGTTATATTGTATTGCAGTTGCTGGTTATTAATAAACTTAAATTTAGACTTCAAGATTTCTATTTCACGCGGTTTTAAATCAACAGCTTGATTTTTTCTAGCTAAGTTATATGCACGTTTGCCAGCAACTTTAAGAGCTGAATAAATTGGCGGACGTTGCATTAACTTGCCAGAAAATTTTTGAACTAATTCAGAAACTACAACTGCCTGATCTTCACAATTAAACTCAGCTCTAGCTTTAATAACTTTGCCAGTAATATCATCTGTATCAGTTACCAGCCCCAACCTAATAATGCCGCAATATTCCTTGCTTTGCCCCATCACAAGATCTTGCAAACGAGTAGCTTTTCCAATTAAGATTAACAACACTCCTGTCGCCAGAGGATCAAGTGTTCCAGCATGACCCACTCGAATCTTATTCGATTTTAACCTATACTTTCTATTGAGCGCCCCAATGACCTCGGCTGAGGTCATACCCGCTTCTTTGTCAATAATTATAGCTCCGTTTAAATTTGTCATTTTCTTTTTTCTGGCTTGTTTTTTGCTGATTTCAATGCTATGGCACGCTTCTTTTTATAACCGTATAGCAAGTTAATCAAATGAATCAGATAAAATATTATTTTTTTTCATTTTTGTTATTCCTCAATAGTTGCGGTCCAATTTACGAAACTAAATATAATTTTATTCCGCCAGCTATAACTTCTAAAACTCAAAGTTGCCTTGCAGGCTGTAACTCCGATAGCGCTCAGTGTTATCAAGTGGAAAAAAATAACTACCTGGATTGTCAAACTCAGGCAAGAATTGAATATCACAATTGTCTTAGATTACAGGAACAAAAAGAAATCTTTTGTTTAGCGCTAAAAGATTATCAGCATAACGCGGATTATGCTAAATGCCTTAAAAATGCAAGAGGCAAAGCCTGCTCTGAAAAATATTGCCCTAAGGAAAACATATCAAAGTGTGATGCTGCTTTTCGGAATTGTTATCGCTCATGTGGCGGAATTATTAATGAAACAGTAGTCTGCATCGCTAACTGTGAACAAACATAAATGAAACCTTTAAAAATCCCGATCAGAACCACATTGGGTTTGGGTCGGGATTTTTTAGAGGTTTCCTAAATTATTTTAGAGATACCCATATGAAATATTCAAAACTAACTGGTCAACGTTATAAAGAAAAACCAGCTGAAGCTACCTGCGCAAGTCACATTTTCATGCTGCGGGGTGGTTACATGAGACAAGTAGCTAACGGAATTTATACTTTAATGTTGCCAGCACAACGGATTGTCGCCAAAATTGAGCAAATCATTCGCGAAGAAATGAATGCTATTGACGGGCAAGAAATTAAAATGCCTGTAGTTATACCGCGCGAACTTTGGGAAGAAAGCGGGCGCTACAATGAGATTGGAGTTGAATTATTGCGCATGAATGATCGCTACGGGCATGGGCTAACACTGGGAATGACTCACGAAGAAGTGGTTGTGCATCTAGCTCGAACAGAAGCTAAAAGCTATAAAGATTATCCGTTTATGCTTTACCAGATTCAAACAAAATTTCGTGATGAGGCTCGCTCGCGAGGTGGCTTAATTCGTGTGCGTGAATTTACTATGAAAGACGCTTATTCCTTTCATACTTCGCAGGAAGATTTAGAAAGGTATTATAAAGTTATGGCTCGTGCTTACGAAAGAATTTTCGCCAGGATTGGTATTCCAGAGGTAGTTAGAGTGCAGTCCGATAGTGGTATGATGGGCGGAAAAGTCGCAGATGAATATATGCTGTTGTGCGAGGTAGGCGAAGATACGATTGTAACTTGTAGTAACTGTAATTATTTAGCTAATCGCGAAGTTGGTATAGGCATTATTGAAGATTATCCGGAAACGGAAAAACCAATAGAAAAAGTCTATACTCCAAATACCAAATCAATTGAGGACGTAACAAATCTTTTAAAAATTGCACCATCCCGCACAGCAAAATCAGTTTTTTATAAGACAGCACAAGGTGCACTAGTTTTAGCTTTAATTCGCGGCGATCTTGAAGTTAATGAACTCAAGTTAAGTAAAATTTTTAAAAGTGAGTTAGTCTTTGCTAATGACGATGAAATAAGAGCCGCTGGAGCAATACCAGGATTTGCTAGTGGTATAGGGCTGAAAAACTGCACAATTATTGCTGATCCATCGGTTGCTAATTCAAATAATTTAGTTGCTGGTTCCAATGAACAAGATTACCACATTTATAATTTTAATCTGAGGCGGGATGTGCCAAACGCGAAGTTGGTTGATATTGCAATGGCACGAAATGGTGATACTTGTCCGATCTGTTCGCAGGGCAAACTTGTTTTAAAGCGTGGGGTTGAGGTCGGTCAAATCTTTCAGCTAGGAACACGCTATACAACTTCGATGAAGATGACTTATACAGATCTGGATAATACTGAAAAAACTCCAATTATGGGCTGTTATGGAATTGGAGTAGGAAGAAATCTGGCTTGTATTGCCGAAGCTAGGCATGATGCAAAAGGAATATTTTGGCCTATTACTATTGCTCCGTGGCAAGTGCAGATTAATGTTTTAAATTTGGATAACGGTAACCTAAAAGAAGTTGCGGAAAAGTTGTATTTAGAACTAACCCAACAAGGTCTTGAGGTAATTTATGATGATCGAAATTTACCAGCAGGACAGCAGTTTGCTGAAGCTGATTTGTTGGGTGTACCACTGCGTTTGGTGATTAGCCCTAGAAATATGGAAAAGGGTCAAATTGAATGGAAAGTCCGGACTACTGGTGAGAGTGGCTTTATTGATTTAACCGCTGCTGTTAATTTTGTAAATGAGTGGGTTAAAAATGAACTGGCAAAAATTAATGCGAGCTGTTCTCTCCAGCAGTAAATTTCCCACCTCTAAAGGAATATACTTACTCACTTCGGCGCTGCGTATCTTTATCTTAGAGGGAAGTTATGCAAGGCAATTCTATGACAAAAGCTGTGCCACGCGGCTCAACATCTTTGACTCTAATAAATCCACCATGATTAACAATAATCGAGGAAACTATAGCTAAACCTAAACCTGTTCCTCCTCTTTTGTTAGTAACATATGGTTCAAAAATCTTTTCCTTATCTTGATCGGGAACGCCTAACCCATTATCCGAAATAGTAATTAAAACAATTCCTAATTCATTGTTATAAAATGTTTTTAAAATAATTCTGGGGACTTCTTTGGTAAACTTAGCTTTTAAACCTGCCCAATACTCGTTCACGGCAGCTACAGCATTATCAATTAAATTCACAAAAACTCGGTTCAGCTGCTCTTTATCAACATTTAAAATAGGCAAGGCTGGGTCTAATTCTAAATCAAAAATAATATTACTATGCGATTGGCAATAGAGCTTTTGTAAGCCTAAAATAATGTCATTCAACTGTGTTGACTCAAGCAAAATCTTAGGCATTCTGGCAAAACGTGAGAACTCATTAACCAAGGTGCGAAGTGTCTGAACCTGTTCAACAATGGTCTGACTACAATCCAGAATTACTTGTAAATCGTTCTTGTCTAAACTCTCCTGTTGAGCTGGCGTCTCCTGCTCAGCTGACGCTAATTTTCCTTGAAATTTCTTTTGTAGTCTTTGCGCACAAAGCTGAATTGGCGTCAGCGGATTTTTAATTTCATGAGCAATACGCTTGGCAACCTCCTGCCAAGCTTCCATTCTTTGTTTAGCAGCCAGTTCTTCATTAGCTTTCTTTAAATTATTGGTCATTGTATTAAATGATGTAATTAGCGTTCCAAGCTCGTCATCACCAATCTCTGGAATTTTAAAAGCCAAATTACCCTTAGCAACTTGAGTAGTACCACGCGCCAACATTTTTAGTGGCTCGGAAATGTTTTGTGCAATACGTAACCCGATCCAAATCGACAAAAAAACTACCAGTAAGGTTACGCTTACCAACATGAGCGTATAACTTGAATCGATTGGACGATACAAATCAATTACTTTGCTATAACTATCAGTAAAATACGAAATAAAACCCTTAGCTATTAAAAACAAAATAATTGTTGGCACAGCAGAAAGACTAACGAATGACAAGACTAACTTTATTCTTAAACGCGAGCCGAGAATATTTTTTTTGCGGTCAAGAATCAGCTTGGTAATATTTTTGATAATGAGAAAAATTAAATAAGACAGGATGATAATATTGAGATTAATCAGTAAGAAGACAAACAAACTATCCTTGAAGCCATTTTCGTCTGGAAAGTCTGGCGTGTCACCTTTAAAAAAAATTCTTCCTAAATACTCAGCCACTGCCAGCAACATAACAAATAGTCCACAGAGAACAGTTAGTTGACGATATATTTCTTGGGGGGTCTGCAGTCGTTGTTTCATGTTTTTATCTTACCAAAATACTGATACGCCAACTCGGTTGCCAAACGTCCACGTGGAGTTCGAATTATAAAACCTTGTTGTATTAAATATGGTTCATACACGTCCTCAACAGTGTCCTTATCTTCATTGAGAGCTACAGAGATTGTATCGATTCCAACTGGACCACCACCAAATTTATCTATAATAGTTTCCAGCAATAAATAGTCCATTTTATCGAGCCCCGTCTGATCAATTTCAAGTAGCGCCAGGGCTTGGCTAGCAATCTCCGCGGTAATCACAGAATCAGCTTTTTCTTCTGCATAGTCTCTGGTACGTTTTAACAAACGATTGGCAACTCGTGGCGTGCCACGTGAGC
This sequence comes from Deltaproteobacteria bacterium, assembly GCA_031278395.1. Lineage (GTDB taxonomy): Bacteria > Bdellovibrionota_C > UBA2361 > SZUA-149 > JAITKM01 > JAITKM01. The sequence continues at coordinate 25,203 of JAITKM010000058.1, read as the reverse complement.
GGCGGGCAATTTGTTCTGCTCCTGCAGGTTCGATTTTGATATTTAAAATTTTGGCTGACCTTTGAATAATTTGAGTTAGTTCAACTTCGTTATAGAAATCAAAGCGTTCAATAATTCCAAACCTATCTCGTAATGGTGCGGTCAACATGCCGGTTCGAGTAGTCGCCCCAATTAAAGTAAAGGGGTTAAGTTCAAGTTTTACGCAGCGCGCTGCTGGACCTTGTCCAACTAAAATATCAATGACAAAATCTTCTAAGGCTGGATATAAAAACTCCTCGACTGTGCGATTGAGGCGATGTATTTCGTCAATAAACAACACATCGTTTTTGTTTAAGCTAGAAAGAATTGCTGCTAAATCACTAGGCTTCTCGATAACTGGACCAGAAGTAGCTTTAAAATTTACACCCATTGCGCTAGCAATAATACCAGCTAAGGTTGTTTTGCCTAGTCCTGGAGGACCATGTAAAAGAATATGATCGAGGGCCTCGCCGCGGCGTTTAGCTGCTCCGATGGCAATGTGTAATTTATCACAAACAGCAGTTTGCCCAACATATTCTTGAAATATTTTAGGGCGTAATGAAGTTTGAATTTGGTCTTCGCCATTTTCAGCTTCCTTTGCTGATATGACGCGTTTAAAATTTATTTCAAAATCTTCTGTAGACATGGCGCCCCCAATTAACATAAACCTATTTAAAAGTAACCCTATTAATTTTCTATAAAAGTAACCCTATACTATTTAGCTAGTTAGCCAGCTAGCCAGCTAAAAAATTTCCCATAGTTTCTTTAAGTAAAATTTAGCACAAACAATCTTTGCCTGTATTTATAAACACAGGTCAAGTGATAATCACGCACGGAAATGCCGCTAGAACATGGTAAGGAAATACTATCTTATCTTCTATGTTTAAATTGTTTGGCGTCTTTTTACTCTCGTTCCAGTAGAATCTTTTTTTACCATGCTCTACTAATAAAAAATGTAAAATTACTTAGCGTATTAAAATCAAACGAAAACCCACTAAATTCAGATGAAACTATTTGATAACTGGACACTATAAGGGTGGCGAAAATAACAAATTTTCAAATTTCAAATCTTATTTTCAAAAAACAATCAATTAGGAGGTAATTATGTTGGATGTCATTTTAAGACTATTTAATTTTAATTGGCAGAATATTTTTGAATCGAATACTGAAAAAAATAATACAAATGACGAACAGCGTTCCCAAAAAAATAAATCTGAAAACCTATCATGGAGCATTGAGCAAGTATTATCTACAACTACAACAACAGCTAGCGTAAACCAAACGACAGACAGCATAAACCAGATTAAACAACCAATTGAGAAACCTTTGTCTGACAAAGAATTAATTTCTAACGAGGTTAGTATTTTTTATAATGGCTGGATTAGCCCTAAAGGAATTGAATTTTTAATAGAACATGAAGGAATTGTTACCCATTGGTATAGCGATAACGGAAAATCCACCGGTAATCAAACTATCGGTATTGGGCATCTACTGCAGGCTGGCGACCAAGAAAAATATCCCAACGAACTCGACCTAGAAACTATCAAAATCCTTTTAATTGAAGACTTAAAGTCCCCTATTCAGTCCGTTAAAAACCTAGCTGCTAAACGATCGCTTAATCAGAATCAAAAAGACGCCTTGGTGTCTTTTATCTTTAATATTGGTAGTGGCAACTGGGCAAAATCAACTGTTTTAAAACTACTATCCGACCCAAATTTTGAAATTACTAACACTACAACTGAAACAGACTCAAACTCTATGTTAGAAAATGCTTTCATGAAATTTATCTACTCTAATAGTCAAGTCTTGAATGGTCTAAAAAAACGCCGCCAAGCAGAATATCAGTTATTTGTTACTGCTACTGAATAGCTACAAAAATTTAAATTTCACTTAGACGCAATAGGTTTGCATCAGCTGATTTAAGGCTAGGATCTATTGCACGAGCTTTATGAAAACTCTCTAAAGCTTTCTCCTTATCTTTTTGAATCTCATAAATTACGCCCAAATTATTATAAGCATATGCGTTTTGAGGATTTAATTCAATTGAGGTAATCAAGGCTCGTAACGCAGCAGAATAAGATTTCCGCTTTATCTGGACGTAGCCTAAGGCATTATAAGCTAAATAATTTTTAGGGTCACTGTCACGAGCTTCTTCTAATTTGGCTACTGCATTATCAAACTCACCTAATTTAATTAGTAAAATACCATAATTAGTCAGCAGCAAATAATTCTCTGGATCACGTTTTAATTCTGTCTCAAGTATCTGACGCGCCTTTGAAGAATTCCCCCGTTTCTCAGCAATATCCGCCATTAAAATCTTTAAAGAAACATTATCTGGATTTCTATTAGCTGCTTGATTAAATACTCGCTCTGCTTCTTCATAACGTTTTTGCAACAGCAACGCTTCGCCCAAATGCAAACTGGCCTCTTGATAGGTTGGATTCTTATCTACTGCTGTTTTAAAACTTATTAACGCTTCATCCCACTGACCTAATTTATTAAGAATTAATCCTAAATTATAAAATAAAGTTGCATCATTGGGATTATTTTGAATTGCCTGCCTAAACGCGCTTTCAGCACTAGCATAGTCGTTACGTTTGTCATAAATCACAGCCAAGCCTTGATAGGCCGCGCTATTCTTAGGCTCTTGCTCAATTATGTTGCTATATAATTCAAAAGCTGAATCTAGTTTATTTTGTAATAAAAGCACGTTTGCCTTAGCTAAATAAAAGCTAGTTTTTTTACTAAGGTTTAATGCTTTATCCAAATTATCACTGGCAGAATCAAGTTTGCCTTGCTTAATTTGATTTAAAGCCAAGTTATAATAAGCTTCAATTAATCCCGAACACTTTTTAATGGCACTCATATAAAAGGCTTCCTCTTCCGTGGAACCATTAGATAAAACTACTCCTTTTTGAACTAACTCTGCCGCCTCAAAACACTCATTGTCCGCTGCTGCAGTCGCAATAAATATACCAACTCCAATTATAACACTCAGTAGTTTTTTGATCATAGCCATCGCCCTTGCGTGAGTTTGCGTAAAATTAAAGTTAATGCATCCGCATTTAATCAAAACGTGGCGCCAACACTGATTGAAAAAATACCGCTTTTTTCACATCACCCACGACTTTTATTTTTTGTGATAAAATTGCTAACTGCGGATTTAAGATTCCATTAATTACGTCCAAAAAATCTTTTTGTTGCATACCTAAAATAACATCAGCATCTTCTGCACGATTTGAAACATTTATTTCTTCATGAATATCAACAGTCCAAATCCCGCCCTGAAAGCCTTTTAATTCAATACGATAGCGCCCTTTAATTACTTCCTTCTCTACGTCTTCTAATAAATCATAGCGATATAATATTTCTGTATTAAAAAACTCCTTGGCTGAAGCCAATCGATATTTTGGTTTAGCGCTACGGCGGCGATTATCTGTCTCCTCGGTCGGATGAATTTCATCTTCCAGCTCCAGATCATATGCCTCTTCGAGCGGATCATCATGCTCGTCGTCGTCCTTAATAACTTTCTCAAGAACTGGGACGACTTGTATTTCTTTTAGAACCTCACCATTTAGCTCCTCATCGAGATCGTCATCTTCATTTTCTAAGTCGTCTATATTCTGGCTAATAGAATTTTTGGCAGATTGTTGGTTTTGCTTTTCGTCCTTTTTGCTAAACAAACTCCCAAGTCGCCATGGGTTACGCTCTAGTTTAACTTCTGGTTGTTCTAAATCCTCAGGTAAATCGCCTTGATTTTTAAATTCGTCATTCATTATTTAGTTATTTTATATTTATTTTTTATAAAGCTGCGGGTGCGGACAATACATCATCTAACATAATTAAAGCAAGAGTTATTAATAATAGTTGTTGTATATCAATGAGTTAAACTGTAAAAACTTACCTTTTTTCATTTTGGTTTTCTGGTATGGGGTTACTTTTAAGCATAATTTTCAATGGAAACTTTGTAAAAAATTTTATGATATATTATCTTCTGGGAGATTTTTTAACCCAAAAAATATAGTCCAAAGTAACCAAACTCAGATGACCAAGCTCAGATGATTACAAAATTGTCAAGTAAAGCGCAATTCAAAGAAAGTTATAATTATTGGGTTTTTCTAGGATGGACGCAGACCAAGGAAACATCATTAAAAAATTATTGTCTTATTGTAAAACAAATTGTAAGCATGGCAGCTATCTTAAATCAAATTATCTTAAAATGATATTTATAAATATATGAACAAAAATTTTTTCTTTACTTCTGAATCTGTCTCAGAAGGACATCCTGATAAAGTTTGCGACCAAATTAGTGATGCGGTGTTAGATGCTTGCCTAGCTGAAGATCCACGTAGCCGCGTAGCCTGCGAATCACTTATCAAATCCAATCTCGTTGTCTTAGCCGGCGAAATTACAACTAATATTCAGCCAAATTTTGACAAAATTGTGCGAAATACATTGGAAAAAATTGGCTATGTTTCAGACGATTGCGGTACTGATTTTCGCAAAGTCCAGATTATTGAAAAAATTACTAAGCAGTCGCTAGATATTGCTCTAGGAGTTAATGAAGATACTAATCATCTACAAGGCGCCGGAGATCAAGGAATTATGTTTGGCTATGCTTGTGATGAAACGGATGAATATATGCCACTAGCTATTTTTCTTGCCCATAAGTTAGTACAGTCTTTAGCAAATCTACGTCACACAGGTTCAGTTGATTTTTTACGCCCTGATGCTAAATCTCAAGTAACAATATTTTACGAAAATAATATCCCTAAATATATAGATACAGTTGTTGTTTCTACCCAACACTCGCCAAATATATCTGAGGCAGAACTAAGAGAATACATAATTAAGCAAGTCATAGAAAAAGTTATTCCCGATAACTTAAAACATGAAAAAATAAAATATTTAGTTAATCCAACAGGACGTTTTATTGTTGGTGGACCATTGGCTGACGCTGGAGTCACAGGACGTAAAATTATTGTTGATACTTACGGTGGCGCTGGTCGTCATGGTGGTGGCGCTTTTTCTGGTAAGGACCCAAGCAAGGTCGATAGGTCGGCTGCTTATGCTGCAAGATACGTTGCTAAAAACATTGTTGCAGCCGGATTAGCTAAGAAGTGCGAAATTCAGCTATCTTACGCAATTGGAGTAGCAGAACCAGTTTCAATTTATTTGAATACGTTTGGAACTTCAAAAGTTGACGAACAAAAAATTATTCAAAAAACAAAAGAAATTGTTAGCTTTGCTCCAAGAGAAACTATCAAACAGCTTGATTTATTAAAACCAATCTATTCTATAACCGCCACATATGGACATTTTGGACGTCGTCCTAGCCCAGATGGACACTTTAGTTGGGAACAAACCAATCTAGCTACAGAATTAAAAAAATTACTATGAAAATAAACAAGTAAATATTTGTTTTAGACTCACTCCAGAGAAGAGAGGTCAAGCTGTTATGTTATTTCGGGAACAAGTGAGGAAAATGTAAAGCTTGCGCTAATAAAATAATAGTTTTCTCGAGGCTGGATTACCTATCGAAAATTATCAAAACAATCCTTTTGTCGATCACATTCTTGCTAATGCTTATTTCAATATTGATTATTTAGCTGAAGTACCAAAAATAGATTTTGAACTAACGCTGCGTTCTGATGGATATATAATAAAGTTGAGGTCTAAGGAATTAAAATATCTTACAGTGATCGAAGAAAATGTTTCAATCTATCGTTTAATCAGAGCACAATAATACAACAATAGCATATACCTTAAAGGTCCATCATTTTAGATGACAAAATAAATTTGCTTAATTTAATAATCAAAACTGATATAGACGGGAGAATATTAAGTAAAAAATTAATATAAATTTTCTAAGAAATAAGAAAAACAAAAGAACCCCATACCATGAAAACCTCCATGAAAACCTAAAGAATTAAAAATCTTACAAAAGAACCCCATACCATGAACCATGCCATGAACCATGAAAAATTAAAAATCTTACGACAATTTACCACATCTAAATTATGAGGGTTTTATTTATATCATAGTTAGCTTAGCTAAGTTAAAACAAATGACTCAAGCACGAACAATCTGTTTAGGATTTTTAATACTTATCACACTGGGGACGATTCTCTTATTACTCCCCTACTCCAATGCTGATAGACAAATTGGAAATTTCTTAATTTCGCTTTTTACAGCAACCTCTGCAGTTTGTGTCACTGGCTTATCAGTTGTTGTAATCAATGAATATTTTTCAACCTTTGGACAGGTTATCATTCTAGTTTTAATTCAACTTGGCGGCTTAGGTTATATGACTTCTAGTTCATTTTTAATTTTTATGTTGGGCGGAAAATTTAGCGTTAAACAAAGATTTAATATTAGTGAGTCACTGTCTTTAACTCATACAAACGAATTAAAACACTTTATCATGAATGTTATCTTGCTTACATTAGTTATAGAAGTATTAGGAGTTATATTATTATTCCCTGTTTTTCTTGAAAAATACGATTTTCTATATTCACTTTGGTTAGCAATATTCTTCAGCATTAATGCTTTTAATGGCGGCGGTCTTAGCTTATTTCATGATAGCTTAGAACATTTTAATTCTTGGGCAATTTATATTATTATTCCAAGCTTAGTGATTATTGGTGGTATCGGTTACAACGTTTTAGAAGAAGTTTATTATAATTTAAAAAGAATTTTGCGACATAAGCGAGTTAACTTTTCCCTACACTCTAAGGTGGTCTTTGTTGTTACTTCTGTTCTCCTACTTACTGGAACAGTCGGTTTTTATTTTTTTGAAGATAACCATGCATTTGCTCACCTTGATACAACATACAAAATTTTGTCAGCATGGTTTCAATCTGTCACAACCAGGTCGGCTGGTTTAAGTACAATTCCTCAAGCTTCATTAAACTCCAGTTCTTTGTTATTGACAGTCGTTCTCATGTTCATCGGTGCCTCGCCGGGTGGCACAGGTGGCGGCATCAAAACCACAACAGTCTGGGTACTTGCCGCCGCAAGTTATGCAGCTCTGCGCGGCAGAAGTAAAGTAGTTAGCTTTGGTCGCGAAATACCCAACCTCAATATTTTAAGAGCGGTAAGTATTGTTTTTGGCTCACTAGCAATGGTCTCAGTTGTAGCAATTTTGATTAGTCACTTAAATCAAGAGCTTAGTTTTATTTATATTCTCTATGAAGTTTTTTCGGCTTTTGGAACAGTTGGGCTATCTTGCGGAATTACAGAGAATTTGGACTCAATTTCACAACTGTTATTAGTTTTCACAATGTTCGTTGGGCGTATCAATATTATTATTTTAATGTCTGCCTTAATTGGAGGAGAAAAACCTTCTCTGGTTAATTATCCAGAGGAAAAATTGTTGATAGGATAAATTATGAAAAATATAATTGAAAATGTATTAAAAGGTATAACTGGTGAACCCAAAAAAGAATTTGTAGTTATTGGGTTAGGACGTTTTGGGTATTCTATTTGCGAAACTCTTTATGAATATGGAGAGTCGATTTTAGCTATCGATACAGATTACAAGAAAATCCAAAAAATAGTAACAGACAAAATTGTTTCACATGCAGTTCAGGTTGATATAACAGATAGCACAGCCTTAAAAGAATCTGGCATTAAAGATTTTGAAGTTGCCATAGTTGCAATTGGAGAACAAATTGAAGAGAGTATTATTGCAGTTAGTAGTTTAAAGGAACTTGGGGTACCATATGTTATTGCTAAAGCATCTTCAGAAATACACGAAAAACTGCTCAAAAAAGTTGGGGCTGATGTTGTTATTTTTCCTGAGCGTGAGATGGGAGCGGAATTAGCCAGAGCTTTAACTAAACCTAAACTTCTGGATTGGCTAGAGCTTGATGATCAGAATAGTATTGCCGAGATTACTGTCCCTGATTCGTTTGTTAATAAAACTTTAGTTGAAGTTCAAATTAGAAATAAATACGGATTAAATGTTCTTGCCTTGAAGGCTAAGAATAAGTTTCATGTTAACCCAGTTGGAGCTACTATTTTAGAAGCTGGCTGGACAATGATTGTTTTAGGCAATGATAAAGCTATAGACGATTTGGCAAAATGAAAATTCGTAGTATGTTTTTCTGGTATCGGGTTACTTTTATACATAAGTTTCAATGGAAACCTTTTTAAATTTTCGACGATATTTTTACTTTTAAGATATTTTTAAAACCTAAAAATTACAACAAAAAGTAACCCCATACTATTCATTTGCTCGAAAATTTACCCTTGATATAAATTTTTAAAAAAGTTATTGAGGCGGCGAACCTTTGTGTTTTGAGCACTACGAGATAGGTGCAAGAGAATTATAACAAATTCAATACTCACAACAGCTGATTGTCTGACAAGGCACTTCGCAATTGCCATCCTCGACTACGGGTCGGGGAGCTTGTGATGTATGTTCAAGGCTTCTAGCCTAAAGATCACAAGAATCATTTCTGTGAGTATGATTTGTTATCTCTCCGACCACTATTCAGAAGGTATCATTAAGAATGGTGGTTTTTATTTTTATGGTGAGAATTTGCAAGTCATGATTAAACAAGATTCTATTTTTATATGTAATTGTTGCCTTTTTCTAAAAGGGAAAACTAAGTCTTTTATTATAAAATTCATTTCTAAAATTTCTCTTTATTTTTTGTTTTTTTGCTTTTATAAAAATTCTAGTTTCGCAACTGATATTTCAGATTTAGTTGCCGCTGCCGGAAATAGAGCGTTAATCATACATTATGAACTTTGGACTTTTCCTCAGCCACCTTATTGGTATTGTTATTGTGATCCTGGAGAGTTTTATATAATTCTAGATAATCAGTATTATGATTATAATTATATCCAGCTTATAAATTCATCACGTAATCCATTTTGCACTATTTATGAAGAGAATTGCGAAGCTAGTTGGTTTGAACCTTTTCCTCAATCCGTAGATCATACATTTAAAATTCTCCCTAATAGTTCTCTTGGCGTAGCGTTGGGTATTACTCAACCAATATATTTTACTACAACACTTGAGCTTGATATAGTACATTTAGATCATGATTATTGCGAACCATATGGTTGTTACAATTATGTATTTTATTACAATAAACCTGCTAACAATTATAGTTCTACGACATCAAGTATTATAGAAAGTTCGTCAGATAGTTCTAGCTCGGATAGTTCAAGTTCAAACTATAACAGCTCTTCATTTTCATCAACCAGTAGCTCAGATTATTCATTTAATAGTTCAGAATTCTCTACTAGTTCGGATTCTTCTAGTAGTTCTTCTTTATCTTCCAGTTGCTCATCATCATCTTCTTCTAGCAGCTCAAATTCGGACGGTTCGTCAGCGGATTCAAGTTTTGATAGTTCTGTCTATTCACTGTCTTTTAGTTCAGAAAATTTTGAAAGTAGTTTCGAATCTGAATCCTCAGTCTGTTCGAGTAAATCTTGCGTTTGGGGATTAATAACAACATCTATAAATTGTAACGAAGAGTGTCCAAAATGTTTACAACTATGTCCTAATGGAACATTTATTCGTTGTGAGTTAACCTGTGAAACAAATTCATTATCAAATTCCAGTAATAAACGCCTCTGCCCAAGTAAGTGTTGTATCAACCACAGATAATAATTCTGGTATGGGGTTTGGTTTTCTGGTATGGGGTTACTTTATTTTTGATATTTTAGTGCTTCGTATAGCTTTAATATAATGAATTTATTTGATATCTTCTGAATATTTTTTCAGAAAGCCGATATACGAAAGTAACCCTATACCAAAATTCAAAATTCAAAATTTATTCTTTTGGCTTAAATTTTTGAAATAAAAAATACTCCAGAGGTTAACTTGATCGTCTAATTTTAAATTTTGTTTCCACATAAATTTATGCTTAAAAGTAACCCCATACCAAAAAATTATCTTAATAGACCAAATGATGAACTAAAAGAATCAACAATTAGCCATTTACCATTTTTCTTATTGAATATAATTGGCTCCTGTTTAACCTTGATCCTGCTGTTTGGGTCTGGATCCATAATCTGAACTTCACCTGTTGCCTTGTCGCCTTCAATATGAACATTTAATAAAACAAACTTTTTTGATTTATCTTTAGCTTTTCTATCTTGAAAGAGTTTATTATTTCTTTCAATCATTAGATTTTCTTTTTCTTTTCGCTCCTCTTCACTTAACCCAACAAATTGTGGTATCTCTTTTCCATGATTTCGAAACTGTCTGAACATTCTATTTATCATCGCAGTCCCAGGATCACGAAGAAATTCTTCACGACTTTTTCTTAATTCAGTACCATTATTAATTCCCTCTCGTTGATAACGCGGAATTGCCATTTGATATATTGCGTCCCAATCTAAATAATCAAATGTTGCCGAACGGTCATCATTATTTTGAAAGACTCGCACAAAATTCTCAAAAGTCCCTTGCACAGTTTCTGATTTTTTTCCGCAACCAGTGACTACAATTAAGGTTATAATAAAAAATAATATACCTAAAGTAGAATTTCTTATCATCATATTTCTCATCATTTTAAAATCCCTTATCAAAAATTTTTTAGTAAAAATACGTAATAAAAACAGCAAACTCCGCGACAGATAGCAATTAAGCAATGGTCAGTCAAGCAGTTTTTATGCTGTCAGTTCTATTGCAAACTGTTCTAGCATATTTTTAGCTTTTTCTAGCAAACTGATGGGATGCTGCAGGCTTAATAACTTTTCCTTCTTTAACTCTTCAATGAATAGAAGCATCTGTTCTTGTTCAACACTTAACTCTTGTAGCAAAACTTTTTTTAAATAGTTCATTGACAAATAGTTTAGCTCACTCATCTGTGAAGGAAATGAAAATGAATGTGGGATTACTTCAAGGTCTTGCATACAATTCAGAATTTCTTGGACAAAGGCTGACTGCTCTTTAGCAATCTGTTGAATCTTTTTAAAAACCAATTCCTGCTCATTAGTAACATATGGTTCAGCATCAACTATATAGCTAGCCAATGAATTTTTATTTAAGTTATAAACTTCGTTTAAAATATCCGAAATATCCACAATCTAACTCTCCATGATTCTGACAGGTTCACCTTTAACAGCCGAAATAATTGGCACTGGACCAGGTCCAAAAGTTCTGTCAACTAAGGTAACCCAACCTAAAACCCTAGCATTATCTACTGTAATTTGTGAATGATACGCAAGACAAGTTCGAGCCGTCGTAATCACATCATTTACTAAAATAGCATTTTTGTCTTTCAATTTGTCTTTATTTTTAGAGTAATTTTTAGGATCTAAATTTACGACATCTAACTGCTGATAGACTAATTCTGATAATTTTTTACCTAGTTCCTGAGCTAATCCAGTATAACTGCCGTGTAAGCTAACCAGAATATCTGGCACTTGTGGTGACAGGACACTTAAAACCTTTTCTGCAAGATGCTCAGCACAATTCTCAATATCTTTCGAGCTTAAATTTTCTATCCTATAAAAAACATTTGACTCACAACGACTGCCAATCTGCAATGGCATCTGACGAAATTCTGTTACACTAGCAATTATTTCTCGAACATTGTTAATCGACATAGGAAAAAAAATAAAAATTGAATTTTAGAGGCGATTTTCTAGCGTATCATTAACAAAAACACAATAGATATTTATTTCAGCTACTTATATATATAGCAAATTTAAGTAAAAATTACGGTTTTTTATAAAATTTTTTGACTGAAACGAACAATCAAGCTATACAGCCACCCTATTTTTACGTGGCCCCATAGCTCAGTTGGTCAGAGCAGCCGGCTCATAACCGGTTGGTCCCAAGTTCAAGTCTTGGTGGGGCCACCATTAATAAATATCAAACAGGAGGTTACTTTGGCTAATAGCGCTAATACTAATAAAAAATTGGGAAAGATTTTGTTAATTTTATCAGAAAAAGATTTAAAGATCTGCCAGGCTGAAGACAGAAAAAAAGAAATTGCTAACAAAAAAGTTAGCTTAACGAAAGAATATAATGAATTAAAAATTCAACTTGATGAAAAGTCAGCTGCCTATAACCAATTAAAAACTCAACAAGAGGCAGAAGAGAAAAAAGTCAAAGAAGAACAGGACAGAATTGTTGAAAGGCGTAAGCAGTTGGTAGATCTTGGCGGTGCAAAAGTAGCAAAAATTATGGAGCGTGAAGTGGAGATTGCAACTAAAGCAATGCAAATTTTAGAAACTGCGACTTTAGAAGCCATGCAAGCGGCAGATGCTGCTAAATCTGTCGTAGATGAATTAGCTGTTAAGGTTGCTGAACTAAATAAAATAATCACAGAAGATTTTCCTAAAATGGATGAAGAAGATTTGGCTTTAACCAAAACTTTAAAAAATCTTCGCGCTGAAAAAGATAAACTGTTTATGGAATTAGATCCAAGATTACAGACTCTTTATAAACGTGTAAATGCTCGTTATCCAGCTACACCCGTAGCTTTAGCCAATAAAAATTCATGTCGGGTTTGTTATCGAGCATTACCGCAGCAAACCTTTAATCAAATTATGGCAGGATATTATTTAATTCAGTGTCCAGGTTGTTCAAGAATCTTAGTCTATGGTGAAGAGTAATTATTTTTTAGTAATACCTAATCCTAAACCTTTAGCCAGTTGCTTAGATATAAATATAATAATACTTTTTACTGAAACAATGCCGACTGGAATATCCTCCTTATCAACTAGCGGTATGTGTCTGTAATTTCCTTCTGACATAAGATTTAAGACATGGGCAACAGTTGCAGTAATCTTTGTTGTTTGTGGATCTTTAATCATGATGGTCGATACTCGTTCCTGTAAGTCAACATCATTTAGAACTACTTTTTGCACAATATCTCGTTCAGAAACAATACCACAAAGTTTTCCGTCTGGTTTAACAACTAAACAACAGCCAATATTGTGTTTTTTCATTAAAAACACGGCGTCTTTAATTGATGTGGACTCATTAACAGTAATTGGTGATGGCGGCTGCACAAAACCAATACTCTTAAATAAAAAATTATTTTCTAATAATCCAAACGACATCTTAATTTCTCCTATGTTAAACTACTAATTGTCCAATCCTCTGCTCCATCAAAAAACTGAATACTTTTAGGACCAAACATAATTTGAGAAGCTGAGAAATTATGTTTGTTAAGCCTAATTACTACCCCTGGAAAAAGTTTATCGCTCCAAGTTACTTTGGCAATCTGAGTATTAGTAGCTTGGAGTAATAATTTAGTTTGAGTTTCTTTTAAGGCTGTCTCATAACTTAACAAGGCGTAATATTTGCTAAGAAAAACCTCAATATTTCTTTTATAGTTGCCTTTTAGTTCTTTGACTTTTTGCGGATTAGTTAAATACACACCTAGACACACCTTAGTTAATTCGAGATTTTTATTATTTTCTTCAATTTCATTGGTGAGCTTAATATAATCTGTGGAGAATTCAATGTTGTTACAAAGAATTATTTCAGTAGTGATTTCACTTGGAGAACCAATCCGCCGCGCTTCAACGCCTAAAACTGAATAGATTTTACCAGCATATAACAACCCCTGAGTTATGACTTTCCCAGAAGTATTTATTTTGCAATTTCTTATTTCTTTATGAATAATAACATCACCATATGCTTCCAAGAGTGTATTGTCTGCACGATTGGCAGTGATTGAGTTTCTAGCAATAACTTGAGAGCGATTATAATAATTGCTCGTTTCTTTTAGAGTCTCAACAGCCACAAAGTTAGAAGTAAGAATATTTTTTGTTTCACCATAGATTACTCCGCCGACTGTAATTGAACCGTTTAAACTAATGACAGTTCCAAATACATCACCACTAATATAAATATCTCCCTTAGCTACCACACTGGCTTCACGCTGGAGATTACCATTGACGCGTACGTTACCGACAAAATCAATATTACCACTTTTGAGGTTAACATCGTTATTAATAATGAATTCTTCCTTGATAAGTAAGATATTATTTTCAATTGTAGCATATCCATTTTTCTTGGCGATTAATTCGTGGTATTCTGGATATGCTGAATCAGTAACGATATCGAATGAATTGGGATCATATTCAAATTGGTTATTATTGATATTATTAAGTTTTTTACTTTTAATAATATTGCCGTAAATATCCATTCCAGCTTCAACAGTTAATTCATTGTAGATTCTGGCGATAATATCGCCAACTTCAATATTATCAAAATAACGAATATGGTTTTGATTAATAATTTCTAATTTTTTTTGTGATTCTGGGGAAAGTATTTTTACTAAAAGTATGATTCTGTTGCTAAGTGGTTGAGGAATTGGAGAAACACCTCTAGCCACTATCTTACAAACATCTCTTTGGTTATTGATATAAAAGACAATATTTTTTAAGGCTTGTGGAATAACTGCTTTTTCAGAAATAAATTCGTTTTTTAAGATTTTTAATAAATCATCTTCTGTTATTTTCGACATACCACTAGCCAAACTAGAGGAACAGCGCAGCTTAAGCTCAAGTAAATCTGGACTAGCTTCCAGACTGATCAGTAATCCTTTATAGTTTATGGTGGTAATATTGTTTAGCAAGTTATCTCAAATTCGATTATTGGTTTAAAAATATGGCAGAACCTGTTCTACCCCAATACTGGTTTAGATGTTAGAGATTAGAGATAGTTGTCGCAAAAAAATATCAGATGTAACAATTTTGTAACAAAAAAACATTTACCAATCTTTCTAAAATAAATTTCATCATAAAAATTAATAACCTTGTGTAATTAATATAAATTATATAACCATGAATAATATGTCTACAAAAAGTTATTATGAAATGTTAGGTGTTGAGACTTCTGCGACAGCTGAAGAAATAAAATTAGCTTTTAGAAAACTAGCGCAACAATATCATCCCGATGTCTCAGATGCTCCGAATGCAAAAGAATTTTTTGCGGAACTTGTTAAAGCATATGATATCCTGAGTGATCCTTCACAAAAATCGAACTATGACGCAATTAATGGGTTTGAAAATGCTACTGATATTAGGAAAAAAAAGTTAGATCTTAATGAGCGACGCGATAGGTCGGCGGAGCTTGTAAAAAAAATGCGAGAGCAGGTCAATGAAGAAAATCTGACGGAGTATGCCTCGACTGGATTAAAAGGGACTACCAATTATCAACAAGCTGTAGTGGAACCAGAGAAAAAAAGTTTTTGGAATAAAGTATTTAAAAAAGATTCAGCTGGAGCAGGCAGTGTTATTGCGCAGACATTGGAAATATCTTTTTTGGAAGCAATGATTGGTGTGAAAAAGTATCTGGATTTTAGGCTGGGTAATGAGACGAAGCGTCTAAATGTTCCAGTCTATCCAGGTATTAGTGATGGAAGTATAATTAGATTAACAACTACTAGTTCTGATTTAAATTTAATAGCAGTTGATGTTACGGTCAGAATTCAGCCTAATAAATTTTTAAGTCGGGTTGGTAATGATTTAATAGTTAATGTGCCGATTAGTCTTGGTGAAGCTATTACGGGAGTTGAAGTTATGTTACCAACAGCAGATGGAGATGTTTTAAAAATTAAATTTCCGCCATTTAGTGTAAACGCTAAAAAGCTGCGTGTTCGTGGGCGAGGTTTTAAGTCGCCGAATGGGACAACAATTGGAGATGTATATGTTATGCCAGAGATAATTGTTTTGCCAGAAATAACAACGAATCTGCAAAATGCTGCTACAATAATCAATCAAGAATATCGTAGTAACCCTCGCGAAGAGTATAGCTTAATCTTACGAAAGTAATGGACAAGATTGCCTTAACTACAAAGCCGTGACGCTCCACCGAGTAACCAATCACCAGCTGAACACGGCAAATATTCGTCCAGGCTAAAACAAACTCCCATTGTTACCATTTTTTATCATTCCTGTGGCTCCCCGGCAGCTCGTCTAGCTCTGGAACCCGATACCAGTAGATACAGCTGAGCATATGAGATAAACTTATAATTAGCGGCGTTGAAAGAGAGAATTAAGCCGGCTACTCCATCCAAAAAACCTAACTGAAAAAAATACATTTTACAGAACTTAAAAATCGGTTTGAAAATAATCGAAAAAATATTGGATCGCTTGCCAGAGATATAATGTTGGCGCGCAACAGTAATCGCATACTTATGCGTTTTAAAAACAAAATCCTCCAAATCAACACCAGTATAATGCAGTATTTGCACCTCTCTTAAACGTCCAACTCCTGCAGCATCAGCAACTTCTACCTTTTCATGCACAAGCGCTGAAGAAAAATTTGCTGTGCCTGCTTTAAACAATCTAATTTTATACTCATCTGGAAAACAATGACGAACTAACTTTTCAAAACAATAGTTGATACGCACTATCTCATATGCCGAATATTGCGCAGAATTTATCACGCGTTTTATAACTTCCAAACTATTAGGAGTTAACACCTCATCTGCATCAAGAGCTAAAATCCAATCACCACTACATTTAGCAATACAACTCTGCTTTTGTTTGCCATAACCCTTCCAGTCTTCAATAAAGACCTTAACTCCAAACTCCTTGGCTATCTCAAGCGTGTCATCCGTGCTACCATTATCAACAATCACAATCTCATCTGCAATGGGCGCAACTGCTGATAGCACATTTTTTAATAAACGTTGGGCATTATAAGTTATTAAAGAAACAGAAAGTTTTGCAGTCATAGCCAGACGTTATGCGATATTTTAATAGTTGATTCAATTCTAAAATAATAACCTATTGTTAATATTAGGTTTTAAAGGTAGAAAAACTCGAAACTTAATTAAGCGAAAGCCAATCTAAACAAACGAAATTTCAATCACTATAAGGGAAACTAATATGACAGATTCAAATTACGAAAATCAAATCAATGAAAATAATCAACAAACTATCGGATACGATTCAGCTCAAAAAATCGAAGAGCTTATTACAGAGATTGAAACTAAACTCGCCGAGTCAGATGATATAACCATGCATACTATGCTGATTATCAATCACTTACTTCGAGATTCTCAAACGCCAAAATTTCTAACCGAAGATTCTAAACAAAGAATTAAAAATATTTGGGATAAAATTAGCTTGTCCGGCTTGGAATTAAATAAACCACCACTAATTTTTGGCGCCCCTGAGCTGGTGAATAATCTTAATAATGTCTTAGATGAAAACTTAGACGATGGCACTGATGTTATCAGCATTACTTTACCACCTGATAAACCGGATAAAGAAGAAAAACCAAAACCTAAAAAAGCAACTAAAATCGAAGAAGAGAACGATATAGACTACGACGAAGATGAAGACGACTCCTCTACCGAAACTGATGAAGACGAAGTCTAAGAACGTAAAGTCTAAACTGTCACAATTGTCCATTTATAACTAGGTGAAGTTTTTAAAACTTACATAAATACTGCATAAAATAAAAATCTAAAACCTATTGATTTTAAATATAAAAAAATGTATAGGCTCGCCCTGTTTCTTAAACGGGGTGTAGCGCAACCTGGTAGCGCACTTGATTTGGGATCAAGTTGTTGGAGGTTCAAATCCTCTCACCCCGACCATCTTCCTTTAATTTTATGAAAATCTTATTGCTTTAAACTGCTGCTCTTGGCATTTGATTATCCTCTCAAATTGTAGTAGACGCAGTAAGTAGCTTGTTTAAAAAAATCTAGCGTTCGTAATTAGTTATAATATCTAGAGAATATTGCATTGTTAAATATGTGTCTTTTAGCTTTTGTCTTATAACAAATATGACGAAATATAGAAAAAACTGTAAATTTTCAATTCTTTTAAGATGCAAGAAATTAACCAAAATTTAAAATCTATTATTGAGAAATTACTGCAAATAAAATCCCCACATTATGATTATCAGTTCTTAATGAATAAGGGAAATTTTGCGGACGCGGGTATCAAAATAGAAGAATTACTTCTCACTAACAATTTGCCAGAGCATAGGTTAGCTTGGATTTTATGCCAATTTGCATGGTCTCAAGTTCCAGTAGTTACATTAGTTTCACCATTAGAAGAAATTTTGCCACAAATTCAGGATCAGCCAAAATTGTTTGAATTTGCTGGTGGGGTTTATCTGGAAGTCGGTATTGCCCTAGTTAAACAAGAAAAATATCGTTTGGCAGTTGTAATTTTAGAAGGAGCTTTTAATTTTATTCAACAGCTTGAGCTATCTAAATCTGAAAAAACAGAAGTTTTAAAATTACTTATTAATACTTTTCAAGACGAAATTGCCAAAGCTGAAAGACGTAGAGAAGATAAACAATATATTGAAGAATTAAATAATAAACTAGAAACATTTAAAAAAACGGTTATCAAAGATAATCAGTTGCCTGAAACAACCCCAAAAGCACAAGCAGGTTCTGGAAAGTTATCTAAAAAAGAAAAAAAGAATTTTTCAGCTAAATCACTACTCCAAGATTTTGATACTAAAGATAAAAAAGATTCGGAGCTAAAAAATAAACTGGAAAAACAAGAGTTCTCACCCTCTTCCAAGAAACACGCTAAATTTAAAATTCAAAACCACAAAAGTCGCAGCTGTTTCGGCATATTATTCGCAGGATTATGCTTATGCGTTTTAATTTATCTAGGAGTTCAGAAGCTTGTTGTTTTGGGAAAGACTACAACAACTGAAACCGAAACTGATGGCCTAAAGCTAGAAATGACTGCTGGTTTAAAAAATAATTTAGCATTACCAGCCTTAGAACCTCTCAGAGAAAGACATGATACTAATGCTGCTCTAGGAGCAATTGCTTTAAAAAAAGTTGAAGACCGCTTACAACAAGGTGGAAAAATAATCGAACTTGTTACTAAGGCTAACAAAACAAACGAACCAGACCAAGTTACTGTACGTCATGGTAATTATCAGCAGCCGAATAATAACAATAATAATAACAACAATACTGAGGCAGTACCAAGATATGAGCAATATTATGGGAATTATGGTGAGCAGGTTAATAACAGGCTCAATCAAAAAGATTTTGATCAAACGCCAAATTTAGATCCCAAAGCTGCATCTGGGCGTAAGATAGATGTAATTGAAAGTGGTGAAAGGCGAATTGACATGACGGGATTACATCGCGACAGAGATGGCAGAATTTATGGTGAGCCAGCTAATACTATTGAGGTCAACAAAATGGTAAATGGCGGGGTAAGAAAAAATGTTAAAAGTTTTTATGTTGAGCAATATAATCCGCCAGTCGATTATCAAACAATTGTCAATGTTACAGTTTTGTCATCGCCTTCAGCTATTTCATACTCAATTTCAGAATTACCAAAAGGAGCTGACATAAAAGTTTCGGCTTATATGGGACCGTGGCTAGAAGTTGTTTCTTACAAAGGGCGTAAGGGATATATTTATACGCAGGATGCTATCAAAAAATAAGTGCATATATAGCAAGTATTGGAATTTTAGCTTGGGTTAAAGAGAAGGATAAAAAAAATATTTTAGCTTTTAGTAAATCTACTTTTGCCTGCTGGCGTCTTACAGCAAAGGTGCTAGTTTTTTTATCCTAGCGAAAAAAAAAGCGGTAGGGTGCTGTATACATAGAATCCATAAAAGAATACGAGCAAAAATGTTTAACAATATCCATGAAGATAGTTGTTAATTATGTCTATTGTAGATTCAATTATATTATGTTGTTGACTTCAAAAAAAAATACTGATACTGCCACCGCAATTGATATTTGCCAATATATTGCTAGTATGGATTTTTAAAATAAAAAATATTTTTATTAATGCAACATACTATCTAACTAATAAAAAATAAGATTTGCCCGCGTGGCTCAGTGGTAGAGCATTTCCTTGGTAAGGAAAAGATCGTGCGTCCGATTCGCACCGTGGGCTTTTGTTTATGTTAATAAATTAAGTTAATTATCCATTTTTGAATTTTTATTTTTGTAAACAAAAATATTAAATTTAGTTTTTCAGACCATATTCAGACTAAATAGAATAGCCAAGAGTCCAATACACTGTTTTTGTTAATAAAAAGGGTGGGTTCTATTTATTGATTAAAAAAGACGACAAGATACGTATTAATTTTGACTACAACTTTGCTCATAAAGCATGTTGCTAAACAATACTTGCCTCATGGTTTCCGTAGTATCGTGGTTAATATCTAACGTAATGGGTTTATATAGCTCGCAGTAGTTGTTGTTTATTACAGGAGTGCAGCCAGCTATGAATGAAATTTTGATTATCTAAATTACGGGCTATTACATCATCAATTTTTTTCCCACTAGTTTATCAAGGTTAAGACCAAACAAAGAACAAGAAGTACAAAACAAAAAAACAAGCGATTGAAAAAATATTTTATTCATAAAAATAAAACTTCGTTAATTAACAACAATTATTAATAACAACATTCAGTTAATAAGTATCATAATTATAAAACTTTTGTAATATTCTATTAATGTGGTTTAGAGCGTAATTTCAGATGCTGCGCCCTACAGCATAAATTATTATTGTACATAATTTCGCCTTTAATTTTTAAATTAATAAAGGCAGAAACTTGATTATTTTTATCTTCTAATATATGAGACTGGAACAATCAGCTTCCGCGAAGTTTTTTATTTCACGTAATTAATTGTTTTATAGATTTTCTTTTTTTAGAGCTGGTGATGGGACTTGAACCGCCGACCCTTTGCACGTCACACGTCAAGCAAATGTTCTACCGCTGAGCTACACGCCTAAAAATATGGCGGGCTTTTTAATTGAATTTCTTACAAATTGTCAATTTTATATAGTAAAATTTCAATTTTTAGAGTCCTTGAAGAAAATTTTGATAACCTCTTGACAATAATTAATAATATCTAGATAAAGTCGAGCCTCATTTTATTCGTTATGCTGTAGTTGACGAATATTTCTATTTTGGGACGCTAGCTCAGTCGGTAGAGCATTTGCCTTTTAAGCAAAGGGTCACTGGTTCGAATCCAGTGCGTCTCACCAATCTTTCCTTTAAGTTACAATTAGTTCTAATTTTACCGCTGGGATTGCTAGTGCCGCAAATATGCTACGAAAATGACCGGAGGGACGCTTGTTTCTCTCTGCGGGAGGATATCCAATTACTGTATGATTTTTCTAATTACTCCACCATGTTCTGCAAGTTTTTTGCGGGCGGCAGATGGAGATAAATTATATAACAATGATACAATTGCAGTTTTGGTTTCACGATTACACTCCACCAGTTTTTGTTCAGCTACCTCTTCACTCACATTGCCAACTTTAGCCACAATCCGCCTTTGACGAACTATTAACTTTTTATTAAGGGGCTGCAAGTCAACCATTAAGTTTCCATATGTCTTGCCCAACTTAATCATAGTTGACGTAGTCAGAATATTGAGAATCATTTTCTGAGCGGTCCCAGCCTTCATGCGAGATGAACCTGTAATAACTTCAGAACCAACTATAACGCTAATCCCAATCTCACTTTCAGTAATTAGTGGCGAGCTAGGATTACAACTAATCCCAATAGTCAACGCTCCAAGCTCTCTTGTCTTACGAATAGCAGTTAAAACATATATCGGAGAACCATTAGCTGAAATTCCAACAACTGCATCCTTACTAGAAATATTCAATTCTTTAATCTTGTCCTCAGCCTCTGTAGCACGATCTTCAGAATCTTCAATCGAATTTATTAAAGCCGCTTCTCCACCAGCAATACAACCTATTACTAAAGCATCTTTTCCCTTAGGAACGTTAAATGTTGGTGGACATTCTGAGGCATCTAAAACACCAAGCCTCCCAGACGTACCAGCACCAAAATAAATTAGCCGCCCACCATGCTTTAGCCGTTCTGTGATGCCGTCAACAGCTTGTGCAATTTCAGGCAGAACCTTTTCAACTGCTAAGGCTACTTTTTTATCCTCGTTATTAATTATAGAAACAATTTCAAGAGTAGGCATCAGATCAATGTTTTGTGATGCTGGATTTTCACTCTCGGTAATTAAGGCAGGTTGAATTTCTTTACTCATAAGGATTACGAATTAAGTTTTAAATTAGCCTTGTTGTATAAAAGATAAGTTAGGTAAATGCCAACTTTAACAGCCTTTTATCAAGAATTAAAAATAAGATAACTATTAGACAGTGCTCTCTTGCTCTTCGCTAGAATAGTTACTGTTCGAAACAGCATTTTGTTTTAAAATTTGCTTCAACATATCCAAAGAGACAGGTTTAAAGATTGCATTAACTATGCCAGCACTTCTTTCGTTTATCTCATCAGCTTTTGATTTTTCCCAAGTAATTACTGAAATTTTAACACCCGGTATTTTTTCCTTAATCAGCATATAATCAATATCGTTAAGTTCAGAATCTTCATCTAATGAAATTATAACATGACTAACCATAGTCTTAGGCACAAAGTTTATTCCAGCTCCCTCGTCTGGATCTCCAAGACCTTGTCCTGAAAATTCCAAAACTTCATTTTGGTTTCTTAAGATAGCATTATAATCCTCAATAGCAACCTTAGCCCCTAAACCAACTAACATACGTCTAATTGATTGATTAATCCTATACTTCGAACCAATAATTAAAATATGTGGAACATCATAATTATTAGAAAATTTGTAAATATTATTACCATTATAATCTAAGCTTCCAGCCTTTTCCTGCTCCATTTGTCCCTTATAATTAACTGGCAAGTAAATACAGAACGAAGTATTTCTATGCGACTTAGTTTGTAAGGTCACAAAACCACCCAACTCTTTAACATAATTAACCAATAAGCTGGTAGAGACTTCTAATTCGCTCGCCTCTTTTCTAGATTTACAAATCGCTACATAATTATTGCGAATCATTGCTTCAGTAATACTTTTACCTGGATGACTAATTGTGATTCTGGCAAACTTACCATTAGCATGATCTGGAATAAAATTAATTTTGTCTGGTTTTAATTCATCAGTATCCAGAAAAACTTCTAAATCTGGAGCTAAATTAAGAACTCCTTTTAATAACATGGCAAAATTTGTTAAAAATAAATTTAACTGCACATTTGGTAACTCCATCTTAATATTTTCTAATTTTAAGACTTCTTCGCCAGCCATTGTTTGAGCTGTTATTTCTTTGCCATTCTTTAATTCAATATTTTTTTCAATACCACTTAAATACAAAATGTAATTGATGGTATTTTGTAAAGCACTAGTTAGATTAACCGTCTTAATTTCTCCTACTTCACTCTTGTAGTTAGTCGGAACAAGCGAAATTTTATTAAAGACTTTGTTAAAATTAAAACTTACAGCTTTAATAGCATCTTTGATTAATTCATTTGTTTCTTGTGTCCTTGCAGTTTGAATTAACTTCTTTTGCAAATCTATGGCTTCCTTGATACCTCTTAAATTAGAGATAGTCTCCTCACAAGCAGTTAAAGCCAACTTTTCAACCATAGTTCTTTTAGTTTTGACTAAATTAGCAAGTTGTAGCTCGCGAGTATCCTCCTCTTCGCGTAGAACAATAATTACTCCTAACTCATTATTAGACTTATCTTGTTTCAGACTCTGAGCGTCGATTGTGCCTAGTTTGTCATTGATATAAACATCAATTTTTAAGTAATGATTTTCAATAATGGTGCTAATCGTTTGATAAGATTTTAACGTCTGAAGTTCATTATCAGATACTTCAAAGATATTATTTAGAATTATAAAAATATCATTATTCCAAACTTCATCATTTCTTAAAGCTTTAAAATTTGCGCCTTTTAAAAATTCTGGAGCTTTAGTTTTTAAAAGCTCAGTAAACTTTTTATTGACACTGATAATTGAGCCATCCAAAGCTAAGACAAGTGTCCCTAGTGGCAATTCTGCTAAAACACCATAGAGCATGTTGTTCAATGCATTAACCGTAATAATCTTATCCTGGTAACCTTGCTCCTTTTGTTGCAATTGGGTGATTTGAATCTTTTGTGAATTAACCTGAATTACATGTTTATTTTTGTATTCAATTAGCTCATCGTAGCTTAAACTAATTGGATCTATATCAAATAGTAAGTCATTGACTGCAACTCTTTCTTCGTTAACCACTTTGTGGATACATTTTCGATATGAATCTAAGATAGTGCTAAAAATCATTGCAATTAAGGCGGAGGTTAATAAACTACTTACCACTAAGGCTAACCCAACACCAAAACTAATCTCTGCAAAAACTGAATTTGGGATGATACATGCAGATATTAATAACGCTAGATTAATAAACGAAAAATACAATCTAAATGGCGAAAGATGTAAGTCTTTTTTCGCAAAGATTGAATTTAGATATGAAGTAAGTTGTGCTAAGTTGATCAGCAGGATAATTGTTATCTCATAGATAGCTATGGTCAAAGTCTCAGAACTTAAATTTTTGCTAACCAAAAAAGACTGAAACTCACTTGGTAGACCCCAAAAGATTGCCCACAAAATTATGTTGACAATAAAACTTGGAAAAGTTGGGCACAAGCGAGCTACACTAATAACAATGATTACCCAGAGAGCTAAGCGAAGATAGCTAAAATCAGAATCTAAGGAGAGTGAAGTATTGTAGTCCAGTGATATTTTATTTACTAAAATACAACTCCAAATTACAAAAAATGCAATACTCATCAGAGTCCACTTAAATGAAGTTGGAGCGATAAATAAAAATACGCTCCAAAGCAGAATTGCACCCACAATATATAAAGTAATGTTGTTTTCGGTTATTCCTAGTGAATTGAGATACGTGGCGACAAAAGTGAGTGCAAAATATATAACTAAAAGCCACCATGGCATGTTGGCGCAAGAAGACAACTTAGTATTTTTTGTTTCCATAATTGATTAGCGTTAATTTAGGCAGTTTCAGACTAGCCAGTTATTTTTTAAGATTTACACCATAATATTATATTACGGCTTGATTTAAAAATTAGTTTAAACAAATAAATATAAAAATAGTTAAGAAATAATTTATACATAAAAACAATAATATTATGATAAAATTTTCAAAAGTGTATATTATTAGTTATGAATTAAATAGCTTATAGAAAAATAATTTAAATATCTAACATTTATAATATGTTATCTAATTTAAAATCTCAGAATAGTTATTTTGTTTTAGTATGGGCGCATCTTCAATATAGATTTTAAACAATTAAGCAAAACTCAGAACATTTTTTAATTAAAAAAATTAACAAAAACCCCAGGTTAGAGTTACACCAAAAAGTAACCAAAAAGTAACCCCATACCAGACCACCAGATCAAA
>JAITKM010000017.1 GCA_031278395.1 Deltaproteobacteria bacterium | reverse complement strand
TTAAGCAAGATTTCAGCATGAAAAAAAAACAAAGATTTAATAAAGTTGATTATGATGCTTTTCATATTATGTTAAAAAATTCCATTTTAATTTACTTTTTTATGAAGACTTTGCTTTTTCATTTCAACATAAAATCTCATATTTTATTACGCATATGAACTATAAAATAATACATATTCAAAAAATAGGTGACCAAAGAGGCAAACTCATTTCCTTAGAGAGTTTAAAAAACGTACCTTTCGAAATCAGAAGAGTTTTCTTCATTTTTGACACAGTAAAAAACATATCCCGAGGTGAACATGCTCATAGAACATCAGAACAAGCTATAATTTGTTTAAATGGCTCGTGTTATTTTTTATTAGACAATGGATTAGAAAAAGCAGAGATTATATTGGATGACCCTCAAATGATGCTTTACATTGGGAAAAATATGTGGAGAAAAATGTATAACTTTTCGGGTAATTGTATATTAATGGTGTTGGCAAATGATTTTTATGATGAAAAAGAATATATAAGAAATTATGACGAATTTTTAATGGCTTCTCAATTATCAAAACATGAAACGGAACATAAAAAGTAGTAAGGTGGCAAAGCTTGGCCAAATAAATAGGCAAGAGATATTTTTTATCTAATTTTTTAGCATTAATTTTCTGTATGTTTTCAGTCCTAAAACCATTTCTTAATTTTTTTTGCTATAATTTTAAAAAACAAATAATTTTCCTATTGTTAGCTTCTTTCATAGCTGGATTTCTTGAATTAATTGGAATAACGGCCATTTTTCCAATACTATCATTTGTTAGCGAACCATCAAACTTATTGAAGTATGAGGGATTAGTAAAGTTATTGAGTGTGTGTAAGATAAAAACTGATATACACATATTTATATTTCTAATGGCATGCGCGGTTATAATCTTTGTAATAAAAAACGTGTACATGATTGGTCACCAGTATTTAGTTTATCGCTTTTTAACAGGGTTAAGAAATAGAATATGTATTAATTTTATGGATAAACTATTGAATTGCCCATATGTATTTTTTTTACAAAAAAACTCCGACACGACAATAAACACTCTGGATAATACTGTAAGGTATGTTATAACAACCTATGTAAATTATATTATTCAATTTTTTATTAATATAGTGATATCTTTAATGCTACTTTCGTTCATGCTGTACAAACTTTTTTACCCTTCTTTGGTAACGTTTATATTTATTATTATACTTGTAACGATTCAGTCAAAAATTACTAAACGTGTATCTCTTACTGTAAGTAAAGATACTACCAATGCTAACGTTCAAAATATAAATGTATTGCAACAAAGCATGATGGCTATAAAAGAAACGAAAGTATCACATGCAGAAGAATATATTTTTCGTAAGTTCTCTCAAACATCAACTCGTGTAAACAAAGTCGAACAACTTGGACAATTTATACAGAGTTTCCCTTCCTTTGTTATGGAAGTTTCCATTATATTGGCAATATTTTTGTTCTGCTGCACAATGGTTATGCTAAAAGAAGTAGATAATGTTTTAATGACTCATTTGGGATTGGTTGCGGTTATATTTTTTCGTCTTGCGCCAATATTAAACCGTGCCTCTACTGCTTACGGGGCTATAAAAGCTTACACGAGTTCTGTTGAATCACTAAATAAAGAATATGAAGAGGTATTAAATAACAGTATTACAGATATAGACTCAAAAAGCTTAATTCCATTAGAATTTAAAAGAAGAATTCAACTAAAAAACATAACTTTTGTGTACAAATCTGATAGTAAATTTTCGCTCAGTAATATAAACTTAATCATTCATCATGGAGAGTTTATTGGTATAGTTGGAAGTTCTGGAGCTGGCAAGAC
The DNA here is from genome assembly GCA_031278395.1 of Deltaproteobacteria bacterium. Classification (GTDB taxonomy): domain Bacteria; phylum Bdellovibrionota_C; class UBA2361; order SZUA-149; family JAITKM01; genus JAITKM01. Next base: position 4,747 of record JAITKM010000017.1, on the reverse strand, counting down.
AACACTTGTAGATATCATTCTTGGACTCCTGACGCCAATAACCGGTGAATATTATATCGATGATGTAAAAATATCTACCGAAAATGCTCATAACTTGACAAATTTGGTTGGTTATGTCTCACAAGCTCCCTATATTTTGTCCGATACGATTGCTAAAAATATCGTGTTTGGCCAAGAAGATCCATCCATATGTCATAAAAAAATTGAAAAAGTTATGAAAATGGCTCAATTGGAAGAGTTCAGGCCAGATAAAATGGTTATGGAATGTGGTAAAACATTATCTGGGGGCCAAAAACAAAGGATAGCAATTGCTCGTGCGCTGTATCGAGATCCCAAGATACTTGTGTTAGATGAAGCCACGTCGGCATTGGATGTTCATACCGAACACTTAATATCAGAAGCTATGGCTAACTTAAGGGGAGGGAAGACAATTGTTGCCATATCTCATAGATTGGTAACGCTAAAATCATGCGATAGAATTGTATACATGGATGATGGCAGAATTGTTGATATTGGGCCCTTTAATGAACTTAAAGCAAAGCATTCAAAGTTTATGGAAATGGTTAAAATGTCAAATATCGCTTGATGCTGTTGTGGCGTTGCTAAATATTAGAATTCAATCATGGCCAAAGGTGATTAAACAAAGGTGAGTGGATCACAAAGTACCCTTCTTAAGCGTCAAGAAAGATAAGAAATGTCTATATCAGATAAAATCAGGTTATTAATTTTAGACCTGGTCGAAGATGAATGTGGGCCTGTAGTTCTCGGAGACAAAATAATGTTATTTTTGTTTTTTTCTTGATTAATAAAGATAATTTTTGTTTGGATAGCCGGAAATGCTTATTTGGGTTACGGGGCTTTCGGGTGCAGGCAAGACAACCATAGCGGTTGCACTGTACGGTGAACTAAAAAAGAAATTATCAAATCTTGTATTATTGGATGGAGATCAATTTCGTGAAATGATGAATAGCGATGTAGGTTATGATCACTCGGGTCGATTGATCATGGCATGGAGAATGGCAAGAATTTGCAAATGTTTAACAGATCAATCTATTCACGTAATTTGTGCTACAATTTCTATGTATAAAGAGATACATGCATTTAATAGATCAAACGCTAAAGACTATTATGAGGTATTTATTGACGTTTCACTTGATAATTTGATTAAGAATGATAAGAAAGGCCTATACAGCGGGGCTCTTAGTAAAAAAATACCAAATGTGGTTGGAATAGATCTTCCTTTTGATAGGCCAGAAAGTTGCGATCTTATCATTGACAACAACAGAAAGAATGCTCTAGAAGAAAAGGTAGGTAGAATTTTACATTTAATAGGAAAATCAGATGACAAACTCAATGGTTGAAAAAATATGGGATTATTCCAAACACGCTAAATATTACCGATATCGGCCAAACTATTCAGATAAAGCAATAGATTTATTGGTTTCTTATGTCGGATCTTATCTCCCCCCCCCCAAAAAAAAGCTTTGGGTGGCAGATGTAGGTGCGGGGACAGGTAATCTTACAATAAAACTGATTGAAATGGGATGCAATGTGGATGCCGTTGAACCTAACGATGAGATGAGAAAGATTGGTATTGAGGTAACAAAAAATGCTCAAGTTTCTTGGATTAAGGCAACGGGAACAGAAACAACACTTGACACGGGTAAGTATGATTGGGTAACCTATGGAAGTAGTTTTAACGTCATTGATAGAGAACTAGGATTAAAAGAATCATACCGATTATTGAAATCTAAAGGTTTTTTTACTTGTATGTGGAATCATAGAATGTTGAGTTGTCCCATACAAACGAAGGTTGAGAAAATAATATCAAAACATATACCTCAATACGAAAGAGGTATTCGAAGAGAAGATCAAAGATCTTTTTTAGAAAAATATACATCATTATTCAAAGATATTTTTTACCTAGAAATTGATTTTTCTGTTCCTAGAACAATCGACGAATATATAAGTGCTTGGAAAAGTGTGAAAAATAAGTATTGGGATCTAGAAACCTCCCAAGGGAAAAGTTTATTTGATAAAATATTTGACGAGGTTAAAGCAGTATTGCCTAAGGAATTCTGTATTATATACACTACTAAAGCTTGGACAGTTCAAAAAGGTGAATAAACAACCTATGCAAGATAAGATACAACTAGGTGATTTTACAAAATTAGCCAAGGCTTACATTAATCGGCTAGCTTATAATGATTTGATTGTTTCAGCATTATTGAAATATGTTGGATATGACAAAAAAACCGATTTTAAAGTCGCCGATGTGGGTGCAGGAACTGGAAAATTTACGAAAGTATTATCCGAAAAAGGGATTAAGATTTTTAGCGTGGAACCCAATGACGAAATGTGATTAGAAGGAATTCAATATATGCATGGATTTGATGCAATATGGAGTAAAGGGAGTGGAGATAATACGGGGCTGGGGAAAAATTCTATCGACTGGGTTGTTATGGCTTCTTCTTTTCATTGGACTGATCCCAATAAATCTTTGCCTGAATTTCATCGAATTTTAAAGCCGGGTTGGTATTTTACAGCCATTTGGAATTCAAGAGATGTAGAAAAGTCAGAACTTCATCGAAAAATAGAGAAGAGAATCTATGAAATTGCTCCAAATGTACAAAGAGTATCCTCCGGATCGAAAATACATGCTAAAAACTGGAAAAACATTCTAATTTCTACAAAACATTTCAAAGATGTTATTTTTATGGAGTGTGATCATGAAGAAGTTATGTCCAAAGAAAGATATCTAGGCATCTGGAACTCTGTAAACGATATGAGAGCGCAGGCGGGAGAAAATAATTGGAAAAAAATCATAAAAGCTATTGGTGAAGAGGTTAAAAATCTAGATGAGATTTGCGTCCCCTATAAAATGCGTGCTTGGACTGCTCAGAGGGTAGAGTAAAATTCAAATGCTTAGCGAAATTCTCAAGGTAGCGCATTTAGCGGGCGAAAAAATTTTGGAAGTTTATTCTCACAAGAATTGTGACATAAAAATAAAACGTGATTTTTCACCCGTTACACAAGCCGACCTGATTTCTCACGAATGTATTACGCAATGTCTGATGAAATTATCAAAACATCCGATTGTTTCGGAAGAGTCCTGTCAGGATCATGAAATACGCAAAAATTTTGATACTTTTTGGCTGATTGATCCGCTTGATGGGACAAAAGATTTTATTGCGGGCAACAACCAGTTTACAGTTAATATTGCACTTGTCGAAAATAAGGAGCCGATTCTTGGTATTATACATGCACCTGCGCTTAAACTAGATTATTATGCAGAAAAAAGCAAGGGGGCATTTTTAAACGGACAGAGCATTTATAATGCATCAAGAAGAGAAAAATTGATAGCTACAGATAGTATTTTTCATTCGACAAAAGAGACGACCGATTTTTTAAAAAGACACGGAATCGGTAGCATAAAAAGATACGGTTCTGCGATAAAGTTTGGGAAGTTAGCAGAAGGAGAAGTGGATATTTACGTACGCCTCAACGGTAGCAAAGAATGGGATACTGCCGCCGGTCACATTATTTTAAGGGAAGCCGGCTGCAGTATTTTTGGAGTTTCAAGCAAAAAAGAAATGAGTTACAATAAAAAGTCTATTGAAAATGAACATTTTATTGCCGTAAGGACAGATTTGGTAGATTTATATAAAAAATGAGGTCTTTTATTCACTTTATTCATCATCGTGTAGAAGGTATTATCCTATTTTTTCTGGACGCTTTTTTCAAAATTTCAGGCCGTAAATTGTCGGACAAATACTGGAGTTCATATCACCTACGTCACTTCATTCTAAATGATTACAGACCGAGACATTTTGTAAATAAGGTAGCTTTTTTAATCTCCGAAAAGGTAACGTTGAAACACATGGAAAATATCATCAACAACATGCCAAATGATACATTTGATATTGTTGTAGTTAATCATGTTGATTTTGATCTTGGTAACTTCGTTCGATGTTTTTTACGCCACTTAGTATTTTTAACGAATGCAAGAAAAATAAAAAAGAAAAATAATATGTCGCCGATTGAAGTAATTAAAAAATTGGATAAACATTTTAATCTACTTACAATCAACGAAGTTTTCAGCCAAAAGCTACAATACGGTCAGATTGTTTGCGTATTTCCAGAACCCGCTGGTTTATGGGGAACAGGAGATGGTATCAAATATGGCATTGAATTTTTGGCCAGGAAACTTGTACGTGCGCTATTTTTAATAGGAGCAGGAAACTATATTTTTCATAAAAAAACAAATGCAATATTTGATACCCTATTTTGCAATGGAGAATATCAGAAGGAAAGGTACGAAGCACTTGGGATTAAGGCGGAAGTGATTGCGAGCGGTTCACCCAGGTTCGATAAAGGGAATAAAACGGTGGATAGAGAAGTTTTTCTAAAGCATTACGGATTAGATAAAAATAAAAAGACGATCCTTTGGTTGCCAGCGCACGGTAGGCGTATTTGTTCGGTATTAAAATTTCTTCCGATCGTAAAAACCCTTGAAAATGATTTTAATATAATTTTTTCTATACCTTTTAGTGCAAGTGGATGCTATGGAGATTTTCCATTCTTAGATTTTAAAATTAAACTGCGCATACCCAACGCTATCATAGTGGGCAATATGGAGAGTACGGAGTTATTGGGAGTTGGAGATTACGTATTTTGCGATTACGGAGGGAGTGTTTTTACAGCCATTTACAACGATAAGAACGTATTATTATTAAATGCAGAGGAC
>JAITKM010000053.1 GCA_031278395.1 Deltaproteobacteria bacterium | reverse complement strand
TAAACGATAATTATCATCCTTTAGCCTGGTTTAACCGTTAGATTGTCTAACCTGCCCGAATTAGAGTTTCTCAAACGCTTATAGCTCCCTAGGGTCCGTTTTATGGAGTAGCGACAGGCCTCCTGGAATCTACCCGAAATGCTGGGCCTTAAATCCGGCGTGAACGTGACAGTTTAGCCGGCGTGAATTGTCTCAAATAGCCTGAAACCCGGGCTAGCCCGAGTTTACAAGTTAATTGGGCTGATTGTTGTAACTTGTTTATATAATAAAGTTTTTTTTAAAATTACGGTAGCTAAACCGTTATTTAAAAGCGTATTTTTTTAGGTTGTACTCATTGAGATATTTTTCAGCAGCTTGTGTGGCTTCGCTAAAAACCGAAACCACTTTATATTTTTTTGAGTCTTCACTTTTATAAAAGACAAGAGACTGTTTAGCTTCGTCCAAAGTCTTCAACGCATTGTTGATGGTCATATTGTATCCAAGCCTTTTCAGTTCAAGCTGTAGTAGACAGGATAAGGTGAAGGCAAGAACGCAATAAAAACCATGCACTTTTATAGTCGCGTCAGTAAAGTGCCTCACTGGTATAAAAGATAGATAGTTAACATCTTTCATTTGTTTGAAAGATTCTTCAACATGAAATTGAGATCTATACGTGGATACAATTTTTTCATTACTCCATTCATGTCTATTCGTAAATAATATTGTTTTGCCAAGAAAATTATTAACGACATCATCATACTGGTCTTCTCTCAAATTATATCGAAGAGATAAAGCGTTCTCTTCATTTTTTTCAACTGAAGTTGAAAATATTTTTTTCATGTAATCAGCTGATAGAATTCTATCGATGTTTTTTTCAACCGAGTTATATGTGCGCTTTTTTCCTTTTGTAATTATTCCGTCTTCCCTAAGCTTTAAGGCATTTTGAATAGAGTAAAGCTCTTTATCGCATTTGAGTATATTATCTTTTAAGCCAACAAGTTGAGATTCTCGTAGATTTTCGTTATCGGTAATTATGACTGTAAATTTATTACCATATATTTCCTTGGTTGTTCTGAAAGCAGAGGTTCTAGCTAAACTTTCGCCTTCCAATTGTGTGTACCGTTCCCTCTCTATCTCAAGCAGATCACCGCATTGGTTGAGACGTAACCCACCAACAAAATGGAATTTAAAAATATCGCCTCTTTCTAGCAATTCTAGACCATTATTTGAATTGTTACCTTTATCAAATACTAACGTTATATCGCCCTTTGCATCAGATATTTTTGATAATCTTACTTTTAGTTTATCAATTATATGAGTAAATTGGACTGAATCGCATCTATTACCGGGATAAATCTCATGTAATAATGGGACATTATAATCGGGGCTAACCATTAGAGATAACCCAATAATTTTAAGATCAGACCGTTTCTCCTTACTGTGACCGCGTTGAGGAATTGAGGCTGGATTTGAGGTAGCAATATACGTTATGAAATTTGTATTATCAAACATCAAGCAATTTGTGGATATCCCATATTGAGAAACAACACGCTTAGTTATTTCATCCTCAATGGCAAATAGTGTGTTTTGGTCCAGTTCGACCATGTGGTTCCAAAAACTTTGGCTGGATAAGTTTTTTTCGTTGGCTTCTGGAAAAGAATTTATCAAGACAGTTTTGTTAAACCACCCATGAAATGTATTTTTGCTACAAGGTTTAATGGCTCGATTTATGGCCGCTAACACCATGTAAGAGCCAACTGAAAGGCCTTGGGTTCTTTTAGGAACCAGCTCGTCTATGATGTTAGCTACACCCAATCGTTCAGAAATATCGAGTAAAGCTGCTTCGGCTCCAAATTGGAAAATATTACAATGATGAGGGGGGCTCCCCAATGAGGCTTTGTCCTTTTGACTAAAAACCATATCAATGTTTTCGGCAGTTCCCAAACTCCTTATAATCTGTTGTTTGGGCCGACCATTAAGTCTAACGGTTTGCGCTAGGTAGTGGTATGTTTTATCGCCTTTTTTTCTTTTCGTCAAATGCGCCATGAGGACCCCCAGATTTGGTTAGCTACTTTTTTATTTTTACCAGAAAAGTGCTAAAAATCAAGGGCTGCTCATTAAAATTTAGTTTAGTTACTAGGAAAATAATATAACATACTAATTTTATTAGCTAAAATAATTTCGACGCTCCTTGTGGTAAACCTAAAACATAATAATGAAAGAAGGGAAAGGCCAGTTTAGCTACCCCTAGGTAGAATTATGATCATGCGTAAAAATACTAAGCAAATTTTATTAGAACTTGGTTTAGCTACAAAATGATAGGATTAACATGTTGGAATTATTAATACTTTTTATAAATCTTAAAATAACTTGTAAACTCGGGTTAGATATTAATAACTTATAACAAAGAGTATTATATCGTTTATATCAACCTTTTCACAAAATTCTATGTCATAACTGAATTTACTTGTTGATATTTTTTTAGTATTGATAATGTTATTTGTATCTTTAGATATAACAAATAATACA
>JAITKM010000052.1 GCA_031278395.1 Deltaproteobacteria bacterium | reverse complement strand
CCAGAACACCAGACAACCACGACTAAACCAAAAAGTTTTGTTTCAAAACAATATTTATATACTATGAAATAGCCTTAAAATTCCAGCGATAGGTTGCAGGGTAATATCCTATTAGTTTTGAAATGGAAGAATATTATTAAAGTGAATATAGCCACAGAAAATTATGTTTAATTTGTTTAATTTATTTAAGCATAAAAAACTATCTACAAAACAACTTGGCGACTTAGGAGAAAAGGTAGCTCTAAAATATTTACAACAACAGGGGTATAAATTTGTAGCTAAGAATTGGAAAATTAAAATCGGCGAAATAGATTTAATCATGTTTGGCGAGGACAAATTTATTTTTGTCGAAGTCAAAACTCGTTATGATTCAAAACTTGCTAAAAAAATGCTTTTTGAAAACATAACATCTCGTAAATTAAATAAATTAAAACAATTGTCGATTAATTACCTTATTTACAAGTTCGGACACTTACACTGCCCGAATTATAGAATCGACGTCATCGCAGTTCTAGTCGAGCCAAACACCCATAAAACACAAATTTTTTATCAAAAAGGCTGGTAATTGGTAACTAGAAGAATTGATAATTAGAACAGGCAATTTACCGTGCATAGCCAATCCTGCCTCCTATATATAAGTCTTGGATTATTCAAAAACATAGAGTTTGTCGAGAGGTCTAGATACCAATTGTTACCAGATAACCAGATAAATATTCCACTACCATAACTTCGCTACGGATAATTTAACATGGTAGTTCAGATGTGCGCGGCTACACTATAGTCCCAAGCCAAAGGATTGAGCTCGACGGGTAGTATGGGCATATGCATCTTCAAGCAAAGAACTAACTTTACTCTCCAAAGTATCTATTGGTAAAGGATCTAGGCGTTTTAAAATAGAAGCTGGTAAGTCATCAGCTTTAATTGAATATTTTAATTTCTCCATATCTTCGCCCCAGCGCCAATAACGTTTAGCGCTAAAGTCAATATTTTCTAAAAAATGCTCAATTTGCTCTCGCGTTACTTCTATTTCACTCTTACGAACAAAACCGTTGTTTTTTATTTCGGCATCCTTAGCTTGTTCTTTTAACTGTTTTAAATGAGTTCCTTGCAGATTGTTACGAAATTTACGAATACCGGCAATTAACTCTTTGGGACCACAACCACGCAATAAAAAAATTAAAAAAGGGTCTTCTTCAAAACGCTCAACTAACTTCTTAATGACAACTATAGTATAGAAATCTAACTTTTTAATCTCAACCCCGTTTTGCAAAAACTTTAAATCCTCAATATTTTGCGAAACAAAATGAGTATTATGCTCTTCATAAACTTGAACTAACTCTTGCGGCACTTCACCAATAGATAATTTTGCAACGTAATAAATATGGCTAGCTAAAGTAGAAATAATCTTTTCCCATGTCTCAGGATCAATTTCATTAAAAATAATTTCTACTTTAACCGGCGGCTCGTTAATTGCCTGAACCTTACAGCTAACCTTTCCAGGAATAACTAAAAAGTCCAACGTCTTTAATTTATTAATAGCTTCATTAACCCACAAGGCATTGTTTTCTGGAGTATTAAAAATACTAAGAAAATCTTTTGTATACCAAGCATGACATTCATGAAGAATCGGAGAATCATCTATTGGTGTTGTATTTAAAAGGTTACTCATCTGCATCTAAGTTAATAATTTAAATTTATTTAAATTTACTTTTACCAAGTTTCAATTGGATCCTGCGTAAGTTTTAAAAGCCCAAACAACTCATCAGTTGAAAGTTCGGTAATGATATTTTTGGTAGAACCGCCAATAATTTGTTCGGCTAAACTTTCTTTATTTTTTAACATCTCTGCAATACGCTCTTCTAATGTGCCGCGACAAATAAACTTTCTAACTTGCACATTGCGCTTTTGTCCAATTCTAAAAGCTCGGCTGGTAGCTTGATTTTCGACAGCTGGATTCCACCACTGATCAAAATGAATCACTTGATTGGCAGCAGTTAAATTTAAGCCTAACCCACCAGCTTTTAAAGATAAAATAAAGACTTTGGGACTATCTATCTGTGGATAGGATGATTGAAATTTGTCAATTAATTTGTCACGAGCCGACTTACTTAGTCCACCATGCAAGAATAAGACCTCGGAACCAAAGCGTTCTTGCAAATAATTTTTTAATAAAAAGCCCATTTTTGCAAACTGCGTGAAAATTAAGACTTTATCATCAACTTGATAAATAGTTTCTAAGATTTCTTCTAAACGATTTAATTTGCCGGAGTTCAACGATAATTTTTCCGGCAAAATTGCCCCCAGTTCAGGATGATCGCAGATTTGTTTTAATTTAGTAATCGTCGACAAAACTAAACCCTTACGATGTATGCCGCTGGCTGAATCAATTTGTGGAAAAAGATTAGTTAATGTTTTTTCATAAAGCGCAGCTTGCTCTCGAGTTAGATCAATATATTCAATTAGTTCGATTTTTTCTGGCAAATCGTTAATAATTTTCGGATCAGTTTTAACTCGTCTTAAAATAAATGGACTAATAATTTTGTTTAACTTCTCAGCAATCTCTTTATCTTGATAACGCTCGATCGGTAACGCGAACTTACTTCTAAAAGATGAAATCGTTCCTAAATAGCCTGGATTAAGAAAATCCATAATAGACCATAACTCTTCAAGATGATTTTCCATTGGCGTTCCAGTCAAGGCAACTCTTTGACAGATTGAGGTGCGCTCAGGATTATGGAGTTGCTGCTCAACCAAATTTCTAATACTTTGCGTTTGTTTAGTGCTTAAGTTTTTAATATTTTGAGCTTCATCTAAGGCAATACAGCCCCAATTTACACTGCTGATAAAATCCTTATCCCGAAAAACTAAATTATAGGTTGTAATAATAATATCGGAATTTTTGATTCTTTTCAAAAACTCATTGCCTAAATGTCTAAGCTGTCCGTGATGTAAGTAAGCCTTTAAACTCGGAGTAAAGTTTTTTATCTCGTTCATCCAGTTATTGAGTGTAGACATCGGTACAATGAGTAATGTCGGACCGGACTGATAGTTTTTTTCCTTTTCGGTTAAGAGTAAAGCTAAAAACTGAATAGTTTTACCTAAACCCATATCGTCAGCCAAACAAGCTCCCATACCCAAAGACTGTAAAAAATACATCCAAGACATACCATCTTTTTGGTAAGGGCGTAGTTCACCTTTGAAACTTTTGGGTTGGGCTAGCTTTTCATATGTGCCTTCAGTCGAGTTAACCAAAGCTTGCAACCAACCTGTAGCAGTAAAATTTATGATCGGCAGAATTGATTCATTTAAAGTTAAACCATAACCTAATCGCAATACTTCAGAAATAGACATTTGTTTAGCGCCTTTATTTTGCTCAATAAAATCTAAAGTTTTCTTTAACTGTTTGTGGTTAAGCTCAATCCAGTTGCCATCTAAATTAACCAATGCTTCGCCAGAATTCATTAATTGTTTAAATTCTTCTACCTCAAACACTTGCTTGCCAGCCATAATTTTCCATGAACAATAAATTAATTGATTAACTGAAAAGAACGATTTATGTCCTTTGGTTTTAGGATGGTCTTTAAAGTCTACTAAGTCTAATGTTAAGCCGACTTGGGATTGAGGATGAGTCCACCAGTTAGGAAGTTGCAGATAAAATCCAGCTTGTTCTAAAAGAGGACTAGCTTCTTTGAGAAAAAAATAAGCTTCCGCTGTAGTGAGCATAGTATAACTAGGGAAGGGACGCATTAATCCTTCTTTGAGCGGCGGAAAAAGATTACAGGCATTGCCTAAGCTTTTGATAAATTTATTTTCAATTTCTTCTGGGGTATAATCCAGATCGTTTAAGATTTCAGAAGAGTTGCTCCAAATCTGTTCGGGATAGATATATTTGGTTTTATCACTACTAGAAGTTAAGAAAAATTCCAGGCGCCAGATTTTTTCAGTAGTTGAATTTAAGTTCGGTATTCCTTCAGGTGACTTTAATTTAAAGCCTGTAATCAATTCAACCTGTTGTGAATCTGAAAGCAATTTTTTACCCCAGAGTTTTAACTTATGACTCAAAAGTTGAAATTCTAAGTTTTGCTCTTCGGTATAAGTATTGATTTGATTGGGGTTGGAGAGATTTTTAAGCCATTCCAAGATAATGTTTATTTTATTAGACGTAACTATATTAGGATTAATAGTTGGAGCTAAGTTTTGACGTTTTAAGAAATTCTTAATTAAGGCGTCGCCTATAATAGAAATAAATGAATCAACTAGATCCTGAATTACTAAATTTTCTGTGGCGGTTTGAATATAACCATTACAAAAGGCCGGGATATTTTTTTTAAAAATTTCTAAGCGTTCTAAATCATATGGTTCGTGGATGATGATATGCCAATGAGATTTGTTCTTATCAATGATACCAGGAATAAATTTACCACGAGTGATTAAATCTAAGATAAACTTAGTCATCTCTAGCCAAAATAAAACAGATTGATCAAATCTTAAGCTAATTGAAAATTCGGAAAGTCTTGATTGAAAGGAAGTTAAAAAATATGCAGTTGAGAAAGGATCAAAACAAGCCGCATCGGTCGCCCATTTTTTCATAACTAAGGAAGTGCTGTTATCAATACTCCGTGATGATAATAAAAGTGGTGAAACAAATGGACCTTGTTCATCGGAGGGGACTAATTGTTCAATAATTTTATAAGAACTAGCAGAAAATTCTAAAGAGTTTATATCATATTCAATTTGAGTTTGAGAGCAGGTATAGGGATGAAATGGAGTATTAAGATTATCCGACAAAACAGTTGAGAGATAGTCTTGAGTGTTCGACTTAAAGGCTAATTCTTTGTCTTTTAAAGTTGAATCTGTAATACCGATTAACACTAAAAATCCGCTAACGTCCCAACTTGCTTGATATACTCTCATGTTTATTTCTTAATTTTATATTTTAGTTTAATTATCTATGATTTTAAGTAAATTTAGAATTTAGCGGGGCGTGATTATAGCATAGAATCTAAAACATTACAAGCAGAGATAATATATCTTGTAAAAATAATCTTTTTGTGGTTGCTTGCAAAATTATGGATGACAGTTCTGAAAATTATATCACGACAACTTTAGATCACTTGATTGGTTGGTGTAGAAAATATTCTTTATATCCTTATCCGTTTGTTACAGCGTGTTGCGGGATGGAATATATGTCTGTGAGTTGCGCTCACTATGATACTGACAGATTCGGGGCAGCGCTTCCTAGATTTACTCCCAGGCAATCTGATGTGTTATGGGTCGTTGGAACAATTTCTCAAAAACAAGCTCCGGTTTTAAAGCTAGTTTATGAACAACTAGCCGAGCCTAAATGGGTTTTGTGTTGTGGAGCTTGCGCCTGTAGTGGGGGATTTTATGATAATTATGCAACGGTAGCTGGAATTGATACCATTATTCCGGTTGACGTTTATATTCCTGGTTGTCCACCGCGTCCCGAAACTATTTTAGATGGATTACTCAAATTGCAGCGAGATATCCATAGAGCAAAACAGTCAATTATTTAGAACAAGAAATTATTTCAAACGTAATAATTGTGCGATAAAAATTAATCCCAAACCCAATAAAATAAAAATCAAGCCGCCAACCTTGACTAGCTTGTAGTAGTTCATACGGGTGATCGATTTTTGTAAAGAAAATTCCAATTTAGAATAAACTAAATCTGGATTGACGGATACTGCCGAGGTTGTGTTTAAAATAGTTTGTTTTATCTCTTCTATGTTCTGTTGATGATCATGAATTTTTATTTGTCCCACATAAAAATTGCCTAACCCAATCAGCAAGATAAAAATTCCTAACAATAGGAGATGCAAAATTCGGCGGCGAGTTTTAAATTTAGAAAAAACCATAAAATAATTTTACTTAGTCAAGGCCTTTAGTTCCTTATACCTAGGGTATTTTTCGTCAATGAGCTTTAATGCCGAATCCGCTATTTTTTTCGCTTCATCTTTTTGTCCTAAATGGGTTTTGATTATCGCTAAATGATACATAATTTCTGGACTTTTAAGATTATTGTTTGCCTCGATATTAAAAGCTAATTCAATATGTTCTAAAGCTTCTTTATAATTACCTTGTAAATAATAAATCCACCCCAATGTATCTAACACGCTAGGGTCTTGGGCGGCTCCTTGCTTAGCGATTAAGGCAAGCTTTAAGGCTTCGTCTAAATTTCCTTTTAATTCAACAGCTATCAGCCAAGCTAGATTGTTAGCTGCCGTTGGAAGCTGAGGAGCAATGTTTAGTATTTCTTGGTAGGCTTTTTCAGCTAAAGTAAAATTACGCTGTGCTTCATAAAACAAGGCTATTTGTAAACGAGCATTAATATTCTGCGGCTGAATTTCGACTATTTTCTGATAATTCTTAATGAACTCTTCTGGTTTACCCTCTAGTTTGGCAAGTTGAGCTAAACTAGTGTAAACTTCAACAGCTTCTGGTTTGGATTTTAAAATTTTAAAAAGATAATTTTTTGATTCGTCTAAATCTTTCTGTTCTTTGCCGGCTATATACTTATCTCGATATAATACACTCAGGATGAAATCAAAATTTTCTTGAGAAACATTTTTTAGCTCGGTTTGAAGTCTCTCGACTTCCTTAATTCCAGCTGAAATTTTTTGACTAACATCAGCGCTGGAATTTTGTATGATATACAACTCAATATAGCGATTTAATCCCAGCACATCATTACTTAGAACTGTATATTTTTTATAATACTCCAGCGCTTGTGGAAGAGCATTTTGCTTTTCTTTGAGTAGGGCAATTTTGAAGTAAATCTTGTTTTCATCGGGAAAAGCAGCTTGCAAGGCGTTATAAATAGTTTCGGCGGTTTGAGTATCGTCTTGAAGCAGAGCAATATCCGCTCGAATGATGTTTGCGCCAACTTGTTTAGGATGTTTAGCTAAAATTCGATTGACTTGTTCAAGAGCTAGATCGTATTTTTTTTCGGTTAGCGCGATTTGAGCTAAAGCCATCCGTGCAGGAATATCGACTGGATCGATGGCGATAGCTTGTCTTAAATGTTCTAAACCTTCATTAGGTTTGTTTAAGGCTAATTCAACTAGCCCAGCACTTCTATAGGCAGCAGCAAAGTCTGGCAGGCTTTTGATAGCGGAAATATATTTTTCTAACGCCAAATCTAACTTATACTCTAAACTAAGCAGCCTGCCTTGGAAGTAAGTAACAGCAGGAGAATTAGGGAATTTAGTTTCTAAATCTTTAACCAAATCTCTGGCTTTCTGTTCATTTTTGCTAGAAAGATAATAGTCAAAGACTTTGTCTCTAGCTTGAATAAAAGCAGGATTGTTTTCTATGATGGTTAAGTATTCTTTTAATGCCGCTTCAGTTTTGCCAGCTTCAAGCAAAAATTCTGCAAAATAATAGCGTAACCGGTTATTTTGAGGATTATTTTTAATTAGTTCTTTAAGTAGTTCTTCGGCGGCTAAGATTTTGCCAGTATTAGAATAAAGTTCTGCCAGAGCAATACGAATAGTTTCGTTAGACGGCTCGTGTTGTAAAGCTTGCAAGAGATAACTTTCGGCTTGACTAATATTAACTTCTTTATCTTCTAGAGTATTAGCCTCTTGAAGCAAAATATTCGCATATGTAGCTAAGACAGTCGGGTTATTACTATTTTGCGTTAATAGATTATTAAGTTTATTTTTGGCGGTAATAAAATTTTTTCGCTGACTATCTAAGGTAATATCTAAAATTTGCGCGTCAATATCATTAGGGTTTTTCTGGAGTAGTTTACGTATATGCGTTTCAGCTTGTTCTGGATTGTTGGTTAACACAAGAAAACTAGCAATTCTAAGACGGCTTTCTCGGTGATTCGGGTTGAGGTTAAGAGCAGTCGTATAGTAATTATACGCGTTTGAAAAGTCCGTTCCGGATGTTGAATTTAATTGAACTTCGGCTAACTCAAAATAAGCCTGATAGTCGTTAGGATATATTTCTATTGCGTTTAAAAGTTTTTTCTGAGCAGCAAGAAACTTATTATTTTCTTTATCTTTTTGGGCTTGTTTGATTAAAGCCGTATATTTGTTTTCAGGGGTTTGTTCAGAACAAGCAGAGACTGAAAGCAAAGAAATAACTGAGATTATTAAAAAGTAATTTAGGAGATTTTGTAATTTTTTTATGAACATAAATAATTAATGATTTATTATTGTTTTTTGGGTCGATTAAACAGCCCAACCTTTTAGCTGAAATAGCTAAATAATTCAATTGGTTGTTTAATATATTGGTTTTTATTGATTTTCTAATAAATTCTAATATAGCTCGTTTTTCTAATAACTTACCCCCAGCTTTTGGTTTTTTGTTGGTAAAAACGCTACGGCTTGACTAAATAATTGTCGAAACGGCTGCGCCAACGACTCCAATTCTTGGTATTTCGAATAAAGCCAAAATCATAATTGGCACAAGCGTAACGCTAATTGTTGCTAGTTAAGTATTCGAAAACTCCGCGCAATTTGTTTTGCCCAGTGGCAAAGTGTAGAAATATTTGTTGTGAAATTAAAAGTAGCGTATATCTGGATAGCTTCGCTCGTATAAACAATAGCGAGCTCCCTATATATTAGGTAACTATTTATAATTAATACAATTAATTATATTTTAAATATTTTTTTTAATCCATCCGAGAGAATATAATATAATTTATAATAAAGAAAACGATGAAAGATATAGGTATTTTTCTATACAAAAATTATTTTTTTTAGCTACATATATTAAAAAATATTACATAACAATAATAACGAGGGTAGTTTAATTCAGTAAAAACTTCATAACAAAGGTTTTTTTAATTACATGGTTAGAGGTTTTATTTTAGAGGATTTTTTATGAGTAAAACATTCAATTCTAGTTTTTTAACATTTACATTTTCGTTGTTTATATTTTTTGCAAGTCATAATTTAGCAACTGCACAAACTAGAGAAAAGTTAGTTAATAATTCAGAAAGAGATACAGCTGCTATCGGACATTTTTCGCGTGCTAGAGCTTTATTAATTGAAGCTTTGGCAGAGTTTGAATTAGGTAAAACTATCTCTGACCCTAGCCTCTTACTGGATACTGAAAGGTGGAGAGGAAATATTATAGTTCGGGCGGAAGAATTAAATCGCATCATAGAACCTAAACCTAGAATTACGAGAAGTGGTATAGAGTATGGAGCAAATAGCCAATTAGTAGGTCAGAATAGACCTTCGTACAAAAGTCCGTATGTTACTGGTAATAAAATTAGTAAAAATCCTACAACCAAAAAGACTCAAACTAAAAGTAAGACGGTGATAAGTTCACCAGCTAAAATTAAGAGTTCTAGCGCTCAATCTTCTTCAAGCCAAAAATCTGAGACCAAATTACCAGTTGTCCAAGAAGAAAATATTCTTGAAAAAGAAGTTGCCCCAATTAAAAAACTTAATTTACCCAAAGAAGAAGCTGCTAAAGAAGAAAAGGCTGTCGAAAAAATAAAAGAGTTAGAACAGGAAATCTCGGCAATTTCTTTAGAAAATAGCGCTGATTTTGGTAATGCAGTGGAGAATCAGAAACTATCTGCTGAAACTGTGAATGACGCGGATATTGAAAAGGCGATTGAGAAAGCGATCGCCGAAAAACTGAATAAGAATTAAAATTTTCTCCAAGTAGCAACTTACTGCTTTGGGAAAAAGATAAGGATAAAATTATGTTTGATAACGGCGAAGTTTTACCAGATTTGGATAAACCATGGACTTTTGTCGGAGCTACTGCGCCAGAATGGCTTATTGGTTTTTCTGTCTTTGTGTTGATTAGCGTTTTTGCTCCTAACGGTATGGTTGGGAGAATGTTGCCGTTTATGATTGGTGGTTGGGTTACTACAACTTATACGCTTGGAAGTTTAAGGAGACTTTTTCCGGATGGAGAAAAAGGAATGAGAAATTATTTTACTACCTTAGTTGGTATACCACCTATGAATATTCCAGCTCCAGCTTCGTTGCAACCAATTTGGAGTGCGACTTTAGTTAAAGAGTTGCCTAAGAGGTCGGATTTTATGCAAATCGGATTGCACTTGGTATTTCCAATTCATAAAGTTGAATTAGAAGAGCCAGATGACTCTTTATATTTGGAAGATGAAGGTAAAAAGGAAATTCGAGAAAAGGTGTAATAAATAAGAAGAGGTTAAAATAGAGGTTAAATTTTGTATTTAAATTATAATGTCTGAGAAGAAGAAAAAAGATAAAGTTCTGCTGAAAGCTCCGAGTGATGCTAAATCAGAATCTGGCAACTTTTTCGATAGTCTGGCGACTATCGAAAAAGTTGATGGACGTTCCGGAGCTGATACTTTTCGTTTGTGGGAAGCTTACAAAGAACAGGCTTTACTTTGGAGAATTGTTGCTATAATGCAACTGCCCATAACTATTGTGGCTTTGATTTTTGGTCTGATTGTCTATTCTTCCTCTAATATTGTTATTGAATCGCCAGAAACGCCACAACCTGGCATGTATTCGATTAAGAGATTGCCAGATTCAGAGTTTTTAAAAGCGGGTGTGGATATTGTGAATTTAATTGGGACTTATCAACCAGCTACTGCAGAAAGGCAATTTAGAACTGCTCGCTTATTTTTATGGGAGCCGGCGCTAAGTGAATTTGAAAAGATTTTCCTTAATAAGGAACTGCCAATAATTAAGGATATTAATCGCTCGCAGGCGTTTATGATTAATAATGATTTGATACAAGTGCAGAGGTATCCAAATCAAGATATGGTTATTGTTCGCATACCAGGAACTAGGCAAACCTTAATCGGGAAAAAACCCTTAGATGATGAGATAGCCTATTATTTTAAGATGACTACTATTCCAAGAAGTCCTTATAATCCAAAAGGTATTGTGGTTTTTGATGTGCGAATTAAAAAGCAGACATCTGAAGATTTAAGAAAGCTGGATGAAAGAAAGAATTTGGGGAGTAGGTAGAAATGTCGGAAGAAAAGTCAGTCTATATAGAAGAAATCGCCAGACTAAAGGAGTTGGCTAGTGGTTTTAGAGAGCAATCTTATCTTTGGAGAATGCTTTCTTTAATTCAAGTTCCGGCAACTTTAGTAGCTGTAATTACGGCGATTGTTCTTTATTTGACGGCAAATATAATAGTGCATGTCGACCCTAAACCGTCGCCTGGTTATTATTTAACTGATCAAGTGCCGGATAAAGAGTTTGTTTTATATGCAGTGGAATTTGCTAATTTAATTTCAACGTTTAATGCTAAGACGGCGGAGGCGCAATTTGAATATGCTTCAAAATTTTTAAGTCCGCAGTTTTATCATGATTTTAGAGAAAAGTATTTAAATAAGAAGGATCTAAATTCTGAAATTATGTTAGCTACTAAATTGGAAAAAACGCAGATGTTTTTTATTGATAAGTATTTTATACGCGTTAAAAGAATAGCAGCGGAGAATCCAGTGAACAATAAAGTTGAAGTTAGACTATACGGTAATTTTACTAAGTTTGTTAAAAAAAATGCTAGATTAGTAACTAATACTGAAGTGGTATTATATGTTTATCTGCAGACTGTTCCTTATACTGTTTTTAACCCTAATGGTGTTGTGATTACGGGGTTTGAGTATCAGGAACCGAAGTCGGGTGTCTCAGAAAGTTTGCAGGACGAACTTGAAAGAGAAGATAAAGAAGAAACGCGAATTGCTAAACGTAAAAGACAGAAAGTGAATTTTAAATTTTATTCATGGTAATGACATAATAATCATAATAATAAGGGTGATATGAAAAATATATTTATTTTGATTTTAACAGTATTTTTGTTAAGTCTCTGGAGTGGTAAGGATAGTTATGCAAAAGAGATTAGATATAATGGTACAGAACAGAAGATTTATGTTATTCCGGGTGAACCGACACAAGTCGTCTTTCCTAGTAAAGTTGAAGGTGGTTTCAAGAATAAAGACTCTCGTGTAGCTATTGAAAAACATGATAATTATCTAATTATTTTTGCTAAACCAGGGCTAAGTCTTGAAGGTGAAGGTATAATTATTCAGATTGACGATAAAAGAACTTATTCTTTGAGAGTAATGCCTGCGGACAATAATAACCAAAGAGAAGGTAACGTTATGATTAATGATTTACGTCCGCCAATGATTACTGAAGAGGAGGAAGTTGTCAAAGGCAAACCTAGCGCGATCACCGAGTTAATGAAAAATCTGATTTTAATTGCAGAATTTGGTAAAAAGAAAGGAGCTGCCGGCTATCGGCGTTCAAACCAGTATTCTGGAGAAACTATTATGTATGATGGCACGCTTAAGGCAACTTTAGATGAAGTCTTTATTGGCACTAATCTTTGGGGCTATGTAGTTTCTGTGGAAAATTTGTTGGATACAACGCAGAAAATTAATCCTGCTTCGTTTCGGTTAGATGGCACGCGCGCGATTGCAGCGCAGCGTTGGGAGTTAGCGCCAAAGCCACAGACTGCGGAACAGGAACGGGCAGGCGCGCATAAAGGTAAAGTTTATATTATTACGAGGTCGAGACGAGGTTAAAAGGCTTATGCGGCAAAGAGCTAAGATAATTTGTAGTATTTTGTTAGTCTGTTCTGTAACAGGACAAGTCTTAGCGCAGAATAATAATGAAACTGGCGATAGCGTAGTATATAAGGAATTGGTGGGGATATATGGAGATGAACTAGATAGTTTAAAGAAAAATTCTCAGGCGCAGCAAGCAATGCTGGATAAGTTTGTTAGTGATTATACCCAAGATCGCAA
Organism: Deltaproteobacteria bacterium; assembly: GCA_031278395.1. Taxonomy (GTDB): domain Bacteria; phylum Bdellovibrionota_C; class UBA2361; order SZUA-149; family JAITKM01; genus JAITKM01. The sequence goes on along the minus strand of JAITKM010000052.1, from coordinate 23,799 downwards.
ACAACTGGCTAGAATTTTTGAAAGTATTACGGATAGATTAGATAAGATTGACGGTAATTTGCAAGGTTTGGATCAAAGAATAAGTGAACTTACTAAAGAACGAAAATAATGGATGCAAAAAATGAAAATAAATTGTTTATGAGAGGTGTTATAGGTTCTGATGAACATAGTTAACTATAATTTTGCTATCAAAGTGAGAAGTTCAGTGGTAATAGATTGGATGGAACAGTGAGTAAGCAAGCTTGAGAATAAACAAAAATAATTGATTTTAGACTTTAAGAGGATGATAGATTATAAGGAATTAAAATTAAATATTATTGCTACGATAGGAATTGGGTTTCTTAGCGTGTATCTTGGGTATTTACTCTATAATTCATCGCTGAATCCTAACTATCGTAATCAAAATATAACAGAAGATAATAATACAGTCGTAACTGATTAAAAGTAACGGTAGAGTCTTCAGTTAGCAACAAGTTTTTTTAAGTTTTTAAGATAGAATTTAATTGAAGTGAGGTTTTTATGGGGTTAAAAGAAAGTTTATTAAACCTAAAATTAATAGCCAAGAATGATAAGAAGGTCTGGTTTATTGCCATATTCTTGTTGATAGTTATAGTTTGCTATAAGTTTTCGTCGACTCCGACTAGAAGGACAAGGACACCTCAAAATTTGCCAACTGAAGTAAGAGCTCAGCAGCCCAATACATTAGGTGCTGACTCTACTTACAAAGATTTAATTTCAGCGTATGGTGAAGATATTGAGAGTATCAAAAGCCAGACAGCAGCTCAAAGGCAAGTAGTCGATCGACTGGTAACAGACGTCAGTAAAGACCGCAAGCAGTTCCAAAATATTTTTGAAAATGTAGCTGATCGTTTAGACCAAATAGATACAAATTTTGGTATCTTGGAAGAGAAAATTAAAAACCTTAATCTTAGTGCAGTTGATCACACGAATTATGAAAGTCCGACAATTTCAGCTTCTGGTCCAGAAGTTTGGGGTGATCTAGGCGTTGAACAGGGTCCACCGCCCTTACCACCTCAACCTTTAAAAATGACGTTGATTTCCCCAGGCGATTCAGTAGCTGTTAAGTTACTAACAGGTGTTAATGCTCCAGTAGATGGCACGCCATATCCAGTCTTGTTTCAGATTAATAGCCAAATTAATGGTCCCGATGGTTCAATGTTAGATATTGGTGAAGCTAGGTTATTAGCTGCTGCTACAGGCTCTGAAACAGATTCAAGAGCTTTGTTTAGGCTAACTGATTTAGCTATTAGGCATAAAGACGGTCGCCGTTCTGTGGTGAAGATTGATGGCTGGATTGTTGGTGAGGATGGCATCCGGGGTATGCGGGGAATTCTGATTGATAAGCTAGGACGGCTAATTGCTGCAACTGCTGGAGTTAGTGGAGTTTCAGCTTTAGGCGAAGGTATTATGTCGCATCTAACAAAACCGGATCAATATTCAGATAGTCAAGGAATTACTATTACTACGAGTAATCAAAACTATGCTCTAGGTAAGGCTTTAACCGATGCTTCAAATAGGCTAGGTCAAGTTTTAATTGACAGGTATGAAAAATTAGTACCAGTAGTTGAGATTTTGTCAGGGCGTGAAGTAGCCGCAATATTTTCGCAACCTGCTGAAATTGAGATACTAGACGAGAGTGATGAGAGTATTTATGATACTTCTTTAGACTAGGTGTCAGGGGCAGGCAGAGATTATAAATTTAGGCATTATAAATTTAATTTTAATCGAGGTTATAAAAATGAAAAAAATAATATTATGTATGATGGCTGGTTGGCTTTGTAGCTGTTCAAGTGGTACTTTTGAAGTGCTAAATCCCTTTGGGGATGATAGTGATAGTGGACAAGTTTATGGCGAACGCAGCAACAAAGCGATTCTTGACAACAGTGGCGCAAAAAGTTCAACCGCAGAAAATGCAAGGTATGCTTTAGAAGTTTTAGGAACCTACCGAGCAGCTCAGGATCCGCAGCCTTATTACCCAGTTATGCAGCCAGCAGAAGTAAGATTAATGTGGGTGCCGGATCATTTAAATAAAGCCGGTGATTTAGTTCCCGCACACTATTTTTATTTAAAAGTGCTTGAAGATCGTTGGGCAGTGCAGGATGCCTTTGAAATGGAGCGGCAGCTCGGAACTGGTAGTGATGCATCAGCTACTCCATGGGTTTATGGTAACCAGAAATAAATATTGCGTGTCTCAACAATAAATTAAGGTAATTATGGATAAAATAAAAGTTACAATATTTTTAATCTTTGTAATGTTAAGTGTAGTTTCTTGTAGTTCAAGAAAGGTGCTAGTTGAAACATATCAACCAGTTATCAAGAAATTACCGCAAGATCATAGATATTCTAAAGTAACTTGGAGCCATCTGCCGAAACCTATTGTACCGGAAACTGAAACCAAAGGACCTTATCTGAAAAAAGTAATGACGTTTGATGTGCCAAATTCAAATGTTAAGGAATCAATCATGATTTTGGCTCACAGCGCAGGTTATGAGGCTATTATTCCAAAAGAATTAGAAGGTCGCCGGGTTTCAGTAGTTATGGATGGAACAACAATAGAAATTTTAGAAACAATTTGTCGTCAAGCCAATATCAGCTCAGAAGTGGACGACAAACAAAGAATAATTAAGGTATTTAATAGAGTTCCAAGACCCAAACTCTATTAAAAGATAAAAAAAATAGCGGTAGGTTATAGATTGGTTAAATAGGTTTTATGACTATATCAAGATGGACTAGAGAGAGGTTATATCAAGATGAAAAGCTATTTAATAGTCTTTTACCTTACGTTAAGTGGGATGCTGTTAATCGTGTATTTGTTCATTCCGACGCGTCGCTTTGGTCAATCTGGGAGTTAAGTCCATTACTTTTAACTTCTGCTTCTAATGCCAATGCTTTCCAAGCTTGCGCCACAATTCAATCCTTAGTTGATTCTTTAAGTCATCGTATCAAAGCCCAGTTTAGCTGGATTACAACTTTTGATGTTGAAGATTTACTTAATGACTGTATTAGTTCTTATCCGCTACAAGGCGTTTCAGGCTGGATGGCAAGACGCTGGGTCAAGATGATTAAAAACGCCTCGAAGCAGCGGACTGGAGCTGCCAGAATTAAAAAAATGCGTTTAATCCTGGCTTTTCGTTTTGATCCACCTTGGCAGGGGCAAGAATTAAGCGAGAAAATTAAAAGACAATTTTTAACCCTTTTAGGTAATAAAGGTTTAGAATTTTCTTTAGACAGAAGATTAAATGAATATAAAAAATATTTACAAGACTTCCAAGGCGAAGTTGATGGTAAAATTGCCAGACTGTCCGATATGGGTTTTCAGCCACATATGATTGATGGGCAGGGATTAATTAATCTTTTATATCCTCTGTTGAATCGCTCGCAGACCAAAGGCGGTAAATTTAAAAAAGGACGCTTAAACGCTGTGCCAGTGCCTAAGTATGATAACGATGAAATTTTAGCTAACCAGATTTCAGAAACTCCAGCTTATCATCCCGAAGACGGCTATGTAGTTAAAGACAGACGTGTATATCATGCGGTTAGTATGGTCAAACCTCCCAAGAGGTGTCTGCCGTTAATGACAATTCCAATTCAGAATGTCACTTGCGAATCAATTTTTACAGTAACCTATTCTAAAGACCCAAAAGAAGTCCAGCTGCGACGACTAAGCGTTAAAGATAGTCTACTTGGTATGAGAACGCACGGAATGCGTGGACGAAGTAACCAGGAAGTTAATCACGAAATTTCAGTAATTCGGGCGGCTCGTGACGAGTTATATAATGGCCGCTCACAAATTGTAAAAGTTGGTGTGCATCATGTTCAAATTACGCAGAACTTAGAAGAAGCCCGTCGAGCTTCAAGTGAAATGTTAGCCGCTTTTCCGTCAATGAATGATGCGCGAGGGATGTCGCATTTAATCAGCGACCTAGGTGTAATTATTAATGCCTTGCCAGGCTGCTATGATCCGCATACAGACGGACCAGGTTGGACTTGTATGTTGCAGTCCTCAAGAGCTGTGCGACTTTTTCCATTATGGGGCAATTGGAAAGGCAGTCGCAATCATCAAATTATTTTACCAAGCTTGTGGAACAGGGAGTTAGTCGGTTTTGATTTATATGATTCTAATACAGCTCCTAACGTAGTAATTACTGGTGTGTCTGGTTCGGGTAAGAGTTATCTGTTGAATTTTATTTTAATTACTATGAACCGTGGGCATTATGCGATTAAATCTGATGGCTCGCGTGTGGCGCGTCCGCCAATTACCTTTATTTTTGATAAAGGTATGCCTAACCAGCCTTGTGGTTTTGAAAGAATTGCTAAACTCTTTGGCGGTCAAATTTATCAAGCTACGCCGTCTAAAGCTCCAGCTATGAACTTCTTAGCTCGAATTGGCGAGTTTGACCCAGACAAGACAAATGAAGAATTTAAAGATTTGCTAGATATTGCTGTCGACATTATTGTGGATATGGCTTCTGAAAAAGATACCAAACTTGGTCGACTGGAAAGAAACGAAATAGTTGAATCTTTCTTAGAAGCGCATTATCGTTATCGACATGGTATAAAAGATAGGGAGTTCTTACTCAGAGACATAGTTAAGGTTTTAAAAGAGCCGCCACGAGCCAGTGAAACAGAGGATAACTTTAGAATGCGACAGCAGTTGGCAATTATGATGCGTGAGTATTATGGCGATGGCACATATGCGAGATTTTTTGACCGAGTTGGAGCCTTGGCTTTAAAAGAGCGTTTTATTGTGTTTGATTTAAAAGGCTTAAGCCGTAATCCAGATTTACAAAGAGTATTTCTAAAAGTGGCTATGCTTTGGGCTGACGAAGTGATGAATACACCAGATGAATTAGATACTAGAAAAATATTAGTCTTTGATGAAGCTCATGACTTAGTAGGTAAAACTGCTGCTGGTGTAGTTGAGTCGGCATTTAGATTGTATCGTAAAAGAAAAGGTATTGTAATTGCAGCCTCCCAGAGTGGTGAAGATTTTTATGTAGGTGAAGGCGGACAAGCAATTATTCAGAATAGTTCGCATAAGATATTCTTAAAGCAGGATCCAAGTCGTTTTCATTTAACGGCGCAGGCGTTTAATTTATCGCAGCAGCATGCCAATACAATTATGGCGTTAAACACTGTTAAAGGTATTGAATCACAGTTTTTCTTACTGTCGGATATTGGTGAAGCAGCGTTAGTTTTGCCGCTTGAACCATCGTTTTATTGGGTTTCGACAAACAATGGTGATGATAACCAATTGTTTGCAGCTCTATTAGAAGAAAATGATGGCGATTTTTTCCTTGCGTTACAGCGAGCTGTAGAGTTAGCTCCAATGGGTGCTGAATCTTTGGCTAGGAAACGAAAGATTTTAGAGCAAATGATCAAGGATGCTTCATGATTTTAGAAGTTCCTATAATGAATAAAGGATTAATGTATGAGAAAAATATTTTTGTTTATGATGTTAGTTGGTTTGGTGGCTTGCACGCCGACTGAGAAAAGTAATTGTAATGAAGGGCTTTGTGCGTTTAGCAGTGGCTATGGGCAGGTTGTAGAGCCGATTATAGGTAATAAAATACGAGGAACCGTAACCGAGCCATATCTGCAGCCGATGCGGGATGTAGTCAAGGTGCCAGCACAAGTTGATCCAATGGGAGTTTATTATAGACCAAGCCATGATACAATTGTTGAGATAGTACCGGGCAGAGTTCAACGGGTGGAGTATCCAACAGAATAATGCATTGTAACCCTCTTCTTCGGGGGGAGCGCCTGTTATTTATAGGCAATTTAAGATTATGTAGGAGTTATTTATTTATGAAAATTAATTATCATTTGAGTTTAGGAAGAATTTTGTGTATATCGGCTGCGCTGTTGGGTGGTATCGCTTGTTCGAGCGATACGCAGTCTACAATACCTAAAGTTTCGATGTATATTGGGACTGAAGATATTGAGCCGAATCCTCCAGAGGGAGTGGTTCAGTATTGTTGGGAAGAGCCTTTAGTAATTGAACAAAAGGTAAATGCGGGGGTCAATACTGACGGCAGGTGGTATTTGCCAGCGCACAAGTCTATCAATGAAGTGCGTATGGGGCGTTGGCGACCTTGTCGTGAGATGCGCAGTAAGGCATATGGCGAAAATGAATTAATCCCATTGGATTAGTGTGTTTGCGGTATGAATAATAGAGAAGTTTCGTGGAGAGGCGTGCCAAAATTCGCTGTAATTAATTTTGCATTGTCGCTAATAAATATCGTGCAAATTTTGTCTGCCCCGAACGCTTTTGGTTTAACAAATTTAAGTATGTATTAGAAATTTTTAAAAAACTATGAACGTAAAAAAAATTATCAATTTTATTGTGCCGCTTAGAATTTTTTCATCTCGAAATCTTAGTTCGTTAGGATTAGTTTTTTTATTTTTCTTGATTTATATTTTATGTGGTGGAAAGATTGAAATTCAGCCTTTGACAGCAGTTAAGAACGTTAGTAGTCAAAATTTTGGTTATTTTGAACCAGTAGAAGAAGTGGTTAGAGAAGAGGTTAAGCAGGTAGAAAAAATAATTTTGCCTGAGAAGAAACAAGAGAAACAAGAAGAGCAGGTTGATTTTGAAAGATTAAGTAATAGATTAAGGCGTAAGTAAAGTTTATACTATAGCATAGGTAATCCTCCTGTGTATTATTTAGATAAGAGTAACGCCACAGATAAATTAAAAATTTAAGAGGTGGAATTTTGGATAATAATCAAAAGACAGGTTCAGTCTTGATTGATAAGATGGTTAAAGATGCTTTTGGTGTTAGGGATAATGCTAACATTTTTAATGACCATGGATTGCCAATCCGTTATTATTTTTATCCGACTTGGCGTTCAAGAGTGCTTCAACTGTTTCTTTTTTTTCTGACTTCATATTTGAGTGTTAGGTTATCTAACGAATTTCCGGATTTAGTAATTCGCGGGCAGTTGTTTGTAATTGGCAACACTGAGTTTATTTTAAATCTTCCGATATTAATGTTTATACCCGGAACAATTCTAGGCAGCATTTTGTTGTATATGTATAATTGTAGATACATTATTGACGAGCGTGGGGTGGAAGCTCAAGTTGGTCTGGTGGCTTTGCATTTGAGGCAATTGCGTCTAAAATATGAAGATATTCGTGGAGTGGAAGCAGTGCAATCACTTTGGGAGAGATTTTTGAGTATTGGAACAGTTGAGGTAGGTAGTGCTATGACAGAAGGGATTGAGATTTCGATGATTGGCGTAGCTGATCCCAGGTCGGTTCAAATTTTAATTGGTAACGAACGAGATAAGAGAATTAAGAATTTAAGTATTGGGAATACTAGAAAAAAAGGTAAGTCAGCGTTAGTTAATGTCGTAACTGGCGATTGATATATGAAAAAAATTTTTAAGATAGAAATTCTTTTATTTTTCTTGATAACTTTTTTGTGGGGTGGAGTTTTAGTGTATTCTGTTGCAGCCCAGACTAAAGAAGAGCAATTTAAGCAAGAGTTAGAACAGGCTAATGAAGCTGTAAATTTTTTGCAAAAACAATATGACGTAGTCCAGAAAAAAAACAAAGAGCTTGAAAAGTTAGTTGCTGACCTTAATAATTTGTTAATATTAAAGGAAGCTGAGTTAAAGTCATATGCTGAAAATGCTAAGAGAGTTCAGCAGGTTCCTAATAAAGGGCAAAAAGTTGATTTAAATCTCAATGCCGGAGTAAAAACAGTTCGTTCGTTACGACAGGCGTCTGAGAATTTGCCGATTGGAACTCCACCACCAGCGCCAGTTGAATCAACAATCTTAACCTTGTATATTTCAGTAGATGGAACGGGATTATATGTTGGACCAGGTGGCAATTATCCCTTACTAATGAAGTTGCAGAAAGGCGCCATGTTGCAGGTTGAGGATCGACAGGGGGATTGGTTTAAAGTTCTAACTATAGGCGGCATGAGGGGGTTTGTCTATAAAGCCTATTTAACTAAAACAGCGACTAATAAAGTGCCAGTGCCAACTGCCGGTCAAATAGAATAAGAACCCTAAAAAATACAAGCTTACATCGCAATAGCTAAGTCATAAGCTCGAATGCCAATCTCAGTAATTTTCCAAGAGTTACTTGTAAATGAGCCGGCTGGCTCTGGGGAAACTAGGGAACGCCCTTCTAAAATGTAGAGTGCTCTTAAAACTTCGTCTTTATCTTTGACGCCAATATCAATAGCAATTTGTGAAATTTCTGTAGCGGGTCGCTCTCTATTAGCAACATAATGCATATGGAGATTTTTTAAAACACAAAATTCAGTTTCAGTAATAATACTTTTCTTCAGAGCTGGTCGCATAGTTTTTATATATTAAATTTTATAGTTTAATTTTACTGGTTTTAGCGAAAAAATTCGGGTTAAATTCGGGTTTGCCTTTTAGCACAATCAATAAAATAATGCAATTTATAATTATTATAATAATTATGCGTAATTAGATTAAAAATTATTGATAACCTTCTTAAATAATGCTTAAACTCCGCCCCTAATGAGTATTAATTCTTTTAAAAAATTATTAGCTATTGATCCAAGTCTAACTTCTACTGGCTGGGTTTTGTTTGATTTACAAACTGGAACGATTCGCCAATTTGGAATTTTAAACGACCCAGGTCCTAAAATAGTTTTGGCAAGGCGCCTTGCGATTTTACAACAAGAAATTGAAGCTTTATTATCTGCTGTTGAGTTGCAGGCTGGTGATGTTCTGGTTTGTGAAGGTCCTGCGCATTTGGTTTTAAATCCGCAAAGCGCATTGAAAGTAGAACATGTGCGCGGAATGTTTGAAGTGTTGGCAAGAAAGCGCGGTGTTGATGTTCCGGGTCGTGTAAATCCAAGAATTATTCATACAGAGATTTTAGGTTTAAAGGGTAAACAAGTTAAAAGAGCCGAGGTTAAAAAAATCGCCAGAAGTGTGGCTGAAAGATTATTTGTTAAGGAATTTGCAAACAACCAAAACAATAAACTGAACTCTCGCCGGAAAGTGCTATCTCAAGATATTATTGATGCAGCCTTGATAGGCGCTTTTTGTATTACGCAGATTGATTTGTGTCAGAAATTAAAAATTGATTTAGCCGAAGCTTTTCATGAAGGTCGAAGAAGTTTTAAAAAATCACATTCAACTCTAAGGTGGCGGGAGTGTGATGTTGTAAAATTGGGTTGAATATATATTTGAGTTTTTATGTTAAAATTTCGTGTTATTATTTGCTGGTTATTAGTTTTTCAATTCTTGATTGTAGGTTCGGCGCAAGCTGGAGAGTTGCGGAGTTCAGTTAAAATTTGTTCATTAAATATGCATAATTTTGGAATAAAAGAGGAAAAAGACAATAAAAGTAAGGTTAAAAAGAAAATTGCTAATCAGCAGAAGAAACAATTAAAGTTTTTAGTTGAGCGAGTGCAGAAAGCTAAGTGTGATATTGTGGCATTGCAGGAGGTCTACGGTAAGTCAGCCAAAGAGGCGAAGAAAAATCTTAAAAAATTTCAGACAGCTGTTAGTTTAGCGACTAAGCAAGACTATTTGTCTTACTATGCTAAGACTAACGATAAGTTTATTCGGAATGGTTATCTTTATAGAAAGGCTTTAGGTCAAGTTAAATGGAGGCATTTATACAGAATCCCAGTGCCTAGACTTAATGCTGATGCGCCGAGTAGGCGTTTCCCGCGTGGACCGTTAGTCCTAAGTCTTGAGTTATCGACACAGTATTTTACGAAGGCTAAGAAATTATATTTAATTGATTATCATTTAAAGTCTAAGCTTAGTGGTTGGAAAGATTTGTCTGAGTTTGATTTTGAGTTGAATCGGATTGAAACTGCGGAGGCAGTTAGAAAAATAGCCGAGGAGCGAGATAAACAATTAGATACAATTGTGCTGTTTATGGGTGATCGTAATGCAGACACGGATTCTGCGACAGATGAAGTTCTAAGTGGTAAGTTGAACTTAGTAGATTTCAAGGGAATGTGTAGTATTGATAAAAAATATCTTTCGGCTCATTGTGCAGGTTATCAGAGGCGACCGGCAAAATTTATAGGTATGCTTGCTAAAAAAATAGGTAGTAATGTTGCACATAGCTATAAATATAAAGATAAAGAATTTTTATATGACGAAATATATATTTCTGCTAGATCTGCACAGTTAATCAAAAAAGTTGGCACAGTTGGTACATATGGTCAGGGTAGTGATCATTTACTAGTCTGGGCTGAAGTGGGTTTGTAAATGTGGTTACCAGCGATAGACGCCGTTAGGAGTTGTCTTTTAAAGTTTGATATATATTTCGTGCTGTCGAGAGTAGCGCCTCAAAATCACTTAATTGAATTTGCGAGCCAGCATCACTTAAAGCTTTATCTGGATTAGGATGTGTTTCAAAAAATAAGCCATCAATGCCAAAAGCAACTGCGGCACGTGTCAAATCTGGAATAAATTCACGTCTACCACCAGTAGTATTTCCCAAACTACCAGGAGTTTGGACACTATGCGTTGCATCATAAATAACTGGTGCAAATTGACGCATTATCTTAAGAGATCTAAAATCGTTGACTAAATCTTGATAACCAAAAAAAGTGCCACGTTCGGTAAGTAAAAGATCTTGATTACCAGTTGATTTAATTTTTTCTACTACAGGTAGCATGTCATTAGCTGACATAAATTGCGCTTTCTTAATATTTACAATTTTTCCCGTCTGAGCCGCAGCTACAACCAAATCTGTCTGCCTAGCTAAAAAGGCAGGAATTTGTAAGATATCAGCTACGCTACTGACAACTTTTGCTTGTTCTGGAAGATGAATATCAGTAATAATAGGGACATCAAATTTGCTTTTAACTTTTTCTAAAATAGCCAAGCCCTTTTCTAAGCCAGGTCCTCTAAAAGATTTGCCACTTGAACGATTAGCTTTGTCAAATGACGCTTTGAAAATATAAGGCAGACTTAATCTTTCACCAATACTTTTAACTACTTCACAAACTTCAAAACACAACTCTTGCGATTCTGCCATGCATGGTCCAGCTATAATAAGTAGATCGTTCTTCTTGCCAGCAACTGTGGTATAGTTTGATAATTTATCCAGAATATTTTTGATAGACATAATTTTGATAAACTGTCACTCAAGGCGACGAAAGAAGATTTTAACCCATCGCAATAGTTCCTTTGAAATACCCACCATCGTCTATAGCAATTCTTTTAGTTGTGATATTGCCTTCTACTAAACCGTCTGATTTGATATTAACTAATTCGTCAACAAAAATATCACCAATAATTTTTCCATAGACTATCAAACTTCCAACTTTGATTTGCGCCTTTAAAACAGCTGTCTCTCCGACAATTAAAATACTATCAGAAACTATCTCACCACTTAGTTCGCCATCAATCCGAACTGGAGAATCAAATTTAAATTTCCCTTCAATGATAGTTCCATAACCGATAGCTGTTTTGATAATATCTTGTTCTGCCGTCTCGCTTTGAGAAACACATTTTAGATTGGATTCAGCCAAACTTCCCTGAATTAAATTGTCTTTTGTAGCTATATTATTTCCTAAAATTTTCATTTAATTACTCCTTTTTCTAAACAATCATTTATAAAACACGTTTTTTGTGCTATCAGCCCATAACAAAAAAAGAGAAGCTTTGCATTATAAAAAATAATACTTTAAAAATAATAAGTTATGGAGTTCTTAACCCCTGAAGAATTAATAGATATTTTTGAGGACCTACTTGAATGGGAAGAACGTTATCGTTTTATTATTGAACTCGGCAAGGATCTACCACCAATCGCTGAAAAAGATAAAACTGCCGAAACTAAACTAAATGGTTGCCAAAGTAATGTTTGGTTAAAAAGAATCAAAGATACTTCTAGTGCTGATGATAGAGTTGATAAATTTGATTTTGTTGCTGATAGCGATTCGCAAATCGTCAAAGGTTTAGTCGCATTAGTGCGCTTAATTTATTTAAATAAAACCCCACAAGAAATTTTAGATTTCGATATTAATGGACTTTTTGATAAGATTCAACTTACACAACACCTTACCCCAAATCGTTCAAACGGAATACAATATTTAATTAATAGAATAAAAAATTGGGCAAAAGAGGATGTGTTGTTGCATAAAATGTAAAATAATTTTCAAAAAACTTGCATTGTTTTAAACAAATGGTTAGCCTGCGCAATTTTAAAATCTAAGTTAATACATTAATAATTATTATTTTATGAAAAACATACAAGCTACTACAATTCTTGCTATCAAGTACAATGGCAAACTAGTTATGATTGGCGACGGACAGGTAACTGTCGGAAATACAATAATGAAACACACCACCAATAAAATTAGGACTCTGCAAAAAGGCGAAGTTTTAGCAGGTTTTGCAGGTTCTGCCGCGGATGCCTTTACACTTTATGAAATGTTTGAAGCAAAATTAAATGAACATAATGGTCAACTGGCACGTGCAGCAGTTGAATTAGCTAAAAATTGGAGGAGTGATAAATATCTCAGAAAACTTGAAGCAATGCTAATTATTGCTAATAAAGAAGCCTTATTCTTGCTTTCTGGTAATGGCGATGTAATTCAGCCGGACGACAATGTTCTGGCGATTGGTTCTGGTGGCAATTATGCTTTAGCTGCTGCTCGTGCTTTAGTGCGTAGTGCTGAAAAAGATGGTAAGAGCAGCCAATTATCCGCTAAGGAAATTGCCGAAATTTCTATGCAGATCGCTGCCGAGCTTTGTGTATTTACTAATAATAATTTTCATATTGAGGAGATCAATTGCTAAAAAATTAACTGATTCTAAAGGCAAAAATTTAAACATCTTGAAATAAAAAATATTATGGAAACAACTCAAAAAATAATAGACCACGAACTAACCCCAAAACAAATCGTTGCTGAACTTGATCACTATATTATAGCTCAAGAAGATGCTAAAAAAGCAGTTGCAGTGGCCTTGCGTAACCGCTGGCGCCGCCTGCAGGTCAAAAATGAAATTAGAGAAGAGATTACGCCTAAGAATATTATCATGATTGGACCAACTGGTTGTGGCAAAACAGAGATAGCTAGACGACTTGCCAAGTTGGCTAATGCTCCATTTATTAAAGTTGAGGCTTCAAAATTTACTGAGGTTGGTTATGTTGGACGCGATGTTGAATCAATAATTCGTGATTTAGTAGAAAATTCACATAATTTAATCAAACAAGAAGAGTGTGAACGAGTAAAACAGAAAGCCACGGATAAAGCCGAAGAAATTCTTTTAGATTTGTTGTTGCCTAATAATGAAAGTTCTAAGGAACCGTTTAACGATGTCGAGGTAGAGATAGTAAATGACAAAGAAAAGCCAACTAAACGTTCAACTCGTGCTAAGTTAAAACAAATGTTAAAAAGTGGCAAACTTGAAGAGCGTTTTGTTGAAATTGAAACAACTAGAGCTGTTTCAGCTCATTTGGAAATTTTTGGACCGCCAATGATGGGTGATATGGAAAATCAATTTAAGGAAATGCTTTCAAATGTTTTACCTAAGGCTAAAGAACGCAGGAAAGTTGAAGTTAAAGAAGCGCGTAAGTTATTGATTAAAGAAGTCCAAGAGAACATGTTGAATATGGAAAACATTACTAAACTAGCTTTAAAACGTGCGGAACAGAGCGGAATAGTGTTTATTGACGAGATTGATAAAATTTGTGCTAAAGATGGCAATTCAAAAGGTCCAGATGTTTCTCGTGAAGGTGTGCAAAGAGATTTATTGCCACTGGTTGAGGGTTGCACAGTGAACACTAAATATGGTCCTATCACAACTGATCATATTTTGTTTGTTGCTTCTGGGGCGTTTCATATTTCTAGCCCGTCAGATTTAATGCCAGAGTTTCAGGGGCGTTTTCCAATCCGGGTTGAGTTAAAAAGTCTTTCTGCTGAGCATTTTATTAGAATTTTAAAAGAGCCTAAAAATGCCTTAATTAAACAATATCAGGAATTAATGCTCACTGAAGGGGTTACTTTAAAATTTAGTAATGATGGTATTGAAGAGATTGCCAAATTAACAGAAGAAGTAAATTCTAGGACTGAAAATATTGGGGCGAGACGTTTGCATACCATATTAGAAAAATTATTAGAGGATGTGTCATTTGCTGCTGATGAATTAACAGGACAAGAGATTATAATTAATCGTAAGTATGTCCAAGAAAAATTAAAGAATATTGTTGCTGACCAAGATTTATCGAGATTTATTTTATAACTCTTTGCCTCCCCAAGGAAGTATTGAATTTAGTTATAATACAGCTAAGAGTTTCTAGACTTAAAAGATTGGGGCTGATTTGGATGACAATTTTCAAATTTAAAAAAATGAAAAAAATAAAATTTGTTTTAGTAATAATTATTCTTTTTATATTTCCATTTTTGTTTTCTGCTTGTGGCAAAAAGGGAAACCCTAAAATTCCACAAGAATACAATGCTCCAATAAATTACGATTTGAATGAAGATTTCTGCGAATAAAGCCAAGTTTTCTGGGTTTTTCTGGGTTTTTTCTGGTACAGGGTTACTTTGAGCTTATTTTTAACTTTATGTTTTTGTTATGATTTTCTGATTGAAAAAAAATGCTCCAAATCTTACTTCATCGTTTTTAATTTTTAAAAGTTTCCACTGAAATTTATGATTGATACTAACTAATAGTTTATTAAAAGTAACCCTGTACCAGTTAACCAGTTAACGAATAGGAAAAGAACTATTGGTGAATATGGAAGGGGAATACAGCAGGACAAGAAAATATATGTAAACATTTGTCTCACCCTGCACAATTGCCTTTATGGTTGGCAAAAGATCATATCCTATCTTGGACTAACGAAAACGATTTAGTGTTAGATCCTTTTTGTGGTGGGGGAACTACTGGCTGTGCTTGTGAAGAATTAAAAAGGCGATTTATATGTATCGAAATAGACGATGCATATTGCCGAATGTCAAAAGATAGAATTAAAACTCATAAATGCTAATGTAAGCTAAAACTACCATTAGAGTAATTCCCCTTCTACATACATTTTAGAATTGCTTGTATTGAGTTCTAATTTCAATTTAACTTTAAAGGACTATGGGATTTAAGGCAGTAGCAATAATCCAATTACGATTAATCCACCCAAGAGCATTACATTTAGAACAGTTTGTTTTAAAATATTATCGAGGCTTGAACCAGTTTGAGTACAAAGCTTGCGCCAAATTCTAAAATGAAAAATTAAAAATAGTTGGGGCAAAAATGCTCCGCCAAGCCAGCCAGCTTTTAAAAAAAGTAGACAAATAAGTCCTGCGATCAAACCATTTACTAAATAAAAATACTCGCCAAATTTAGTTCCAAATAAAACGACGCTAGTTATTTTGTTGACTTTTCTATCTGCTTCAACATCTCGCACATTATTTACAACAAGAATATTTACAATCGTTAAACCAAAGGCAATACCCAGAATCCAGAGAGTCCAATGAAATTCTAAAGCCTGAACATAGAAAGAAAAAGCCGTAGAAACTAAACCAAAAAAGATAAACACGACAAGGTCACCAAGTGCGTGATAAGCGAAGGGATAAGGTCCAGCTGTATAACCATATGCCCCGATGACGCAGAATAATCCTACAAAAATAAGCCACCAGCTGCTATAAAATATTAAAGTTAAACCAAGCAAGCAGGCGATTGCACAAAAAATTGCAGTTACGAACAAAACTTTTTTTCCCTCTAACAAACCATTGGCAACTAGTCTGGTAAAGCCAACGCGATCGGGAGTATCGGCGCCATTGATAAAATCGTAATAGTCATTACTCAGGTTGACTACTATTTGCATTAGCCCGGCAAAAGTTAAGCAAACTAAGGCAGGGATGAGATTAAAACTATCCAACTTATAAGCTAAAGCTGAGACCGTAATTACTGGCACAAGCGAAAGCGGTATGGTGTGTAAGCGCATAGCAAGTAACCAGGCTTTGAAAGAATTTTTTTCAATTGTAGTAATGTTTGTGTTCATATTTCTATTTCGGTTAATTTTTTTGAAATATCTTGGATAGTTCTTTGATGTTTAATTCCTAACTCTTCAAGTTTGATTGCAGATTTGATAATTCCTTGATTGCCATTTAATTTAGTGATCGCATCGTTATATGAATCTTGCGCATTTTTTAAATTATTCTGAATCCTTTGCATGGCGTCCAAAAATGCCACAACTCGTTTGTGCATATCTTCTCCAGTCTTGATAATTGCTTCATTGTTCTTATTTGAGGTATCAATTCTCCATAGGTTTTCGACAACTTTTAAAATTGGGAAAAGTGAAGAAGCAGTCGCCAGCGCAACTTTTCTTTGACTAGCATATTCATTTAATGACATGTCAGTTTCTAGCGCTACATAATAGGCATATTCTATAGGGATAAACATAATTACGAAATCTAATCCGTTATCTTTGAGAAGTGTTTGGTATTCTTTATTGGAAAGTTCATCGATATGTCTCTTGATATCTTGGATATGTTGTGTGAGAAAAAGTTTTTTTTGTTCAGGGGCATTTTCATTTGCCCAGCGCTTATAATTTTCAATTGAGATTTTAGAATCAATAATCACTTTTCTGTCTTGCGGAAGAGTGATTACAAAGTCTGGATAACGTCTTTTGTTTTCAGCATTCTTATATAGCTCTTGTTTAGAATATTCTCGATCTTCTTTTAACCCAGCGCATTCTAAAACTCTTTCTAAAACCATTTCTCCCCAATTACCTTGAATTTTTTTGTTTTGCAGGGCGGTAGTTAATTCGGCAGCTTCTTTAGCTAAGTTTTGGTTCATCTTTAAGTTCTCATCGATCGCTCGATGGAGAAAATTTTGTTTTTCATCTTGTGCTTTGTAAAACTCTTTAATGGCGATTTGATAATTTTTGATTTCATTTTCTAAGGGACTTAGAATTTGCAAAATTTGTCCTTGATTTGTTTCTTTAAAGGCTTCACTGTGATTTTTTAAAATATCTGAGGCAAGCCCTTTAAAAATGGTGGTTGATTTGGCAATAAAATCATCTTTTGCTTGGGCAATGAAATTTAATTTTTCTTCGGTAGTTTTTTGTTGTTCGGTGATTCTGATTCTTTCGTTTTCAAAATTATGAATTAATTCCTGTTGCTCAGCGATTAAATTATCTTTTTGCACAACTTTTTTTTCTAAAGCTTCCTTTTCTTTTAGAAGTTCGTTTTTATGATTTTCAACAACTTCTAAGCGACCAGATCTTTCTATACATCTTTTTAGTTCAGCATTATCCATTCGGGACAATCTGCTATTAAAAGTTCGTCCAATAAAAAATCCAATGATAAAGAAAACTAAACTTATTCCACTGATTATTAATTCACTCATTGTTATTCTGTCCTTTAAGGTTTATTACTAGCGCTGGCTGAACATGACTATTGCATAACTTTTTGTAATGCAAGAGGCAGAGATGGGTGGTGACTGTCGAGGTAATCCTCCGCCTTATTCTAGGAGGCAAGCTCTTTTTTATTTAGTTTGGTTGGTATCGGGTTACTTTTAGACATAAATTTAAATGGAAACTTTTAAAAATATTTGACGATTAAGTTAATCTTTAAGTTATTTTCTAAAATATAAAGTAAAATATAAAGTAACCCGATACCAGCTAAAATTTATAAAAATAGCAAATAAATTAAATATATTATAACCTAACAAGCATTAAAAAGATAAGAAAAATAAAGAACCCTATACCAATTTACCAAAGAACCCAATACCAATTTGCCAATTTGAAGCAGTCTATTTGTGAATTTGTTTTATTTTTGTTTATGAGCAGTCTGGTTGGAACTTGTTGATTTAATTCATGCTTAATGACATGCGCAGAAGGGCGAAAACTCGTTTATCAAAGGGAATTTTTTGAACAAGGTTTTTGAGGATTTCTCTAAACTCTTTTTTGTCTTCGACATGTAGATAAGCTAAACAGTGATTGATTAGAATATTCAAATTTTGCAGTTGATTTATTTCTAACTTATTAGAAAATTTTATTAATTCATCAAACTGTTGAGACGCCATCAAAATATTTGAAATGTTTTCAGCAATAATAATCTTTTCTGATTTTGCTAGCTCGGGAATATTTAAAGCCCGCATTAGATAATTATAAGAATTTTTAAAATCTTGCTCTAAATAGTAGATAATCCCGGTAAATTCCAATAAAAAACCTTGCTCAGGTGAACCTTCAGGCAGACTCTGTAAATCAATTTTTTCTAACTCTTTTTTAGCTAACTCTAAATCACCTAAACAAATTTGAATAAATATTTTTTGCAAAAATAAATCTAAATCAATTTTATTTTGCCTCTCTAACTCTTGTAAAGCTTCTAACGCTGACTTTAAATTACGCAAATAGAGGGCGCTGATTAAATCAGCTAAATGTTGGTGCTGGCAATAATAAGACGGGAATTTTATATAAGGTACAAGATTAAATGTTTTCTCAAGCTCCAAAATATTAACTGCCCTAGCCAACTCTCCAGTCTCTAAAACTTGTAAGAAATTCCCAGAACTAAGCTGTGGACGTATTTTTGACACAGCAGAAAAAATATCAAAATGCAAAAGCTTACTGTCTAATAATAACCGCAAATCCAAATCATCTGCCGTCGCCAAAGAAACAGCACAAATCAACCCCGTCTCTGATATACGTGGGTCTGGCAGCCTAGCTAGATTTTTCGACAAAGTATAAAATTCATTATCATCTAAAGTATTTTTATTTTTAAATTTAATTAGCGATAAAGCTGACTTGGCATATTCATAATCTTCAAATCCAGTTGGCGGATAAATAAGACCAGAAATATATAATTCAGGTTGCGCACCATATTTTTCAAGTGGAAATAATTTTTTATAGGTTTGTGCAGTTGAGGTAGCCAGAGAACTAACTGCAACCGCTGTGTGCTCTAGTAAATCATCGCACTTTTTAGTAGTCCAAACTCCCACACCATATGGACTAAAACCACAGGCTATACCTAAAAAAGCCGGCGCAATAAAATTTTCAAAACTATTAAGTTTTTTTGAATACTCCGGCGAAATCATAATTGTGTCAGAAACTAAAATCGATTTTAAGGTGCGAGTTAGGTTGATAATATAAGGCGAATCTTCAGAAGTATATTTTGCTCCGTAAGTCGAAAGTATAACTTCATTGTTTTCGTTTAAATTTAAATCCAGGTTTTGACTCCCGGGAAAAAATGCCCAAATATCGTGCGCCATGGCTGCAAGATAACAAGCGCAACCATTAAGATATTTATTTTCTTCATCTGAGAAAGAAGTTTTGCCCCGCAAAGTTTCGAGGAGCAAATTAATCGTAGTTAGGCTTTGATAGTTAAGGTCTAGGGCATATTGCGGATAGCCCTTGAGAATGATGTTAAAAGTTCCACAGAACTCCGTAGTAATATCGAGAATTTTTTCGTTAAGCATTTATTTTAGTTTAATAATTTCAAATTCCATAATTGCATAGCTAACTCTGGCTTGGTTTTAACAAGATCCCGTAGTGGCGTTCGCCTATAATAGATTCCCAATTCTTTGCTGTTTAAATTATTCCAATACAACGTGCCACCACAATATACTGATACCCCTAACTTAACTAACTGCGCTCTAGTATTTGGAAATAATTCATCCTGATCTGGCGGACAAATAATTGGTAGCGGCTCAATTTTATGTTCGAGCAAAGCTTGCACACTGAGTTTTAACTCTTCTTCTAGCTCTGCTGGAGAAAGTTCCCTAAAATATTGGTAGCCGTGCCCCATTGTCCCGATGTCAAAACCATCTTGAAAAGCAAGCTCAACTTCTTTCCAAGACATAAAACTTTTGACTTGTGGAAAAGCTGTGATTTTTTCGACTACCTCTAAAACGGAATGAAGGATAGCATAACGTTCATTAATGTCTAAAGTCCTTAAGTAAGTTATTAAAGAAGAATTCCAGTCAGTTTTAAAATTTATTTTGCTATTAAAAGTATTATAGATAAGTTCGAAATCTTTCAGAAAAGGAAAGTCTAGAGGAATGTTATTATTTTTTAGAATCTGAAAAGCAGTGAGCAGCTTTTCATACCACAACATATTGCTCGAACCGATATAGATAGTCGGAATAAAAAGAGTAGCTGGCAAGTTATATTGTTTAAGTAAAGGCAGAGCATTGGTGTAAATCGATTGATGTCCTTTGTCGAAAGTCAGCACCACTGTATTAGGTGGAATATTTTCGCCATTGATTTGTTTTAAAAGTAACTGCCGAAAAGGGATAACTTGACATTTTTCTTTTAGAAATTCTAAGTGAAGTTTAAAATCCTCAAGTAAAGTAATGTTGTCTTGTAAAATTTCGTTTTGAGCAGCTTCAGGAGTTAAGATTTTTTCATATTTGAGAATACGCCAAGCCAGATCACCCTTTTTGCAATCTCTTTGTCGAAGTGCCATGATCAAACCAGAGTAATAGATAATATAGCCAATTATTTTATTAACGTAGTGGCGAAAAATAATTTCTTTTTCATCAAGCTGATTGGCATTTTGTAGTAATTTAAAAGCTGGATTGTCTTCAATAGTTAGATTTAAATTATTCTCGAGCTTGTCGTCTGTCATAAAACCTCAACGTCTTGTGCATATTTTTTCATAATTTCAAGTAGATTGAAAGGCAATTCTGCAATTTTGAAACTCTGAGCGTTCTTTTCTATAAAAGCATGTTTAGTCCAAGCTTTATGAATCAGAGAGTTTGTTTCTATATCTAGAATATCATAGTGCATGACAATAGAGGCTTTTCTAATATTGGTAATCCATAAATAGATGATATATTTTTTGCCATAAAAAATGGGATTGATAAATTTTTGATGCGATTCTGAAACTAATAAATGTTGATCGCGTTCAAGCAAAACGGTGTAGGGGAGAGCGTGAGTTTTGAGTAAAAATTCACGCGCCATTTCATAGAGGTGAAAATAACGTGGATGATAGAGCACACCTCCTAGGTCGAACTGTCCAAAATGGATATGTTCAACATTATAAATAAAGCATAGATTATATTTTACTTGTTCTTTCATAAAGGCAAGTAGATAGGCAATTTATGTTAGAATTGGCAAGTATTTTTTTTATAATTGACTTTTAATATAAATCTAACATAAACTCCGCGCCCCTAACCACTTAGCTAATGGGGGTGGGGGATAATCTTTCTTGGTTAGAGAAGGATGATTTTTTAGTTTATGAATTACTAAAAGGAGATGTATTAATGAAAAAAAAAGATTTAGAAAGATTTAAAAAGATCTTATTAATGGAACGACAGTCAATTTTAGGGCATCTTTCTTCTTTGGAGGAAGAATCTCAGTCGGAATTATCGCAATCCAGCACTTCGGACCCAAGCGATTTTGCAACGGTTGAAATTAATCAAGCTGAAATTCAAAAGATTGGAAATTATGAAAAAAAGATGCTGCATAAAATAAGTGTAGCTCTTCAAAAAATAGAATCCGGTGAATATGGCATTTGTGAAAATTGTGGCGAGGAAATATCATTAGCACGTCTTGAAGCTCGTCCAGTAGCGCAACTCTGTATTGATTGCAAAACAGAAATGGAGCAAAACGAGCGTCGGTATAGTGATAATAATAATGACGAAGATGAATGGTCAACTGCTGAAGAGTTTGAAGAGTAAACCTCTTTATTCTGTGCCAGCGTCTTCAATTATCCAGTCGATTTCATCTTCTTCATGCTCATCACTAAAACGACGCTCAATATTTTCCTGCTCAGTTTTGCAATCAATACAATATTCCGCAACTGGGCGTGCTTCAAGACGATTGATTGCAATGTCTTCTCCGCAATTTTTACAAATGCCATATTCACCGGATTCAATTTTTTGAAGAGCTATGGAAATTTTTTTCAATAGTCCTTTCTCACGACTACCAATTCTTTGAATTCCGGTTTGATTAATTTCAACCGTTGCAAAATCGCTTGGGTCCGAAGTGCTGGATTGCGATAATTCTGATTGTGAGTTGCTTTCTAATGATGAAAGGTGACTAAGAATTTTTTGTTGTTCTAATAATAAAATTTTTTTAAATCTTTCTAAATCTTTTTTTTTCACAGACCTTACTCCTTATATTAGGTGTTTTTATAATTTTGTTAATTTTTAATAATAACACGTAGGGACGGTTTTCTCAATCCGCCAAAAAACTTTGCCAAGTTTTACTTTTAAAAGCTTATTTACCTTTGCTGGATTTGCCACACCTATTGGCGTATTAAACGCGGGGCTTATAAGTAAAAAACTTGGGTTTGGCAAGATGTTTTTGTCTCTCTGGTGTAGGGTTCTTTTGGCTTCTCTGGTGTAGGGTTCTCTGGTGTAGGGTTCTTTTTGAATACAGTTATATATATTTTTGGATATATATATTTTGGTGCAACCCTCTTTTTATGATTATCCCTGTATGAAATTAATTGATAGATTAGACGATAATATTTAGCTTATCATTAAGTTCCTTAGACCAATTTCGTTTTTTTTTATTTACCAAATTATTTTGGCTTGTCTCTCTGGTGTAGGGTTCTTTTTGAATATATTATCAAACAGCAAGTTTTGTTTTTTTAAAAATAAAAATATTTCTATTATATTTGCGATACCTGCTGAAATAATAAAAAGGGGTATTCTGTTTTGATATAAAAATTGTAAAAATTCTTTCGCACCTTCACGTAAGATAATGTAATCGTTTTGTGCTAAATAAAATAAATTTTTTTCTTTTAGCTGATATTTTATTAGGCAACTCAAATGCTTGTTCCACCACTCTAGCATATAAGTATTACGTATAGTTTGTGCTAATGTTGTATCATGTTCAATATTATTATAATAATAGTTGTATAGTTTTTGGATTTCTGTGTAGTAATTTGAATCCATAGACCAGAACCAAATTTTTGGATCTTTCATTTTTCCCTGAGTCTGCCGAAACCTAAAAAAACCTAAATTTTCTAGGATGTTATAATGATAGAAAGTCCAGAAAGAATAACTTTTTATAACAAGCTGATATTAATACTAAAAAAGTAATACTAAAAAGTACAACTTTTAGTGAATTTTTCGTATAATAAAGGTGTCGATATGATGTTTCAATTTGAACCACTACGACTAACTTGTTACTAGCTAATAACGAGTTATTTTATTGAAGTATAAAAACTTCAGGTTTTTAATAATAGCTATTTTTTTTATGAGGTTATATATATTATGTGTATTTTAATAGAGTCATTTAGAAAAACATTTGGTTGTAATAGCAGAAATCAACCAAGACAAAGGTCAAGACAAGAACAAGAGACGAAAGAAAATGAAAAACAAACTAATCTGAATCTGCCGCCGCTACCACCTCAAGTCGAATTTAATACTTTAGATATAGATAAATCCATAACCATTGGTAAAACCGTATACAATGCTAAAGCAGGGGTTGATAAAAATAAAGCTGAAAGCTCAAGCAGGGGTAATGTTAAATTTCATATTGTAAATAAAGATGGATCCACAATCAGTAGTGAAGCCGGATACAATGCTGAAGCAGAGGCTAATAAAGATAAAGCTAAAAGCTCAAGCAGGGGTAATGCTGAATTTCATACTGTAGATATAGATGGATCCATAACCAGTGGTAAAACCGTATATAAGACTGAAGCAGAGGTTGATAAAGATAAAGCTGAAAGCTCAAGCAGTAGTACATCCAAATTTCATACTGTAAATAAAGATGGATCCACAACCAATAGTGAAGCCGTATACAATGCTGAAGCAGAGGCTAATAAAGATAAAGCTGAAATCTCAAGCAGTGGTGATGCTGAAGTTCATACTGTAAATAAAGATGAATCCACAACCAGTAGTAGATCCGTATAC
>JAITKM010000047.1 GCA_031278395.1 Deltaproteobacteria bacterium | reverse complement strand
CAGAAGAAATACCAGAAGAAATAAAGTAATAAACGAAAGTAACCCGCACCAAGAGAAACCACTTAGAAAACTCTTGGAAAAAGAACCTGTTATTTTTTTACTACTTGCCTGTTTTTTTTAATGATGCCGATCGTTTAGTTTTTGTTGGGCTTAGTTGACAATAAAAAGTATGTCATTTGGCAAGCAAGTAAAAGCACCCCACTTTCTCTCTCCATGGTGCAGGGTTACTTTTAATCACAAGTTTCGGTGGGAACTTTTAAAAAATTAAAACGATGAAGTAAGATTTAGAGCATTTTTTTTCAATCAGAAAATCATAACAAAAACATAAAGTTAAGAATTAGCTTAAAGTAACCCCATACCAGAATTATAAAGTAATGGGCTTACCTCAGCCAAAGGATTACAGCTCCCGAAACACGTCGGCGGAAATCTTGATCTTAAGAATCTTACCTCAGCCGAAGGATTACAGCTCCCGAAACACGTCGGCGGTCATATTCATTATGCAAAATGATTTAGGTAGATAATTAGTGATAACCGCTAGAAGCATCAGTGCTAGTTTTTTTCTTTTTCTAGTTCTCCATGGTGCAGGGCACCTTCAACTAGTTAAACGAAAGTAACCCGCACTAAGAGAAACCACTTAGAAATACGAACTATTGCTCAAATCTATTTCTGAACTTGTTTAAGCATAGTGTTAGCTTGTACTTTTTCATTTATTTGTGGCAACTAGTGAATTGGAGAGGTCGAAAAACAGCGTTGTTTTGAGTATATATGCTGATATTGAATTTTTGCAATGTTTGTTATAAATGGCACGAAAATTATGAATGTATGAGTCGTGAAAATGCTAATTTTTTGGAGATGAGACAACGATGAATAAAGAAAAATACTACATAACTACAGCTATTCCATATTGTTCTGCAAAACCACATATAGGAAACGTATATGAAGTAATTTTAGCAGACGCCATTGCTAGATACAAAAGACAGAAAGGATACGATGTATTTTTTTTAACAGGAACCGATGAACATGGTCTAAAAATCGAAAACGCAGCAAAAGAAGCTGGTCTTACTCCTCAGGAATATACAGATAATATTTGCGAAGTGTTAAAAAATATTTGGAATATGGTCGGAGCTTCATACGATAAATTTATCCGAACAACTGACGATTATCATGAAAAAGCAGTAGCAGATATTTTTGAAAAATTACTTTTACAAGGGGATATTTACAAAGGAAAATACGAAGGTTGGTATTGTATTCCTGATGAATCATTTTATACTGATATGCAAATAGTTGACGGGAAGTGTCCTGATTGTGGCCGACCAGTTGTCCGCTCTAATGAAGAGGCATATTTCTTTAAGTTGAGCAAATACGCAGATCGCCTCATTCGGTATTTAGATGAAAACCAAGATTTTATTCAGCCGATTTCGCGTAAAAATGAGATGCTCAACAACTTCATCAAACCTGGACTTCAAGATCTATGTGTTTCAAGAACATCGTTTACTTGGGGCGTCAAAGTGCCGTCTGATCCGAAACATGTCGTCTACGTTTGGATCGATGCCCTTACTAATTATATTACAGCGCTTGGATATAATACTAAAAATCCAACAGAACTCTACAAGAAATATTGGCCCTGTGATTTGCATGTTATAGGCAAAGATATAGTACGTTTCCATACGATTTATTGGCCTATCATTTTGATGGCGCTTGAGGAACCTTTGCCTAAAACTGTTTATGGACATGGTTGGTTAAATTCTGGAGGTGACAAGATGTCAAAATCAAAGGGTAATGTAATGTTTGCTGATGAGCTTATTAAAAAATTTGGAGTTGATGGTGTGCGCTATTATTGTCTGGCTGAGATGCCATTTTCTAGTGACGGTATCATCACATCTGAAAATATTATTGCGAAATACAATGCTGATCTTGCCAATAATCTTGGAAATTTAGTTTCAAGGACAATTTCTATGAATAAAAAATATTTTGATAAAATTATTCCAGAAGCCGAAAAGGTAGAGGCTGAACAAGATATCAAACTAAAAATTGCGTTTACGCAGACAATAGAAATTTATTCAGAAAAGATGGATAGCTATCGCATTTCAGAAGCTATAGAGTCTATTTTTGTTGCTCTTAGTTGTGCAAATAAATATATTGATGAATGTTCACCATGGATTCTTGCGAAAGATAAATCACGAAGATCACGTCTTGGAACAGTGATTTATAACTCGCTTGAAAGTATTAGAATTGCTGCAGTTTTGTTAATGCCCTTTATTCCTGAAAGTTCTAAGAAAATTCTTAACTTAATAAATACCAAAGAAAGCTCTTTAGAATTTGGTAAACTTAAAAGTGGAGAGTTGACAAAGGAAAACGAAATCCTATTTAGCCGCATAGATAATTTAATAAAGATGTAAAACAAATTGACTTAATCATGCATAATAACCATACACCAGAATAAATACTGTTTTATATTTTTTATTTTATATTTTTTGCTTACAACATCTACTTGGACAAATGCGTCTGTTTGAGCTGGATAAATTACTCGACGATAAAATCGTAGGGCAACTATTTTCGCAGGCAACAAATATACCGTCTGGACATTGTCTAACACAATTTGGGCATTCTTCGTCGCAGGCGGTCGTTGTTATAGTTTAATGGTTTTTCTGGGGTTTTTCTGGTACAGGGTTACTTTTGTTTTACTTTTATTTTTATACTTTTTAGAAATTACAAAATAATTTAGAGGGTTACGCTTATTTAAGGCATGAAAAGACTAATAAACAAAGTAACC
>JAITKM010000034.1 GCA_031278395.1 Deltaproteobacteria bacterium | reverse complement strand
AGTTTTTTTAGTGAGTTTTAAGAATGAAAACCAGGCGATTATCGTTCGTTATTTGTTTGTCATTGATGATGAAATGCAACATAATTTGTCGCTTTTTTATATTGACACAAATTCCATAGTCGCTGCACCAGAAATACCAGAGTGAAGTTGAGTTGTTGACACTTGCTGAATGTAGTATAGGCATAGTTCCTCAGTCAGTCGCTGTAGGTGGCTGACGCCTCCTTGAAGTGGTTTTTTCTGGTATGGGGTTACTTTTGTAATTTTCTTAGTAAAACTAAGTTTCTCAGTAAATTTTACGTTCTAAAAATATTCTTTCGAGAAAAGTTCGAGAAAAGAACCCTGTACCAGAAATAAAAGAACCCTGCACCAGAAATAAAATCGAAATTTTACAGCCTTTGCAGAAGTGTCCAGCTACTTAACATAGCGTTGTTATTTGAATTCTTAGTTTTGGAAATAACTTTAAATTGATTATTGCTTTTTAAAGTTTGAATTAAATTGCTATTAGTCGGGCAAAGAATTATTTTTGCGCTACTTAAATTTTTATCTAAAAGTTCTACAGAATCAATTGCGCATAAATTCTGCAGCATTTTGAAATATACAGGGTCGGAAAATTTATAAGATTCATCTATTGCAACATTGGCTCTCAATTCACCACGCTTATTGGAAAACTTATATAATAGATAAGACCCTATTTGCGGTTCATATACTACTCCTTGAGAGATCAACTCTTTATTTTTTAATAAAAATTTAGCTTCTTCTTTAGGCATAATCCACTCCAGACTTGGATTAGTAACTAGTTTAAAAAGTAAAACAATACTTATACAAGACAATAAAAACGCAAAACCAGAAGTTGGCAACCAGTCAAATTTATTTTTCAACATGTCCAGCCCCTGAGCTAGATTACCCAAATTTTCCAGCTTAGCTTGCCCCCAAAGCATAGCGCACAAAAAAGTAATTAAAATTAAGACCCAAGAGACAAGCGGCGCATAAATAACACCTAAAGCTCCCAAGCCTAGAACAGTTACCGCATTAACTTTAGCTAGTCGAGACGCCGAATAATAACAAAACACTAAACAAATAGCAGACACAATGACTAAAACTGCCAATTCGTAGTTATAAATAGTTAGCATATTTTCAAATCTTAATAGCTCAGCCACGTAATAGTTCAGTTCAAAAAATGGACTCGGAACAGTTTTGCTACAACTAGCCGAGTTAAGGCAGTGGAGGTTAAAAAATAACGAAAAGAAACCTAAAACTAAAATAGGCCAAACAAATACAGCGCAAGTTTTTAACACAGACTGTTCTTTCAACATATTAAAGAACACAACACCTAATGGGATAACTAATAGAAAAGAATAATGGGTATTAACATATAAAGTTGAAATAACCACCAAATAAAAAAGATTTTGTTTATTCCAATTCATAGCTAAACTATAAATGACCCAGAAATACAGCACAAAAAAAAGTTGCCCTAACAGAGAGGCTGAAAACTCATTAGCGTAAAATCCGCCGAGACAAGCTAGCAGCGTGATAAAAACTCCAAAAAATCTATGGCTCGACAATTTATAGTTCAGATACGAAGTAGTTAAAAAGATTAAGAACAATAAGCAAACTTTAAAAATGATTAATAATTTAAGCGAGCCTAAACTATCTATCAGCGCTATCAGCGCAGCAAAGAGCCAACTTGAGTGGTAAGACCAAGCAGGAAAAGCATTAGCCTCTAAGGAATTAGCTGAATTTTCGCCAGCAAATAACCAAAGCTGATTAAAAATAAATGCGCCATGATTTAGAATCCATCTACCAAAGGTTAGGTCAGCAAAAAACGAAGTGTTATAAATTGGCAAACAAATATACGCTGCAGCCAGAAAAAGAAAAACCCACTGAAAAATAAGACCGCGAATGGGAAAAAATTTATCATCTGGATATGTGGAAGTTTCGATAGTTAACTTGTTTTCTTGATTATTCTCTTGATTATTCTCTTGATTCATATGTCTATTTCTGTTTAAAGAGTGATTACTTGTCCACTAGGTTACGAAAAGCGCAACTTTTATTGCGCCCTTACTATATTTTTTAAATTAATTTAACAATACAAATACTTAACATGCTAGAAGATATTCTAAGAACTAGAATCGGAAAACCAGATTTTACTATATCCGCCTTACACAGTGGAGAGACTTTATCCGAGTTAATTCATAAAATTGGACACGATGTCGGTAATCCGCTGACAGCTATTATTTCGGTCTGCTCAATTATGCAAACTATGGCTGAAATTGGTAGTGTAGATGATAAAAAAGTTGCTGAATATGCTAAGCTGCTAACTAGTGAGGCTTGGAAAATATCGCGACTTAATGAAAGGCTGGTTGGCTTACTTTCTCTGCGTCCGCTGTATTTAGTGCCTTGCGATATAGAGAAAAACTTTATTTATACCTTAGAGCGCTTACAAGGTAGAGATAAAGGAAAATTTGAAAAACTTGAGCTGGTGGTTAATAAAGCCGTTGATAATTTGCAAGTTTTAGCTGATAACCAGCAATTAAATTTATTAGCTACAGAGTTACTTGTGAATTGTGCTGAGGCATTTGCCAAAGATTGCAAATTACAAAATGCTAATGAAAATAAAATTTATCTTAATATTTTTGAAGACAATAATTTGTTTTGTTTAGCCCTTAGCTCAACTGTGCATTTTAGTTGTGAGTCAGAATTAAAAGAGTTGTTCAAGCCGTTTGTTACAGTCGGTTTTCCAGAAGAAAAAAAATTAGGTCTAGGGTTAACTACCGTATTGGCTGTGGTCGAGAGGTTAAGTGGTTCTGTCGAAATACAAGAAACAATCAAGCCAGCTGAACAACGAATATTTAAGGTAGTGGTGAAGTTGCCTAAGGTAACTAAACATTAGGGAGCCTCTAAAAATTTTCACTCTCTTCGTTGGGCAAAAACTGAGAAATACTCATATATGTTGAATATACTCCGCTTTTTTCGTTTTTGTCCGCCTTGGTCGCCTTGGTAACGGGAGATTTTTAGAGGCTTGCTGAATTATATATGGATGAAATTTATTATGTCGATTTTAAAAGTTTTAACATATCCCAATCCTATACTAAAGACTAAGTCTGAACCAGTTACGAAGTTCAACCAAGAGTTAAAAAAACTTCTCGCTGATATGACTGAGACTATGTATCAGAAAGACGGCGTTGGCTTGGCTGCGATTCAGGTCGGCAAGCCAATTCGAGCAATGGTGATTGATGTTGGTAAGCCAGATCCGGCTGCTTTGCTAGCTGCTACTGACTCCAATAATCCAAACTCTAAATCTCAAAAACTTATTCCAAATTTAGTTAAATTTGTGAACCCAGAAATTCTTGAGGCAGAGGGGGAGACGAAATACAACGAAGGTTGTTTAAGCGTGCCTGAAATACATGAAACAGTTGTGCGTTCTGCAAAAGTGAAAGTTAAAGCCCAAAATGAAAAAGGCGAAGAGTTTATTATTGACGCCGATGGCTTGCTGGCGATCTGTATTCAGCATGAATTAGATCACTTAGAGGGGATTTTATTTATCGAGAGATTAAGCAGGTTGAAACGTGAGCTTTTAAAAAGTAAGTTAAAGAAGTTGGGTAAAAAATAATGATGAAGCCAAAAATAGTTTTTATGGGGACGCCGGAGTTTGCGGCGAGTATTTTAGAAAGTTTAATTAAGACTGAGGTATATGAGATTTGCGCTGTGCTTACGCAAGCCGATAAGCCAGTTGGACGCGGGTTAAAGCTTAGTCTGTCGCCAGTAAAAGTTGTTGCGCAAAAATATGGTTTAGCTGTTTGGACGCCCAAGTCAATTAAAAACATTAGCCTTGACGAAAATTCTAACGGCACAAAAATATTAAAAACTACAGATACTGAACTTAACAGTTTAGTGAATCATTTAAATACAACGCAGCCTGTAATTAGTATTGTTGTAGCATATAGTAAGATTATTCCTGAGTCTTTATTGCAATGGTCACCGTTAGGTTTTGTAAATGTTCATACTTCCCTTTTGCCGCGTTGGCGAGGGGCAGCGCCTATTCAGCATGCTCTTTTTGCTGGAGATAAAAAAACTGGCGTTTCTATTATGCAGATGGACAAAGGACTTGATACAGGAGCAGTTTATCAGACAGCAGAAGTTGAAATCACAGCAGAAGATGATTTAGGAAGTTTAACGGATAAGTTATTACGAGTGGCAACAAGTGTTGTGTTAGAAACTGTGCCGTTGATTTTAGAGAAAAAAATTATTGCTTTACCGCAATTAACAGAGGGCATTACTTACGCTAATAAATGGGAAAAGGCAGACTTAAATATTAATTGGACAGAATCCGCAGCAGTAACGCTCAGACGTATTCGCACTTGTGCGCCGGATTTAGGCGCTAAGACAGTTTTTAAAGGGCGAAACATCAAGGTTTATGCAGCGCATTTAGTTCAAGATTCAGGGTTTCAATGGCAAGCTGCTGGTGTAATTACAGAAGTTAATAAGAGTGAATTAATTATTTGTGCTGGGTCTGATAGCGTTGATTCAGCAAAACAATTTATTGCAATTGATAAACTTCAATTTCCAGGTAAAGCTGTAAGAACAATTAAAGAAGTGCTAAATGGTTATAAATTTCAGAGAGGTGAAAAGTTTAATTGACGTGGAGCTTTAAAATTATCTACACCGCCCTACGAGGTGGTGTAGGTAATTTTAAAAAAAGCTTATTTTACAACTTAAATTGTGCAATACTTTTTTCTAGATGTTCAGAAAGTAAAGCTAAGTTATCAGCGCTGGATTTTATTTGACTGCTGCCGTTTGTGTTTTCTTCAGCAATTTGGCTGACAATATGCATTTTATCTGTAACTTTTTTGGCAATCTCTGAGACTTCGGAAATTGTTTCATTAGAAGATTGAATACTGCTAGAGATGTTGCCAATGTTATGCGAAATATCTTTTGTAACAGCAGACTGCTCTTCAATAGCAGCGGCAATACTAGTTACGATACTATTCACGTTATTAATTACTCTAGTTACAGATTCAACATTATTTATCGCGGTGTTAGTTGATTCTTGAATATCATTAACTTTACCGTGAATATTACCTGTGGCTGACTCTGTTTCTTGAGCTAAATTCTTAATCTCGTTAGCTACGACAGCAAAGCCCTTGCCAGCTGTGCCAGCGCGAGCTGCTTCGATTGTAGCATTTAAGGCTAAGATATTAGTCTGAGCAGAAATATTACTAATTGACTCTGTCACTGTGCTAATCTCTTGAGCTGCTTGTCCTAGCTCTTTGATTATATCTGATGTGTTAGTAGCTTCTTCTGAAGCTTCACTAGTTACATTTCTAGCATTACTAGAGTTATTAGCAATTTCTCCAATGGTGGAAGTCATTTCCTCCGCAGCAGCACTAATTGTAACAATGCTTGACGTAACGCTTTCCAAGTTTTGCTTAGCCGAAGCATATTTGTGGTTCATTTCTTCAACATCAACACAAGTTTCATCAAGCTTATTAGTAGCTTCAGTGTTACTCTTTAAGATTGCATTAGCGATTGTAGTTAACTCTTCAGAGGATTTGTTAATTGTCTCAGATTGTTCTTTTAATTTGCAAATTACTGAACGAATGTGAGCTATGAAGCCAGCCATTGAATTAGCTAATTCACCGAGTTCATCTTTTGAATTAATCTTGATTGTTTGGCTTAAATCCCAATTAGCAAGTTGATGACTTAAATTAGTTAAGGATTTAAGCGGCTTCACTAAAATATGTCGCACCCATAAGAAATTAACTAAGATAAAGATAGCCAAGATAGTTAAAGAAATACAAAATCCTAACTTAGCTATTTTGTTTATTACTGCTTCACGTTCAGCATCAGATACAGCAGAAAAAGACACGCCTACAATTTTATCATTTAAGTCTTTGATAGGAGAAAAATTTGCTACATATTTGTCTCCGTTAATTACATAGTCGGTGAAGACTTCTTTACCGTTGTTGATAATGTTTTGTAGAAATGCTTGATCTTCAAATTTTGTGCCTTTTAGACTTTGTCCTTTAGCGTCAGTAAAAGTTGTTCCATATCTTAGTCCATCAATGATGGTGGTAGTTTCAATACCTAGTTCTGATTTGACTAGGTCAGCAAAAGTATTATTACTTAAGATATCAGATCCAGTAATGACCGCACCTATAACTTTGCCATCTTTAATGACTGGTTGTTCGGCATGAAAATATAAAATATTTTTTTCCTTAACTATACCTACTTTGCCGATATTCTTTAAAGCCCATTTGCCTTCAATATTTATTTTGAGATCTTGGGTAGCGTTAACTTTGCTTAAAGTTTCGCCGTTAGCGTCTATGACAACAACTGTGTCAAAGATGGCGTCTTCTTGTTTGAGCAACTTGGTAGTTGACTCATATAACTTGTCAACATCGTTAAAACGAATATTATCTTTAGTTGAAGCCTTAGCAGCAAAATCTAAGGTGTCGTAATTAACTTTATCCAGAAAATTATTGAGCAATGATTTGCGAGCATTAAGGTTAGACTTTAGTGATTTTTCGTATATTATTTCTAATAATTCCTCTACTTCCACCATAATGAAGGAGACTAGGCATATACTAGAGATTACCAAAGACAATATAATTGATGGTAATAGTTTTGTGTTTAGTTTCATAGTTTCACCTTTTTATAAAAATAAATTAAACTTTTTGAATAATGAAATAAGTTATTAGCAGGAGCCAATTTATATTCATCCTCTTTGAGAATAAAATAGTTAGGATGGATTTTCATTTTATTACAGAGTACGAATATAAATATGCCCCTGCTAATAACTTATTTTTTTTTGTAAAATATATTAAAAAATAATTAGGTTCCCTTGCTTGTCGTGTGGTGGAAACCATAAATAGTCTATAAATTA
This sequence comes from Deltaproteobacteria bacterium, assembly GCA_031278395.1. Classification (GTDB taxonomy): domain Bacteria; phylum Bdellovibrionota_C; class UBA2361; order SZUA-149; family JAITKM01; genus JAITKM01. Next base: position 11,721 of record JAITKM010000034.1, on the reverse strand, counting down.
AACTTTACCTTTATGTTTTATTTTGATGTTATGATTTTTAAAAAGTTTCATGTTTCCGGCTGTTTTTTTTTTAGGGTGGGATGGTGCAGGGTTCTTTTTGAGCTCTTTGTATATAAAAACCTATTAAAAGTTGTATAATTTTTAGATATTAATATTAAATAGTTATCTTTTAAAAAGTAAGATTATACCAAGACAAGCAAGTAAAAATTCGTTTCATACGGGGATTATCATAAAAAGATCATAAAAGAACCCCATACCAGAGAAAAGCCAGAGAAACCAGAGAAAAGAACCCCATACCAGAGAAACCAACCCCATATCAGAGAACTAACCAGAGAACTAACTAGAATAAATAAAAAGTTGTGGAACAAAAAATAGTAGGAAGAATTAACCCAATAGGCTGGGTTTTGTTTTTTTTATTACAAAACCCAGCCATCAAACCAGTCTATTTTGCAGTTGAACGTCGAGCTCCATTATTTTCTAAAAATTTAGTAAGTAAAGGAGCTTGCCCATCTTGGATAAAATCTAAAGGAAGTTTTTTAGTTTTTAGTGTTGGGATATTCAATTGAGCTCCATATTTTAGCAGGAGTTTTGATATTTCTATCAAATATTTCTCTGCGGATTCCTCTTGTTTCTTAACATACTTAAGCTCCTCAAGCGTCCAATAATACATTGATGTTAATGTTGATACAAAGTTGGAAGCATTCTGCTCCTCTTCAAGCGTCTTAGGTGCATTACGTGCATCAAACATCTTACGTTTATTACGTGCATCAAACATCTTACGTGCACTACGTACATCAAACGTCTCACATGATGATGGTAAAAACTCTCTAGCACCCTTTGTAATAAAGTGCATTGCACTTAACATATCAGAAGGGTCCCAATTATCAGAAGGGTCACAAATATAATACTCATAATTATATTTATCATGAAAAAGAGTTGCGCTTTTATGGCTTTGTTGAATTTTATCAATTCCTATGTGTGATAAAATTATTTCCAAAGACGTTAAAATATTATAGTGGTTAAATTCTGAGAATAAGTCGTCAACTGCAGTTTCTACAAACGATAAAAATCTTGGCTCTTTTGTTCCTGGCTGCTTTGGAGTTACATTATATCCATTTCTGATCAGAGATCGGATAATGTTAGGTTTGGGAGATTTATTTAGTCCCATATTTCCCGAAGTAGCCAAAAATATTGGTGAAGTATCTTTTTCAAAACAAATATGCCTTCCTAAGTCAAGGACTTCTTTTGACTGAAAATTTAGATCATCTGGATGTCCCAATGAAGACAGTGTTTCTATCATTTTTTCGTCTTCGTTCATTATAGCGAAGAAGAGAGGTGCTAATCCCAAATCAATGCATGCGTTGCGAGTAAAACTATCCTCGAAATCAAGTTTGCGAACATTGGGTATTGCCTTATCATTGAACACGGGTTTAAAAACCCGTGTGTCATTTTTTGCAAGCGATGTTGCAAATTTAATAAGTGGGATGTTCCTCTCAAGTGTCGCGATTTGGCACAATTGCGCCAAATACGGCAACATTGCCTCGTGAACAACACTGATATCCAGGCTATTTCCTGTTGATTGCAATCTGTTAATGATATCTAACAGATTGTTAGTTTGGTCTATTAAATTCATTTGATTTTCCTTTCGCCGTGCGGCAAAAAATTTTTCAAAAGACATAAAAACAGGCATAGCTCGATGAGCTATTAAAAACCATATTCCTACTATCTTTTGAGAGACGACAAGTTTTTTAAAATCGCCTATCAAAAGATAATAAGTTCTCTTCTACTCAGATATAGTTTTTTGAGATTTCGCATATTGCGCGAAACATATTTTATAGAGCCGTTATGCTTAATTCATGAAAATATGTGACATATTTTTAATAAATTATTTTAGATTTTTTGAAATGCTAAATTTAAGAAAACAGCCTTAACGCTTAGGCTGAGATTTGATAATATAATTAATACATTGAAAATACTAATTATTTTACGGTAAATCCTCTGTTAAATAAATATTTAAAATATTTTAGAAATCTCTTGCAATAGTAAAAAAATTGTAATACAAGCCCACCCACTTTTGGCAGAGTTCACTTCTTTAATGGATTTTCGGTTGTATCTTTGAGGAAATCTTACAAAGACGGAAATAAAATCAAACAAAGTATAAATAAGTAGTTCAACGTTTAAAATTTTTTTAAATGTAGTGGTTACTTTTTACTTTATTACTTCTCTGAATTTCTTAATAAAAAATCAGAGAAAAGGTAAATAATTTTTTTTTGAAAAAAAAGTTTTTTACCTCTTGCTTTTGTTTTTAAATTAGTGCATTGTCCGCCCCGCTTTAACGAATGGAGTTAAATTTTTTTTAACAAGAGTTTGTTTTTGCGTTGAATTATAAGGCTCAAATAAACAGCTGAGTAATTCTAAAGAAAGACAGATTTAAAAATCTGCCCTTGAAATCTAGGTTGAGTAGAAGAGAGCAATAGATAATTATGGTTTGGCGTTTCTAAATTTTTAAGCCAATCCCGTTCAAATTATCTTTGATGAATAATCAATAAATATGAAGCTAGGACGTTTAGTCGAATTGGCTAAACAAAGATTTTTGTAAGGCATATATAAAATATATATGTCAGGGCGAACATTGTTCGTCCGCTACAGCAGATTTTATTCAAACTGAAGAGTTTGATCCTGGCTCAGAACGAACGCTAGCGGGATGCCTCAAACATGCAAGTCGAACGCGAAAGGTAGCAATACTGAGTAGAGTGGCGCACGGGTGCGTAACACGTAGCTAACGTCCCCTTTTGCTGTGGATAACTCCGGGAAACCGGAGCTAATACAGAATAAGCTGATTTTTACTATGGTTTAAATCAGCAAAGCCGTAAGGCGCGAAAGGATCGGGTTGCGTCCTATTAGCTAGTTGGTGAGGTAATGGCTCACCAAGGCTACGATAGGTAGCTGGTCTGAGAGGATGATCAGCCACACTGGAACTGAAATACGGTCCAGACTCCCACGGGAGGCAGCAGTTGGGAATATTGCGCAATGGGGGAAACCCTGACGCAGCAATCCCGCGTGAGTGACGAAGGCCTTCGGGTCGTAAAGCTCTTTTGGTAGGGACGAAGGGAAACTTGACGGTACCTACAGAAAAAGCACCGGCTAACTACGTGCCAGCAGCCGCGGTAATACGTAGGGTGCAAGCGTTGTTCGGAATTATTGGGCGTAAAGCGCGTGTAGGCGGCTACTTAAGTCTGGTGTGAAATCCTGGGGCTTAACCCCAGAAGTGCACTGGATACTGAGTGGCTAGAGGACAAGAGAGGAAATTGGAATTCCTGGTGTAGGGGTGAAATCCGTAGATATCAGGAGGAACATCGAAGGCGAAGGCAGATTTCTGGCTTGTTACTGACGCTAAGACGCTAAAGCGTGGGGAGCAAACAGGATTAGATACCCTGGTAGTCCACGCCCTAAACGATGGATACTAGTTGTTAGGTCTCTACTGATCTAGTGACGCAGCTAACGCGATAAGTATCCCGCCTGGGAACTACGGTCGCAAGATTAAAACTCAAAGGAATTGACGGGGGCCCGCACAAGTGGTGGAGTATGTGGTTTAATTCGATGCTACGCGAAAAACCTTACCTGGGCTTGACATCCCGTGCTAACCTATGAAAGTAGGCGTTCCCTTCGGGGACGCGGTGACAGGTGCTGCATGGCTGTCGTCAGCTCGTGTTGTGAGATGTTGGGTTAAGTCCCGCAACGAGCGCAACCCTCGTTCTTAGTTACCATCATTAAGTTGGGCACTCTAAGAATACCGCTTGGCTATAAGCCAGAGGAAGGTGGGGATGACGTCAAGTCCTCATGGCCTTTATGCCCAGGGCTACACACGTACTACAATGGATGATACAAAGCGCCGCTAGACTGCGAAGTTCGGCTTAATCGCAAAAAATCATCCTCAGTTCGGATTGGAGTCTGCAACTCGACTCCATGAAGCTGGAATCACTAGTAATCGTTGATCAGCATGCAACGGTGAATGCGTTCCCGGGCCTTGTACACACCGCCTGTCACACCATGGGAGTTGGTTGTACCTGAAGACATTGAGCTAACCGCAAGGAGGCAGGTGTCCACGGTATGATTGATGACTGGGGTGAAGTCATAACAAGGTAGCTGTACCGGAAGGTGCAGCTGGATCACCTCCTTTAAGGAGCTTCAAAGAACGATTTATATTTTTTATAATGACTGTCCCTATTTTTTCTTTCTCTTATTAAGAGAGGGGGGAATGATGGGTAAGAAAATAAGAAAATTTAAACGTCTTGAACTCATTAATTTAGTAGGTCTTGTTTCATATGAATGATAATTTGATAGATTCGGTTTAAATGTAGAATGCCTTTTAAATCTGCTGGATTGTTTTTATTATTGCTCTCTTTTAGTCAGCCTAGATTTGAAGGGCAGAAATACTTAGCTTGTAGTGCGAACTATGAGTTTGGTTTTTAAGCCTGGAAACAAAATCTTATATGGGTAGAAGAGTAGATATCGAAAATAAAATAACTAATTGGAATTTCTGTTTTTTATTGAATCTGTAGAGGTGTATCAACTTAGCTTTGGCTGATTTGTTTTGTCTCTATGGAAGCAAACGGGATTTTCAATTTAGCTGAGTATAACTCAAATGTATATAATAGTATAAAATCAAAAAATAACGTTATGACTATCTGGTAACTAATCGTTGTTGCCGAAGATAGTAGCATAATGGGAGAATTAAGTTACTAAGAGTATATGGAGGATGCCTTGGCGATTGGAGGCGATGAAGGACGTAGTAAAGCTGCGATAAGCTTCGGTGAGCTGCAAACAGGCTTTGACCCGGAGATTTCCGAATGGGGGAACCCAGTCGTGTGTAGCACGACTATCTCGATTATGAGAGGCTAACCAGGGGAACTGAAACATCTAAGTACCCTGAGGAAGAGAAATCAATTTAGAGATTTCCTTAGTAGCGGCGAGCGAAACGGAAAGAGCCTAAACCAAAGGACTTGTCCTTTGGGGTTGTAGGGCGTGTAATAAAGTTTATCCGAACTGATAGTTGAACCTAGTTGGAAAGCTAGACCATAGAGGGTGATAGTCCCTTAAACGAAATCGGTAAAGAAAGCGAGCACGTACCTGAGTACAGTGGGACACTTGAAATCCTGCTTGGAATCTGGGAGGACCATCTCCTAAGGCTAAATACTACCAATCGACCGATAGCGAATTAGTACCGTGAGGGAAAGGTGAAAAGAACTCCGAGAGGAGAATGAAATAGATCCTGAAACCATATATTTACAAGCAGTGGAACCACTTTTATCTGTGGAACCGCGTACCTCTTGCATCATGGGTCAGTGAGTTACGCTTCTGTAGCAAGGTTAAGCCTATAGGTGTAGCCGTAGCGAAAGCGAGTCTGAATAGGGCGATTTTAGTTACAGGAGGTAGACCCGAAGCCAGTCGATCTATCTATGAGCAGGTTGAAGCTGGGGTAACACCTAGTGGAGGACCGAACCGCAGAATGTTGAAAAATTCCCGGATGACTTGTGGATAGGGGTGAAAGGCCAATCAAGGCTGGAGATAGCTGGTTCTCCCCGAAATATATTTAGGTATAGCGTCGTGTATGTTCAGTGGGGGTAAAGCACTGATTGGGCTAGGGGGCCTACCAGCCTACCAAACCCAGCTAGCCTCTGAATACCACTGTAATTTGAGCACGGCAGTCAGCCAGCGGGTGACAAGGCTCGTTGACGAAAGGGTAAGAACCCGGACCGCCGGCTAAGGTCCCTAAATCAATGCTAAGTGTAAAAGGATGTGGGAACTCCCAGACAACTAGGATGTTGGCTTAGAAGCAGCCACCATTTAAAGAAAGCGTAATAGCTCACTAGTCGAGAGGTCCTGTGCCGAAGATGTAACGGGGCTAAGCATTGTACCGAAGCCGCGGATATAAGAGTAATCTTATATGGTAGGGGAGCGTTGTTAGTTGGGTTGAAGCATCACCGTAAGGTGGGATAGAAATATCCGTAAATTGTGGACTACTAACAAGTGATTATGCTGACATGAGTAACGATAAACATGGTGAAAAACCATGTCGCCGAAAGCCTAAGGGTTCCTGAGCCAGGGTCATCCTCTCAGGGTTAGTCGGCACCTAAGCCGAGGCTGAAAAGCGTAGGTGATGGAAAGTAGGTTAATATTCCTGCACCACGATTTTATATGATGGAGGGACGGAGAAGGGTAGGTCTAATGGGTAATGGAATACCATGGAGAGTATGTAGGTATATGTTGGGCAGGCAAATCCACCCGACATGCTGAGGTACTGGACCATCTGCGACTACGGTCAAAGAGAAGTGATTGATCCCATGCTTCCTAGAAAATCTTCTAAGTTTAATAAAATTGTGACCGTACTACAAACCAACTCAGGTGGGCGAGTAGAGAATACTAAGGCGTTTGAGTGAACCGTGATTAAGGAACTAGGCATATTGCAGCCGTAACTTCGGGAGAAGGCTGGCCGTTGTTGGTCAAGGATTTTACATCCTGCAGCTGATGATGGTGACACAAACCAGGGGGTAGCAACTGTTTAATAAAAACACAGGACTCTGCAAACTCGTAAGAGGATATATAGGGTCTGACACCTGCCCGGTGCCGGAAGGTTAAAAGGATTTGTTAACAATTTATTGTAAAGCTGAGAATTGAAGCCCCGGTGAACGGCGGCCGTAACTATAACGGTCCTAAGGTAGCGAAATTCCTTGTCGGGTAAGTTCCGACCTGCACGAATGGTGTAATGATTTCCCCACTGTCTCAATCACGGCCTCAGTGAAATTGAATTGTGCGTGAAGATGCGCACTACCCGCGGCAAGACGGAAAGACCCCATGGACCTTTACTATAGCTTGGCGCTGATTGTGGGAGATTGATGTGTAGGATAGGTGGGAGACGTAGAATCTGGGACGCTAGTCTCGGAGGAGTCAACCTTGAAATACCACCCTTTAATCTTTTGCAATCTAACCTAAACGAGTGAATCCTCGTTGGAGACAGTGTCTGGTGGGTAGTTTGACTGGGGCGGTCGCCTCCCAAAGAGTAACGGAGGCGCGCGAAGGTGGGCTCAGGTTGATTGGAAACCAACTGACGAGTGTAAAGGCATAAGCCCGCTTGACTGCGAGAGCGACGGTTCGAGCAGGTACGAAAGTAGGCCTTAGTGATCCGGTGGTGCTTCATGGAAAGACCATCGCTCAACGGATAAAAGGTACCCTGGGGATAACAGGCTTATCTCTCCCAAGCGTTCACAGCGACGGGGAGGTTTGGCACCTCGATGTCGGCTCGTCACATCCTGGGGCTGAAGTAGGTCCCAAGGGTTAGGCTGTTCGCCTATTAAAGTGGCACGCGAGCTGGGTTTAAAACGTCGTGAGACAGTTTGGTCCCTATCTGCCGTGGGCGTAGGAAATTTGAGGGAAGTTGCTCCTAGTACGAGAGGACCGGAGTGAACGTGCCTCTAGTGGACCTGTTGTTCTGCCAAGAGCATAGCAGGGTAGCCATGCACGGAAGGGATAACCGCTGAAAGCATCTAAGCGGGAAGCCCCTCCCAAGATTATATTTCCCCTCTGATTTATCAGACTAAAGATCCGTTCAAGACTAGGACGTTGATAGGATGGGTGTGTAAGCGTTGTGAGGCGTTTAGCTAACCATTACTAATAGATCGTGAGGCTTAATTTTCATTTGTATTTTTTGATTTAATTATATCAAGGCTAAGAGAGCGAGCTATATTAATAATGTAGTGAGTTTGAGTTAGTTTGATAGAGTTATACTCTCGATATTTTACTTTTCTACCTTTATATTTTTGCGTTTGTTTCCGAGTTTGAAAAGTATTTCTGGCGGCGCGATTTTTGTTGCGCTGGATAAATCCCTTTAACGTTCTTCCTGGCGGTTATAGTAACGGGGACACACCTGATTCCATTCCGAACTCAGAAGTTAAGCCCGATTACGTCGATGATACTGCTAATTGTGGGAAAGTAGATTGCTGCCAGGATTTTTATTTTGAGGTCTAAATTGGAGAAATGGACTTTTTACTCTGAAAGAAGTTAGCTTTAATGAGTTATAAACTTACCAATGATGATCTTTTTCTTTTTTATATTTTTTGTCCTTTTTGAATGCGTTATAGTTTCTAAAGAAATTATAGCGCATTTTTTTTAGCTATTTTCTAGAAAGAGGCAGGATAGCTAGTGAAAATAGAAGTGATTTAGAGTTGTGTTTAAATTTATACCTATAAAAAATGGAAACGAGTCTTTTTGATATAAGTAAGGATGTAAATTGATAATTTAAATTATTGGAGGATTGTATGCAAAGGTGTGATATTTGTAATAAGGGATCTAATATAGCTAAAAAGCATAGTTTGAGAGGCTCGCAGGTAACAAAGAGAACGGCATATGTTCAAAAGCCAAATCTTAAAAAGGTAAAAATTATGATAGGTAGTAAGTCAACTAAAATTAATGTCTGTACTAGATGTATCCGTTCTGGATATCTTAATAATGATTAGTTATCAATTTGGACTTAATAACCCGTGAGTCCTATTTCCGGACAATCGGGGTTATTTACAGATTGTGCCTTTTCCGGACAACTGAAGTTATTTCCGTATGGTTTATCGCATGCCTTCCGGGCAATTTTGGTAATCGGCGTTTTTCTTTATTTTTATCTGGTACTGGGTAGGTTGTTATGTATCAAGCGCCGGGCTAAAAGAATCAATTAAAACATTAAGTTGTATATAGGATAGCACTTGCTTATTGCTTGCTTATTGACTGTAACTTTGCTTATGAAGTTTTATCTTGCTCCAGTTTTTGACATCGCAAGTGCGGTTTTTAATAATTTCACTTCTGCGTAATCTGGTAAGTAATGCTCGTCTAAATGAGAGACTCCTCCCCTGGCGAATGTAACCTAACATTGAGTTATACGACGACAACTGTTTATATACTCTCCTTAAGCTACTAACCCTAGGCAGCCCATAATTTTCTCCCAACACTTCCTGCGTCTGAAACCCTTTTTTTTCTAACCTCCTAAACCTATATACCAATTTCCATTTACGCTTACCCGTAAGCGTAATCCATAACAAACTAATTCTTCCAGTTTCAGTCCTGACCTGCTGTTCCTCAACTTTCCCTAATACTCCCAGCGTTTTTACCTTCCCTTGTTCTTTAGGTTTACTATACACCTTTCTTTTTACCTGTTTTATATGAAACCCTAAAAATTTCACTCCGTCTGTCAGGCTTTTTAATACAGTCTTGCTCTCATTAATTCTTTGTCGCAACCGTTCTTCGATTCGCTGCGATATTTTAGCAATAAATCCCTTTAGCTTGGCTTTATCCCGGTCTAGCAACAACAAATCGTCCATATACCTCACGTATCCCTGCGGCTTTAACGTCTCAGAAATATAAAAATCTATTTCAGTCAAATAAATATTAGCCGCCAGCTGACTGGTCAAATTCCCAATTGGAATGCCCCTGTCTTTTGGCTGCTCCAACCACGACTTACCCGGCGGCAACATTTTGGACTGAGCTTCATTTACAAAATAAAATTTATCACGTGCATCATGCGCCATTAATTTTTCGCAGAGCCATCTTAACTTTGTATTTTTATAATTTATCTCCTGCGGTAAAGAATCCAGCACTGTTTTCAACAGCGTTTCACGATGTATGGTAGGAAAAAATTTCTCTATATCCAAATGCAGCGCATAAATCTTCTGCGCTGCATAAGGCTTATTTGCCTTCCTGATTGTGCCGATATTTAGCGTTAAATTCTGCAACTTACATAACGCCCTATATGGACCGCGACCTTCTATGCAGGCAAACGACGCGGCATTAAACCTGTCCCGCCAAATCTTCAATAATTCAGACACCACTAAATGATGCACCACCCGATCCCGAAACGGTGCTGCAAAAACCTCTCGCGGCTTAGGCTCGACGACAATAAAGCACATTGACGCAGACGGCATATATGTACCTGAATGAATTTCTCGATATAGATTTAAAAGATTTTGCCCTAACTTTAATTCAAAATGAATCCGTGCCGTGCTGCTTTTTTTCTTAATCTTGCAGCACTTATAAGCCGTAACAATATCACTGTATGTCGGCCACTTTAATTCATCATCGCCCATTTTCGCCATGCCTTTGCTTGAGTTGTAACATCATCTAAAATTTCGCTTAATAATAGATGTTCGGATTCCTTAATAGCATTGAATTCCCAAAGCAACCTAAGCCAAGTCCACATTAACTCCGCCTCGATTTCTATGTTTAGCAAAGCCTGTATCTTTTTTTCGTCGGAATTACGCCTAGCTTTCGCTATTTCACGCAGAACATTTAAACACGAACTAAAAGCCTGTTGTCCTAAATCATGCTTTACACTTCTAGGCATTTTAGACCTTATCTTTTGCATTTCTTTAGCCAGCCTATAGGCTGATCTGTAAATTTCCAACTCCGGTTTAATTTTGTTAACCTTTCCGTCTTTAATTGTTTTGTTTTTCTCTGCCACAATACTAACACCTCTCCAATAATAATATTCTTGCCTATGCTGATAATAAAAAAATTAAATAATTGATGCCGAACACGCCCCTCTACGGCACCACCACCGCCGTAACACAACGCACGTAGTTGTTGTTGTTGCGGTTGTTGTTGTTGTTGAACTGGCCACCACTCCCAAAATACCACGCAACCACAACCACTGGAACAGGACTCCTTACCCACCAAGGACCGACGTAACAACGCAGAGGGAAACCGCTCCCTAACGTCAAAGTGTCATTTCGCCAGAAACTACGACTTACCTTTTCGCGGTTTCTGCTTATTAGCATGATTCCGATAATTTTCTAAATTTTATTATTTATCGGAAATGACTCCCATCAATTTACAAAATGCACACTCCCTGCCTAAAAGACAGGAATTCTGGCTTTTAATTTTTATCATCAGCATAGGCAACAATACCACTTTAAATTAAAAAATAATTCTCGCAGGTCGTATCTTTATCTACTCCCACTGAAGGATAAATAAATTCTCCCGAGTCATTATTAAAGGCACCTACACTCACAAAATAGAGATTTTGATACAGAAAGGTATCAAAAAAAACTACTCTCAAAAAAATCGCCTTCTTAACAAAAAAACAAAATTAAGGGAACTTTTATTTCCTTTGAATTCCCCTGAAAGATTTTCTAGGGGTTCCCTGGTTTAAATATAGGGATCTCAGTTTCCCATGGAGTTTCCCATTCCCATGGTCCCATTCCCATGGTGCAGGGTTCTTTTTTCTCTGAAACATTTTTGGAGTTTGCTGGTATGGGGTTACTTTATCAGGGTTCTTTTTTCTCTGAAACATTTTTGGAGTTCGCTGGCTGGGAGTTTGCTGGTATGGGGTTACTTTATTTATTAGTTTTTTCATGCATTAAACAAACATAACACTCTAAATTATTTTGTAATTTCTAAAAAAGTATAAAAATAAAAGTAACCCTGTACCAGAAAAACCAGAAAAACCCCAGAAAAACCCTAGACCCTGTACCAGAAAAACCAGAAAATAAAAGTAACCCTGTACCAGAGAAACCAGAGTAAAACCAGAGTAACCCTGTACCAGAAAAACCAAAAAAAAAATCTATAGACAAATATGAGTAATTGATTTAAAGGCAGCAGCGTTTATGATGTCGCAATATTTTCAAAAATTAAGCATTTTATTGAAACAACACTTTTTATCCCCAATTTCTCAGTTCTTTGTAT